>PLQW01000119.1 GCA_003160215.1 Acidobacteriaceae bacterium
ACAGGGATGGAACCGATCTTCGATGAGATAGTTGCGGAAATTGCGCCGCCGTAGTTGATGTAACCAGGCCATTACACAACCAATCCTGACAGCGGGGGGCGGCAAATGGTGGCCGGTACTGCAGCGGCTACGGGGTCAGATGCACGTCGGCGCTGTGCCTACCTCTGTGCCCCTTCTGGGTAGTCAATCAACTGCCAGCTACTTGATCGTCAGCGTGATGATTTGCGAACCCGTCACCACGTAATCCACGGGAGTGGACGCTTCATCCACGGCGGACTCGCCCACGACGATCATGTCTTGCGTACCGCGCATGCCATCCATCACGTTCATTACGGACAGCGGCAACGTCGGCATCACTTTGTCNNCCACACCGAGACCATGAGGCGGGTGCCCATGGTCGCCAGCTCGTCCACCATGGCCTGGGGGTTCGCCTCCAGCAGTGAGACGTAGAGCTCGGAGTTGATGTGCTCCTTGTTGAGCAGCGCAATCGTGGAGCCTAGATCGAGGCGGCGGCTCATGGGTCCCGGCACACGGCGCATCTTATCGAGAGTGTCGCCGTCGCTGACCAGAATGCGCAGCGTGCCTTTGGGCGTGGAGGTCGGAATCTTCACCGGGATCTGGCGAAGAATGCTTTCTCCACGATACGGCCGCAGTAGAGTTTCGATGGTAATTTCATCGCCGGGACGAGCTTCGGTGACGTCCGTGCGGGCAGTTTCCAGCCGCGCCGAGCGGCGGTCAGGAACCAGATCGAAGTTCAATTCCACCCCTTCGATCTTCGGCGTGGCGTAAGGGTTCTCGAAGATACGGCTGAAGTGCTCGCCGATGGCGAGTGCGATGCTGTAAGCCGTCGGAGTCGTGCCGTCCAGCGGCGCGTACATGTTCTTCACGCCCAGCTTGGGATAGCCCAGAACGGATATATCGCCTCGCAAACGGTAGGTAGTGTCCTCACCGTATTCGTTCATCCCCTGGATGGCATTGAACACCGTGGCCATCATTGCGGCCGGCGTGATCTTGGCGTTGTTCAGCACTTCATAATGAAACTGCTTGGGATGGGAGACACCGTGGAAGGTGAGAGTCACCGGGATCATGTGCGGTTCGCGGTCGAAGCGTCCCATGATGCCCGCGCGGCGGTCCTGCACGAACGCCCCAACCGGTTCGGTGGTGTTGACGATCTTGAAGGAGTTCTCCGGCGAAGGCAGAGTAGCCAGTACCGTCGCTTTGGTCATCGGCATATCGACGCTGCCGGACTGCAGCAACGGATGCCCGCAAGCCAGCAGGTGGGTGTCGTCGAGATACGTGACGGTGCAAGTGCCGGCAATGTTCATGTCGCCGCGCACCAGAATTGCGCTGACCGCCGAGCCCGGTACCAGCGGCTCCGGCTGCTTGTCATTGCTCACCGAACCGGCGCCCATAACCGGAACGACTCCAGCCGAGGCAAAATCTTTAGAGAAGAGGCGAATCGTGTTTTCGCTGAACCCGGTGAAGACCAACGGAGTCTCGATGGGCTTCAGCAGGTTCGCATAGCTTGGGTCCTGCTGATTCGGAGTGGCCAAGCCAGGTCCCGAAGTTCGAGCTGCCGCCTGCTTGTCTCGCGGTAGCCCGCGCGCCTCTTCCGTCGCTGGCGTCTTGTCCATGGCATCAATTTCGAGCATGGAACTAGCCGGAGTGATGCCGGCGATTGGCTCTTTGGAAAACTCGCCAATACGATACGCGATAGCGCCAACCAGTTTGCCGTCGATGTAAACCGGGCTGCCACTCATGCCGGCGACCACGCCGAAGTACTCGACTTTCTTCCCGTGCAGCCGCGCCAGGATGACGTCGGACTTCGGGCCGGCCATATTGCGCAGCACGCCGAGGATCTCGACGTCCATCGATTCAGGCGCGACGCCTTCGAAGACGGTATACGCCACACCATGCATACCGGCCTTGACCTGGTCCTCTGGCATGATTTGAACTTTTGGCTTTTCGGCCGCGAGGCCTGCCAGCGAAGTGAGGCAGAGTAGTACCAACGAGACGACGTTGCGCAACATGTTCCTCATCCCTTACCTTAAGCCGCGGTGCGGCTTTGCCACGAAGATCGATAATCCCCACTGCGCCCGAGAGCATCGCTCATGGACGCCAAGACTGGCTGAATTGACTGCGGCGGTGCCGTAACGTTAGCGCTTAAACACTTTTCTGCGGACCCCAGCGAGTCAAAGAGGCTGAATTTGCATTTATACTAGCAGACAGTCCGGCCCAAGAGGCATCCTGATGTGTTCCGAGAATCACCTTTACCATCCCGGTATTTCACCGGTTGTTCTTAGCCCCCTGAGTATGGCGGTTATCGCCTTGGTGGCGAGCGTTCTTTGTTTCGCCATACCGGGACGCGCGCTATCCTCCAGCGGCAGCGATTCGGGGACGCAAACGCAGTCTCAGCCAACTAAGAGCCAGCAAGAGCAGATGCCTGCCGAAGCCGGAGGGCCCACGGGGGAATCCGGGTCCATCGCCGTGCCCAAGAAGAAGGACACGGAAGAAGCCCCGCCTCCGCCCAGGCCGAAACAGCCTACCGACAATCCGCAATACTCGTTACATGTCGACGTTCCGTTAGTCACCGTGGATGCGCGCGTGTTGCAGAAGGACGGGCGCCCACTGGCGTTGCCGGAACAGGTAGCGAAGGAGCACTTCAAGATTTACGAAGATGGCGTTCAGCAGCAAATCCAGAGCGTCACTATGAGCAAGGCGCCGATCACCGCGGTGCTGTTGGTGGAATTCGCGTCCACCAATTACAACTTCATGTATGACGCGCTGACCGCCTCGTACACTTTTGCCTCGAACCTGCAGCCGCAGGACTGGGTCGCCATTTCAGAATTCGACATGAAGACGCACATCCTGCTCGACTTCACCCAGGACAAACAAGCGGTCTTCGCCGCCCTCAACATGCTGCGCATTCCCGGGTTCCAAGAGACCAACATCTTCGATGCCATGTATGACACGCTGGACCGCCTGGATCGTATCCCCGGCCACAAGGAGTTGGTCGTCGTCGCCAGCGGTCGCGATACTTTCAGCAAGATCACCTACGACACCATTCTAAAGAAGGTCAAGATCACGCCGAACGTGACCATCTATACCATTTGTACCGGCGAAGCCTACCTGCAGCGGGTGGACGCAATGGCTGGCTCGAATCCCAACGTTTCCATGGCGCTGATGGACTACGTCCAGGCCAAAAACCAGATGGCGACCTTCGCCCGGATGACCGGCGGCCGCACCTATGCTCCGCGGATGATGGGTGAAATGCCGGACATTTTCCGCGAAGTCGCCCAGGCGATCCGCAATCAATACACCATCACGTACAAGTCCACGAACCCCAAGCAAGACGGCACCTATCGCAAGTTGAAGGTGGAACTGGTTGGACCGGATAACAAGCCGCTCATCATCAAGGACCAGAAGAACCACGACATCAAGTACCAGATCGCGGCCCGCGAAGGCTACACTGCCAAGCACGAGGTGGAATAAGTCCCCGGTTTGCGATTCTCTTTGTTTTCGGCCAGCTCTCATGGATGTCCGGCGCGGTCGGTCTTCACCCACGGTTTCAGCGACGCGCCATGGGGTTATTGCGGCGTGGCTTTGGCGTTAGCGGTGACGCGCGCCAGGCTCGCACGCACCTGGTTGGCCTCCGGACCGTTAGGACTCTCCCGGAGATACATTTCGTACTCCGTAGTGGCATTCTCAGCAAGTCGACGCGCGATTGTCGGGGTGCGGGCTGTTCGTTGGGGTAGGTGACGCCGACCTGGATCTCAACCTCGGTGGATTGCGACCGTGAGCCGCGTTGGGCAAATGCGACCGAGGCAACAGACAACTGTACCGCGATCCGGAAGAGACAATGTCAAAGTTTTGTAGAGAAGAGGCTGCTGTCAGCGCCTCGCAGAAAGCCGCAACCCAGCCTTCGAGGAAAAAAGCGGAGGCCCATTCCGGACCTCCGCCGAGTGGAGAGTGCTAAGGCTTCATCGGCATGTAGAGTGGTTCACCCGGCTTGCCGGAGACCAATTTGTAATCGGATGGCACCTGGAACAAGGAAGCGTCCGGTTCCCCGCGATTGATGTTGACCAGCTTGACGGTCATCGTGCCCATCATCGGGTCGTTGTGGCTTGTCAGCAGCGGCAGTTGCAGATCTGAAGAATACCAGCGCTCGGTAACCACCTCGATCGGGTTCAGGTTGCCGATCTCGCCGGCGGGAATGGTGTGCGTCATGCGCGTACCCACCGCTTGCAGTCCATTGATCGCCTTGGTCCCCAACTGGTCCGTCTTCAGGTTGGCGGCATTGGGCCCTCCCCCCATCTTTCCATGCATGTCGTGCATGGCATCTGGAGCGCCCGGCCCAGGCTTGCCGGGATGAAGCGGCATCTGATGCGCCGTCTTGTTTTCCGGATTGAGCATATAGCGATTTCCCGAGACCGGATCGGTGATCACGATCATGGCTCGCTTGGCAGCGCCCGTAGACGGCGTGTTCAGTTCAAATCCGATCTCACGACGGACCCGGCCCTGGGAGTCGCGATAGATCATCGTCTGGTTTTGGGTGTGAATACTATTTCCATCGGCGAGAGTCGTGTCGCGGGTAACGATCATCTCCCCGCTCATGGGCACTCCCTTGACCGTTTTCCCTTCGCCGATTCCGTCATGACCCATTCCGGCCATGGGGCCGGGACCATGCATCATCATCATGTCATGGGGTGGCGGAGGAGGCGGTGGCGCCGGAGCCTCACTTTGCGCCGCCGCGAATGCACTTAGCCCAACCAACGTCAGCCCGAGCAGCAGCCACTTACCGGCCTTAAGAAGAATCGCAGACTTCATAACACGCATGGTTTTATCCTCGATTTCGATTTAACTGATGTAGTTGCTATTCCTTCAGTTCACAATCCGAACCGCCCGTACCACTCCGTCATAGCCCACGACGACATCGGCAATCCGCATCTGAGCATCCTGTTCGCCGCCAGAACCTGCTATTCCTGCACTTGGAAGTTCCATCCGCACCACCTGGGCATCGCTGGAGCAACTCAGCGGGTCGCAGAACATCAGGGCAACATAGTCTGCGTCCGTGCTGGTCTGCGATGGCTCAGCCGCATCCGGAAGCGATTGGCTTGCGGAAAGAACGTGCCGTGGCCGCAACCGGTTAACGCTGCTTCGCGACACTGTGGGTCGCTGCTGGTGCGGGTTGGATCCAGACTCTTGGGCGACGACGCTGGGCAAACTGGCGCTCGGCTGCGCCGATTGGCTTTGCACCGGCAAGGTCACGGAACGCCGCTCCCAAAGCTGCACGCCCAGGAACAGTCCCACTACAATGGCTGCCGCCACGGCCACATATGCCCCGACTTCGAAGAATCGGCTGAGCCGCATGGCGATTGGAGTGAAACGGTGCGCCATCTCCGGCCGCACAGCCTGGGAGGGTCCCTGCCGGAATGCCCGGAGCAACGCCCGTTCCACATCGGGGCCAGCCGCGCAGCCGGCGGTTCGCGCTTGCAACGTTTGCATCGTGGCCGCGAGCATTCGCTGCTGTTGCAACCAGGCTGCGCATTTCTGGCACCCGCCCGCATGGCCTAGGATCTGCTGATCCTGGGCTCGTGACAGCTCCCACAAAGTCAGAGAGGTAGCACGATGTTCAAATTCACGGCACGTCATGACAAGCACCTCTCCGTAACGTTCGATAGTCCAGGTGCAGCCGCTGCCGAATGTTGCAGCTTCCGGCTGAGTATGTCGTGCGCCCGGTGCAGCCGCGAACGGATGGTGCCCAGCGCACAACCAACCGCTTCCGCCGCATCTGCATAACTCAACTCCTGGAGATCGCAGAGCACCACAACCTCGCGATAATGTTCCGGCAGAGAAAGGACAGCCTTCCACACCGCAGTCGAAGCTTGTTGCCGGGCGATTCCTTCACCGGGATCGCTGTTGACCGTCAAGGACTGCGCTTCGTCATCCACCGGACTGCTCAACGCCGTCTCCGTATAATTGCGCTCCAGCGCCCGACGCACGTAGTTGCGGGCCACGCCGAACAGGTAGGCTCCCAATGCGGCGCGCGACGGGTCGAAGTCGCGGCCCCGCTGGATCAGGAACATAAAAACATCCTGGGTTACCTCTTCCGCGATGAGCGATGAGCCACTCATGTGCAAGGCGAAGCGAAAGACGGGACCCTGCCGTCTGCGATAGAGGGCAGTGAAGGCATCTTCATCTCCGGCCAGCGCTTGCGCAAGCAACTGTTCGTCGGTTAGGTCGGTCAGCAACTCCACCTCAGTGGTGAACCCGATCTCGTTTCCGTCAGTATTTCGCCTGGCCGAAACGGAAAGTTCCGGAAAGTTGGGCTTCTTTATCGTATTCCCTTGGGCCTACCAATAAGGGAACACCGTGAAATGGAAAAAGGCGCTGTCGGGAGCAGCGCGTGGAGAGATTGCTAACAAAAACGACGTTTCGGGTCGTGCGGGCCAGGCTACATGCGCGGCGAACCCGCGGGGGTTTTCGACCCGGACGCCTTTTGCTCACCGGCCTTCAGTTCTTCAAAGCTGAATTGCTTGCTCACACCCTCGTAGGGCTTTCCGTCAACCTCGACGTAAGGATAGACGAAATAATTCAACGGCGGCCCATCCTGCTTGGGCGAAAGAGTTATGTCACGGCCGGTCGAGAACTTGACCCGGTTGGCGTCCAAGCTACCAAAGAAATAGCCTTTCTTCTCTTTGGCTTTCCACGCCTCGGAGATATCGACCGGGATCCAGCCGATCTTTGACGCATAGAACTCCGCCCAGCAGTGATAGCCGGAAATGTCTCCTTTGTCCTTGTTCTCGGGCACAGGGAATCCGATATCGAAGCGCGCGGGAATGTTGTCGGCGCGCAGCATCCCGATGAACGGCGAATGGAAATCGGTGCAGTTGCCGTGCTTGGAATCGCAGGCCCACAGCGCATCTCCGCGTCCCCAGCCGGTCCCGGTTTTGTCGTAGCGCATGGTCGTGAACAGGTAGTCGTAGGCGGCTTTGGCTTTGGCTACGGTCCCAACCTGGTTGCCGGTCACCTCTTGGGACAGGCTCTTTATCTTGCCGTCGATGGGGATGAGGTTGTCAGGCTTAACAAACCGGGTCATTGACGCCGATACGACACCGGGCTTGCTGTCCTTGCGTTCGAGTTGCGCAAAGTCGCCGAGCGAGTACTCGCGGCGTGTCACTTCGTACTCCAGCGTGAACTCGGCCGTACCCTGTGCCGGATTGCGGACTTCGGCGTACATCATGCGGTTGCCGTACTCCGCTTCCTGCGTCATCTCCGTCTTCACCGGAGCTTTGACATTCACCAGGCGCACGGCTTGGTGCTCATCGGTGTGCGCCACCGGAACCCACACGCGCACGACTTTTGTTCCCGGCGGAATGTCTTTGACGGTGAAGGAATACGTAAAGCGAAATGTGCGGGCGGGTTGGCTGAACTTCGGCTTCTCTGGCGCGGACTGCGCACTGGAAAGCGACGCCGTAATACACGCTAGCAACAGCGACGACAAAACGCGTAGCTTCATGACATATCTCCTGCTCTCGATGGTTAATTTGGAATGGGAAATCGGCCCGCGATTAGAGGGAGGGGCTTCAAGTGAAGCCGATGAGGCGCACGTTCGAAGGATGGCTGGTCACGTACACAGTGGGATAGTTTAGCAGGGAAGCGAGCGCTGCCCCCGAGATAATCGTCCGACAAGTTGACACATGATACATGCGCACATATACTGTGTTAATGAACGTGACATTGTCGATTGATGAGCAGCTTGTGACACGCGCTCGAAAGAAGGCCGACGCCCTCGGCAAGAGCCTCAATCAGCTTATCCGTGATTACCTGCAAAAACTGGCCGGTGGCGATGATCCCGAGCAGAGCATCCAGGAGTTCAAACATCTCTCAGGTAGGGGTCATTCTCGAGGCTGGCGCTTCGATCGAAACGAGATTCATGAGCGCCCGTAGCTTCTTCGACACCAATGTTCTCGTTTACTCGGACGACAAGGCTGCACCAGCGAAGCAGCGACGCGCCCTCGATCTCCTGGCAGTGCACCGGCGTGGGGGAACCGGCGTTGTGTCGCTCCAGGTGCTGCAAGAGTATTTCGTCACCATCACGCGGAAACTGCACGTTGATGCGCGCATTGCTCGCAGGAAAGTCGAATTGCTCGCCGAGTTCGATGTTGCTGTCCCCAACGTTGCCGACATCCTTGCCGCCATCGACCTTCATCGCCTTCACGGGTTTTCCTTCTGGGATGCTCTGGTCCTACGGGCCGCGAAACAGGCTGGATGCAGTGTACTTTTGTCGGAGGACTTGCAAGAAGCGCGAGAGATCGACGGGATCCGCATCGTAAACCCGTTCCGATAGGATTTGCTTCAGGCGGGCATCACTACCGAAGGAACGAACCCTTCAGGGTGTCAAGTCCCTTCGTCTCGTCACCATTCTATGACAACGACGGAGGCGGCAGGATCACTGGAGCGACAACGAACTTTGCCGCTAGCAGGAAGACGGCTGCGATTGCGCCAAAGATTGCTCCCATCCCTAGCATCGCCAGTGGCACAAGGAAAAAGCGCAGGTTCCAGCCGGCTCCGATTCGGGCTTGTGGGGGGACATGCGGATCGTAGCGGATGGGATGGCGGCTGCCGACACGGAACTGTGCCGCCCGGTCGGCGGTTTGCTGGTAGTTCTGGCTTTGGAAGCTGATCAGTTCTGCCGTGATCGGTCTGCCGTCAACGGTATAGAGGACCTGCAACTCGGCAGCGTATAACTGCTCGTGCGGGGGCGCCGGTTGCGTCACCACCTCGCTGCGAATGACTTGCGCTTCGGTCTCGGGCCAGGTGTGCAACACCTGGTACTGCCGCCAGAAAAAGGGCACGCTCAAAATCACGAACAGAGTGCACAGGATGAGATTGGCAACCCCGAGGAACACCAGAAGGCCGTGTTTTTCGCTGGTCAAGCGCACACCTTAGAAATCGTGTTCACCACAGAGGCACAGAGAAGAAAAATGTTGTGACCACAGAGGGCACGGAGAAGAAACAACAATTGAAATTCCGTGATCTCCGTGTCCTCCGTGGTAAAAAAGGAATTCTTTTCTTCTCTTCTCTGGGCCTCCGTGTCTTTGTGGTAATTCGTGTTACTCCCCGCGCTTCAGGTCCTTCATCTCTTCGCGGACCCGGCGGAAACGGCGAAGCAGCAACCCGAGGTAGCCCAGCAGTATCACCCAGGTGACGATGTAGGCGGCTTTCAATGCGACTGGGCCGGTCATTGTGCGCCTCCTTGTAAGGCTGCCGCGGCGTGCGTGGCTTCCACTTTTTCTTCCAGCATCTGCAAGCGGTAACGGACCACCATCAGGACAATTCCCACGCAAGTGAAGGCCGCCAGGTTCCAGAAGAAGGCGTGCAGCATGGCTGGATCGAGCCCCGAATTCTCGCCACCCCCCATGACGGGCGAAGGATGCTGGGTACGGAACCAGCGTATCGACATGTAGACAATGGGCACGTCCACGAATCCAAAGATGGCCAGCGCCGCCGCCAGCACTTGCGTCTGTCCTCCCGCGGAAAAACGTCGCAGCACCAGATAGCTTACGTAGATCAGCCACAGCACCAGCGTGGTCGTGAGGCGCGCATCCCAGGTCCACCAGATGCCCCACACCGGGCGTGCCCAGATCGGACCCGTGATCAGGACGATGGTGCAGAACATCACCCCAACCCCGGCGGAAGCCGCAGCCAGAGCGTCGCTGGCAAGGTTGCGTTTCCACAGGTACACGACCGACGTCAGAAAGTTGACGAAGAAGCACACCCCAGCTGTCCATGCCGAGGGAACATGGTAGTAGAAGATCCGCTGGACCTCTCCCATGGTCTGCTCGGTGGGAGCAACGAACAGGGCCTGGTAGGTGCTGAAGGCCAGCAGCCCGAGGGTGAGAACGACAAACGCGATAAATAGCTGTTTCATTTGGTATTCAACATTCTTTTTATATTGTGTCTATCTATCATCCACTATTCCCTAACCCCTAGCCCCTGGTGTTTCATTCCGCGTTTAACACACTTTCGAACAGAAGAAGACAAACTGCCGTGAATACCAGATCGTAAACCGCCAGCATCTTGATCCAGAAATCGGGCGAAGCTTCCCCCGTGAGAATGGACGTGGTGGCATCCACCATGGCGAGCAGCGCCGGTATCGAAATAGGGAAAAGGATGAGTGGCAGCATGATTTCGCGGCTGCGAGTGCGGATGGACAGCGCCGCGAAAAAGGTGCCATTGACCACCAGCGCCCAGGTTCCCAGCAGCGCCACCACGATCAATTGCCAGACGGGCCCGACCGATCGCAAATCGTAGAAAACCACGAACAGCGGAGCCATCAGCGCTTCCAGCACCACCACGAAGAAAAAATTGCCGATCGCCTTGGCCAGGAAGAGCGCATTCGCCGGGGCCGGTGACACGCGGTAGGCATCGAGTACTTGATTGCGCAGCTCGCGCGCCCAGGTCTGGTTCAACGCAACCACCGCCGCGAACAGGAAAGCCACCCAGATCAGTCCGCCGGCGATGCGGCGCGACTCTTCCGCGGTGGGATTGAAGGCAAAGCTGAAGATCACCACCACCAGCAGCGCGAAAAACAGCATGGAGTTGATTGCGTCCTTGGAGCGCCACTCCATGCGCAGATCTTTAAGCAGCGTTGTGCGAGTCACGCTGAGGGTGGTCATCGCGGCGTCCATTCCGCATTCGAGACCGCCGCCTTGCGGAACCTCTCCTCGCGAGATACGACCTGTCCGGCAGCCATGTGCACGAATTCGTCGGCCACGCCCTCCATCAGTGCAGCCTGATGCGTAACCACGAAGATGGTCTTGCCCTTATCGCGGACCCTTCCCAGCACGGCCGCCATCTCGCGCGCCGAATGCATATCCACGTTGGAGAACGGCTCGTCGAGCAGGATCAACTCTGGATCATGCAGTACCGCGCGTGCCAGCGACAGGCGTTGCCGCATCCCTTGCGAATACTGTCCGATGCGGCGAGACAGTTCCGGGTCGAGCCCGACCATCTGCATCGCCTTGCGGCAAATGTCGTCGTCATTGAGACCGTACAAGCCGGCGAAGTAACGCAGGTTTTCCATTCCGCTTAACTCGTCATAGAGCAGCGGGGCATGGCCCATGTATCCCACGCGATGTGCGACCTCGCGATGGTTTTTCGTTCCCAGCAGCGTGAAACTGCCTTGGCTGGGCTCCATCAGTCCGGCAACCATGCGCAGCAGCGTGCTCTTGCCGGCGCCGTTATCGCCCAGCACCACGTACAGGCGACCCGGCGCGAAGCTGGCGGAGATGCCGCGGATGGCGGCAAACCGGCCAAAAAATTTCACCAGGTTATCGAGGACAATGACAGGCGGAGAGGAGAGATCGCTGCTGCCTGTCATGCTGTGCGTTTCCGTGATTCTCGCTTCCAGCCGGGAACTACTGGCCCAGCGTGCCAGGCTGTCCCGCTAGCTCTGCCTTCTGCGCAGTTCCGTTGGCGACCGGAGCGGCGCCCGGTTGCTTGGGCGCATATTTGGAGGCGCACTTGGCTTGAATGTTGGTGGCGTGGAAGACGCCATCGCGTCCGTACTTTCCTTCCGCCAGGGCCTGTGCATTATCTTTGAAGGTATCCGGCGGCGCTTCGCTCCCGCTGTAAACCACTGGCAGGGTGCGGTCCTGCTCCATCAGCAGGAATTCCAGGTGCGTTCCCTGGCGCTTGATGGACCCGGGCTGAACGTTACCGGCCACGCGCAGCCGTTTGCTGTACGCGCCGTTGCCCATGCCGTTGAGTTCCTTGATGGTGACGTAGTAGCTCTTGCTGTCCTGCACGCCGGTGTAGGCGAGATAGCCGAGCGCCACAATAATTACGACGATCACCGCGCCGAAGCGTACATACCTGCGTCCCTGGTCTGACATTGGACTAAAACCCTCTGAGCTGCTCAATACCTGACTGTGGAAGAGTCAGGGTATTCCTAATGTTTCTTCCGAATGGTTTAAGGATACCGCTTTTGAGCGCACAGCGCCATGTGATTCAGATCACATCGTCCGGTAACTTTGCCCATGCGCGTGGCAGAGACAAGTTAGCCCTGGCTTTCGGCGGACGGTTAAGCCGCGCCGCGATGGCGATTCGCCTCGGCCAGGCTTGACCGCACCAGTTCGATCAGTTCCGGCGGCGGCAACGGTTTGGCCCGGAAGACGACCTCCAGCCCTTCGTACTCGCATTGGGCGTCCGGCAGACCGCTGAGCACGATGACCGGGATCCAGTCGTTTTCCGCGCGGATTTGGCGGACTAAGTCCGGCCCGCTATAGCCCGGCATCAGGTGGTCGGTGACGATTACGCCGATGCGATCGCGAATGATGCGAAGCATAGCCAGGGCGCTCTCGACGCTGGTAGCTATGGACACCTGAAACCCGGCCTTCCGCAGGACTGCTTCGCGGACGCTGAGTTGCACTGGGTTGTCGTCAACGAGGAGGACCTGGTTCAAAAATTCACGCTTTTACTTTCTCCCGCAGCTCCTTCCGGCTGCGAGGTCGCGAGAGACGGAGCAAATACGGTAATCCACGCAGCCAAGAAAAGGCGGTACACAAACAAGATGCTCAGGCAGGGTTCAGCGTTGTATGCACTAACCGAATACTCGCGACCAGAATGTAACGCAACCACTGTCAGCCGCGAAGGAAGGGCATTCCCCGCGCGGCGTGACGCTATTTTTGAACGTACGTGGTCGCCGGCTGATGCAAGACCAAGATCTGGCCCACCAAAACCCAAGAATGACTGCCGGCTACCTCAAGGCCCTAAGCGGTACGCTGCTGACCGCAGATCTCTTCCTTCGCTCGTAACCAGTCCTGCTCGGGAGAACCGCCCTTGCCTCCGCGTTGCAAGTACAGCTCATAGGCGCGAGCGCGGATCTTCTCCTCGACAACCGGCGAGGCTTGAGACGCATGAGCGAATTCGGGCGACGTCGTGAGCGGTGGCGCCGCCTGAGTGCTATTTCCGTTTTCAGGCTGAGTACCATTCCCGACCTCGGGAGTAGTCTTGCGGCTCCGTTTTTTCGGCGTGGTGCCATCATTGGCTCGTGTTGCTTTCGACATCGTACTTGACTCCTAGAACCCAAAAATTTGCAGCCGGTCCGCGCTCAACTGAAAGTCGCGGCCGATCACTACAGCTTCAACTATAAACGAATCTGGGGCCGTTATGGACTCCCAGGTACCTTTTTCCACAACTTTCCGCAACTCGCATGAACATTCTCTTACTGGTCACACCTTGCTATCGTTTCAATGCCTTTTGTTGTCCAATAGGCTTGGGAGTTGTCGCGATTCAGGAACTTAGCTTCCTGCACTTGCGTATAACCGAAGTAGGGCAGAGCCCCGTTCAAAGCGATGCTATTTTTCGAGATCCTGCGACAGATGTTGCGAACCTTGTGGGCGCACAAGCTGCGCTCGTTCCTGACCATGTTTGGCATCGCCTGGGGCGTGGGGTCTCTTTTGCTGCTGGTGGGATTGGGAGAAGGATTCCGCTCGGGCAACCGGCGCGAGCTGAACTCGCTCGGGGAAGACATCATGTTCATGTTTCCCGGACGGGCTCCCGCAGTCGCGGGCAACATGAGTTCCGGTCGCGAATACCGCCTCACCTTTAAGGACTACCTTGACATCCAGCGCGAAGCGCCGCACGTTCGCGCGGTTGCGCCCGTGCTAAGAAGGCAGGACATTCGCGAAGTCAGCGACTACGGCAACACCAACGGCGAGGTTGTCGGAGTTCCTCCGCACTTCAACACCATTCGTTACCTGCCGCTCGACAGCGGCCGCTGGATTAATGACGCCGACGATACCCAAAAGCGGTTTGTGTGCGTGGTTGGGGACGAGATGGTGAAGAACCTGTTTCCCGGCGGCAGAACTGCAGTCGGCAGCGCGATTCTGCTGAATGGCATTCGCTTTGAGGTTGTCGGAGTGGTGCAGCGCGTAGGCCACGGCGATGACAACTCGACCAACAACCGCGTGTTCCTTACCTACACAATGATGCATCAGTTCTTTCCGCTGGCCGGGGAAGAACAGCAGGACGCCGTCTCTTTCTTGAACTATCGCCCGCGCGTGCGCGACGAGCACGCCATCGCCCGTCAGGAAGTTCGCAAGATCGTGGCCCGCAATCACGGCTTCGATTGGCGCAATGAAGATGCCTTCGAGGACTGGGACACCGTCAAGAACGCGGAGACGGTGGGCAAGATCTTCGATGTGATGGACATTTTCCTGGGCGGAGTTGGCCTGGTCACGTTGACCCTGGGCGCGATTGGCATCGTCAACATCATGCTGGTCGCCGTGAGCGAGCGTACCCGTGAGATCGGCTTGCGCAAAGCGCTGGGCGCTACCAACCACAGCATATTGTTGCAGTTCTTTCTGGAAGGCGCCTTCCTTACCCTTATGAGCGGAGCCATCGGCATGGGAGGCGCTGCGCTGCTGATGCACCTGATGAGCGGCATGGGACAGGTGCCAGGTTTCGATCCTCCGACCATGTCGTACATGTCGGCGACGGTGGCCATTGGAACGTTGGCGATCGCCGGAATTTTCGCCGGACTTTATCCCGCACGCAAGGCCGCAATGTTGCAACCCGTAGAAGCCCTGAGGCAGGAGTAGTTATGGTCAAAGATCTGCTGACACAGGCCTACGGCGCCATGCGCCACAATCGGCGCCGCACCGCGCTGACCATGCTGGGAATGGCTTGGGGCATTGCGACGGTGGTTCTGCTGCTGGCCTACGGCGCAGGCTTCGGCCGCGCCATCGAGACCATCTTCGCCAACTGGGGCACCCGCATTATCGGCGTCTTTCCCGGACGCACTTCGCAACAGGCCGGCGGGCAAAAGGCCGGCACCAAGATAAAGTTCACCTTCGACGACATAGATCGCATTGTGAACGCTGCGCCACTGGTGCATCGCATTACCCCGATGGTGGGGAAGGACTGCGTTGTGCAACAGGATGTTCGCACCTACACTCTTCCCATCAACGGCGTTTATCCCAGCATGTTCAAGATTCAGGCTTTGAACTTGGGAGAGGGCCGATTGATGAACCAGGACGACGAATTGTCGCGCGCGCGGGTAGCGGTCATCGGCTCCGAGGCCAAGACCAAGCTGTTCTCCGGCGAATATGCCCTGGGTCAGTACGTGCGCATCGACGGTATCAGCTACCGGGTCATTGGCGTTCTCTCGCCGCATATGCAAGAGGGTGACGACAGCATCAACAAAGTAATCTATATCCCCTTCAGCACCATGAGCGATTTCAAGGATACGCATTACCTGGATGGCATCTGGCTCGACTATGAAGGCAATGAATACGAACTGGTGGAGCACCAGGTGCGGGGAGTTCTCGCCCAGCAGTACAACTTCAAGCCCGATGACAAGCGCGCGGTGTTCGTCTTCAACATGATGAAGCAATTGAAGCAGTTCCAAATCATCACTGCGGGCTTGCAGGTTCTGCTGGCCTTCATCGGGACGCTAACGCTGGGCATTGGCGGCGTTGGCCTGATGAACATTATGCTGGTATCGGTGACCCAGCGCACGCGCGAGATCGGCGTGGAAAAGGCCCTGGGCGGCCGGCGGCGCGACATCCTCTTTCAGTTCCTGGCAGAAGCCATGGCGATCACCTTTGCCGGCGGCATTGCGGGTATCGCTCTCGCCTATGCGATTTCGATTGGCGTGGGCCGCCTCACCTTCTACAGCGCGGTTGCCAAGAATGCCGAAGCCGCCGATATCCAGCTCATTATCGATCCCAAGATCGTATTCATTGCTACCATCATTCTGACCCTGGTGGGCTTGGTGAGTGGAATGCTGCCCGCCATCAAAGCCTCCCGCCTCGATCCCATCGAAGCGCTACGCTACGAGTAGGCCAGCCAATTTTCAGCGGTCATCCCTCAACCTCTGTCATCCTGAGCGAGCGCAGCGAGTCGAAGGACCCCTATTGGCGCAGGAATCACAATGTCGACTTTTTCACGCGTGAGTACGTCACCTTCGATCCCGATCGCCCGGGAAACCAACCTGCGGCTCTTCCCCGGTTAGAATAGAAACCTAACCTTATGATCCGATCGATTGTTTTCCCTCGCGTTGTCGGCAGGTCGCTGGAGGAGTTGCAGCCTGCGCTGGAGTTGTTTCGCGCTTTGGGTTTCGCACCGGGCAATGAATGGCATGAGGGCGGGAACCACGGCATCGAGATGCTGGCTCCCAGCGGAGGCATTGAGTTCCTTGCCGCCGGGGATGCGCCCAGCGTCGATGCCATGGTCGAAGTCTCCGATGCCGACGGTGCGTGGCAGATCGCCAAAAAGCTTGGTGTGATCATCCGTCGCGAGATCGGCGACACGCCTTACGGCGCGCGGCTTTTCGAAGTGGAAGCGAGTGGGCTTCGCATCGGCTTCCTGACTTACGCAAAAAAAGCGGGCGAGACTCGCGGGCTGGAAGCTTCGCTGAATGCGGCGGGCAAGCAGTTCGCCATCGTGGCGAGCCGCTTTAATTCTTTCATCACCGAGCGTCTGCTGGATGGCGCGTTGCTGGCGTTGCGGCAGTGTGGAGCGAATCCAGACGACATCACTATCGTTCAGGTGCCGGGGGCCTTCGAGATTCCCGCCGCGGCACGACAGCTTGCGCAGAGCGGACGCTACCATGCCATCGTCTGCATCGGCTGCCTCTTGCGCGGCGGCACCCTGCACTATGAGGTGATTGCCAACGAAGTAACGCGCGGAGTGGGTCAGTCGGCACAGGAAACCGGAGTCCCGCACGCCTTCGGAGTGCTTACCTGTGACACCCTGGAGCAGGCCATCGACCGCGCGGGATTGAAGGCCGGCAACAAGGGATTCGAGGCTGGCCTGGCGGCGGTGGAAATGGCGTCATTGAGGCAGCAGGTTGCCGGACACGTGGCCAGCGCAGCGGACGGAAAGCGATGACCAAGGCCGGCACTCGCAGGAAGTCGCGCGAATTGGCGCTGCAGATGTTGTTTCAAATGGAAATGGGAAAGCAGAATTTGGACCAGGTGCGGCAATCGTTCTGGAGTGAACGCCAGGACCTCGATGACAAGGTACGGGGCTTTGCCGACGACCTGTTCGGTATCGCTGCCGAACGCGCAGAGGAGATCGACCAGTTGATTGAGCGCAATGCGGAGCATTGGCGGATGGACCGCATGGCAGCCGTGGATCGCAATCTTCTGCGCGCTGGGGTGGCTGAGTTCTTAGGATTCCCGGATACGCCGCGTGCGGTCGTGATCAACGAGGCGCTGGAGATTGCGCGGCGTTTTTCCACGCCGGAGTCAGTGCACTTCATCAATGGTGTACTCGACAGCGTGGCTCGCGAACTGGGGGAAGGCAAGAAGAATACAGAGTGAATTTCCAGTTCCGAAGGAAGCGCGTCCAGCGGCTGCCAAATCACGCAGGTACTGCGCTCGAAGCGGGGTTCGGGTAGTGCGGACCTTCAGGTCCGCGTCCAAGCCGTTTGTTTTTATCAGCTAGAGTCGGCTTTCAGCCGACGACAGGCTTGTCTTTCGGACTTTTTCAACACCCTCAAAGCCGGCACGGGATGACAAAAATACAGTTGGATCCGAACCTGGGCCCACTCTACAAAACCATCATCCCGGCGACTTCTCAGCGGCTTGCTTAGGGCAGCACGATCACCAAATTCGGCGGAACTGGGTTGCCATTGGCGTCCTTGAGCCCGACGGCGATCTGGTGCGCGTCGCTATTGCTGGAGACATCGACGCGATGCACGGTATTGTCGCTGGTGCCCACGTAAATGCGCGTGCTATCCAGCGTCATGCCGCCGCTGTACGCCGATGCCCCTCCCACGAATGGAATTGTGGAGGGAGTTGAGGTGGCGAGGTTGAAGTCCAATAATTCCGGCAGATCGCTGACGATCCATGCATTCGAACTGTTGGGGCTCATAAGTATCTGCAGGGCGTTGAATGGTCCTACGCCCATGGGATAACTGTTGAAGAAATTCTGGGCGGTCGATGGACAGCCCGCCTGAACTGTCTTCGTCGTAACTACATCAATCTCGGGCGAATCGGCCGCCACCGCACCCGTTCCGTTGGGAATCGCCTTAATCAGCGTCGGACTGTTCGCGGGAAGGGGTGGTACTTGCACTTCGGTCTGGTCGCAGGTGGAGAGCACATGAATCTGCTGGGCGCTGCTGCTGGTGATATAGGTCAGTCCGCCCTGGCCACTGATGTCGAGGGCATTGGCGGTGTACGCGAGAGTTGTTGCGCTAAGGAAAGTCGTTGGCAGTCCGACCCCAAGAATGTTCCCGTTCAGCCATTCGTTCAAACCACTGTCGGGAGTGTAAGCGCTGGAGTTGGTCGTGTCGCCAGACTGCACGAACGGCACGGTCAAGGTGCTCACTTGAAAGTAGCGGATGCTGTTCGCCGCGCTGTCCGATATCAGCAGGTAGGACCCGTCCGCTGAAATTGCCTCGACGGTTCCGTACACTCCCGGAAGCGTGCTGGTGGCGCCGGTACTCAGGTTAACGCCCATCAAACCGTAGCCGGACCCCAGATAAAGCGTAGCGCCGGCAGGGTCAGCCACCATCGAGTTCGGTAGGTACGGCAGCGTAATCGCCGAGCCAACGGCATCGGTCGCAGTGCTGATGGGAACCAGCGTAGTGGAATTTGTGCTGGCGGCGTACACCGTGGTTGACGTCGTGCCGGTGACGTTTGCGGTTACTACGTTCAAACTGTACTGAGGAGGCAGAGAAATATTGCAGCTTGGATTGCTGCAGCTTGCGGTGATGTATGCCGTCCCTGGCGCCACCGCCGTGATCGTTCCCGGGTTGTTGGGGGCGGCCCCCGTATTGGTGACCGTGGCGCTTGCGATGGCCGAGGAACCCCAGGTGAGCGGCGGTTTGATGTACACGCCGTTGGAGTCATAGACGTCGGCTGTAAGCGCCTGCGTCCCTGCCGCTGCCAGCGTGAAGGAGGTATCGTAATTACTTGCACTGTGTACGAAAATGGATGCCACCGGACAAGTGATGTACGGAAGGCCGGGGCTGTTAAGGCCGGAAACGCTGGCGAAGATCGTGGTTGAACCCGGGGTTTCGGCCGTAAGACCGGCACTGGGAGTTAGTGCGGTAATGACATTTGCCGTACCGCTACAAGTAGCTGAGCCATTGCTCAGCGTGGCCGTCGTTGGTGGTGTAGTTGCGCCGTACCCCTGACGCCGTGACGGTCAGCTGTGTTCCGCTGGCAATCGCATTCGTACCTGTCAACGGAACCGTTGCTGTGGCGCCAGTGACACCGTTGAAGTTAGACAGACTGCAGGTTTGGCCTGCTGAACCACTAGTCGTTCCCCCCGAAGTGTAGGTTGGGCTATTAGTAGTCGCAGAGTAAGTGGGGTTTATTCCGGATCCGCCCCCAACGCCGAAGTTAGATAGATTGCAGGTTTGGCCCTTTGAACCGGTAACCGTTCCGCCCGAAGTATAGGTTGGGCTATTAGTAGTCACAGAGTAAGTCGCCTCTACCCCAGCTGAGCTCCCAACAACGTTCAAGTCGTTTGAAGCAAGGGTAATGGGCCCCACGGTGGAAGTGATGTCGCATGGTGAAGCTGGCGAGCACCCCGGCGCCGAGGTACTAAAGGCGGAGGCTGATGCGTTCACCAGCTGCCCCATGGTGATGCAGCCACTCAGTGGATTGACGACAACGCGGTCCACTTTTTCGTGTACGTAGACCGTAAGGGTGGCATTCACGCCGCCAGAAGAGGCGGTAATGGTGACCTGACCGACCCCTCCCTGCCCAATGGTAGCGTTGCAAACGATGAAACTGGAATCCCATATGCCGCCGCAGATCGACCCACCGGTGGAGATAGTAGCGATGTTGGGGTTGCTGCTGGTAAACGTGATGTCGACCGCGATGGGAGCGCCAGACGCGTTCTGTGCTATCGCCGAAATCGTGGTCACATCCCCCTCATTCAACGAAACGGTCGTGGGGGAGAGGATGATGGTGGCGGGAATGGGAGTCACTGTGCTGCTTCCTCCGCAACCGGCGAGAAGGGAAAGACAAACGGCCGTTAAGACTGCAGCCAGGACACGAACCACGGACAACTGCCGCATGTACCCTCCCCGCCGAACCAAATCCGGCGGATCATGAAAGCAAAAATAATTCCTGTCGGAAAGCCCTCAGTGTAGAGGCTGCGTACGGTTTCGGCAAGCGACAGTTTCCTTTTCTTCGCTGCGTGTGGCATCGACCGTGTGCATGCCGATCTCTGAAACCCGGCTAACCGGATGGAGTTGTGATTTGGGACTCGTCGGTCGAGGGTGGCCACGGAGCGAAATTTTGTCCCGGCTTGGTTGACGGAGCGTTCCCGACTTGCTATATTGAATGGGTTCTGCGAGTCATACTTGGCCTGCCTGTGGTGTCTGGCTGTGCTGCATCGATGTCTATCCTGTAGAATGGTATTCGCAGGATGTCCTCGCTGAAACGTGCCTGCGCTTCCGCTGGAGCTTTCCAGTGGGTATGCAGGCCGAGGCAACGAAACGGAGTGCCCTCGTTCCCGATCTCCGCACCGGCTTTCGGGCTGGCTTGCGGAACGACCACGGCGCCACCGTCGTACGCCTAACCTGATCGGAAACCGATACTCCCCCGGATGTTGCGTGAGGGGAAGCATGGGCAGAGCAGTCGCTAAGGCCACGCAAAGGCTGCCCAGTCCCAATCGTTGGGATAAATCTTGTGCCCCGATGAGCGCCCAATGCGCTGCTGATGGCACATGCGCAAAGGTGCGGCCATGGTTGCCGCCAAGAGTTTTGCCGTGGCGTTAAGCCGTGAGCCAGTTTAGAGCTGGCGTGAAGAACGAAGGAGCTGCAAAGAGTGCCTACATTTAACCAACTGGTGCGCAAGGGTCGAACGGCGCCGAAGTACAAGACGGCAAGTCCGGCCCTGCAGTCTTGCCCGCAGAAGCGCGGTGTCTGCACCCGCGTGTACACGCAGACGCCGAAGAAGCCGAATTCCGCGTTGCGCAAGGTCGCGCGCGTCAGGCTGACCAATGGCATCGAGGTAACGACCTACATTCCCGGTGTCGGCCACAACCTGCAGGAGCACTCGATTGTGCTGATCCGCGGGGGCCGCGTGAAAGATCTGCCGGGCGTTCGCTATCACGTAGTGCGCGGCACGCTGGATTCCGTAGGCGTCGCCAACCGCAAGCAGAGCCGCTCCAAGTACGGAGCCAAGAGGCCGAAGGCTTAGAGGATTTATGCCGAGAAAAGGACATATCGCGAAGCGTGAACCCCTGGCCGACCCGGTCTATCAGTCCACGCTGGTCAACAAGTTCGTTAACTCCATGATGTGGGACGGCAAGAAAAGCACCGCCCAGAACATCTTCTACCGCGCCATGAAGAAGCTTGAAGACAAAGGCGGGGACGAGGCCATCAAGCTGTTCAAGAAGGCCGTGGAGAACGCCAAGCCGGTGCTGGAAGTGAAGACCCGTCGCGTGGGCGGCGCCAACTATCAGGTCCCGGTTGAGGTCAATGCTGACCGCCGTACGTCGCTGGCCATCCGCTGGATCCTGACCTACAGCCGCGGCCGTGGCGAGAAGGGCATGATCGACAAGCTGGCGAATGAGTTGCTCGACGCGGCCAATGGCCGTGGAGCCGCCATCAAGAAGAAAGATGACGTGCACCGCATGGCTGAGGCCAACAAGGCCTTCGCTCACTACCGCTGGTAGAGCAGCCAGGGCTTCGGTGTATTCGTGAGATGGGCTTGGTTTGCAAGGGTGAATGAAGCTGTAAACGGCAGCCCCCGCAGGGGCGGAATAACTTAGCCCAGCACGCAGCCGAAGGGCGGAGTGCTGGGTAAAGCGAAAAATGAGCCCGAGTCCCGTAGGGACGACACGGGTTCTACCGACGAATTACCGCGACTGCAAAGTCGCATAGCAAGAAACGGAAAAGATTGTGCCTCGACAGGTTCCATTAGATCGTTGCAGGAATATCGGCATCATGGCCCACATCGATGCCGGTAAGACCACCACCACGGAGCGCATCCTGTTCTATACGGGACGCACGCACCGCATTGGTGAGGTCCATGAAGGCACCGCGACGATGGACTGGATGGCGCAGGAGCAGGAACGCGGCATTACGATCACGTCGGCTGCGACCACCTGCGTTTGGAAAGATATTCGGATCAACATTATCGATACGCCCGGCCACGTGGACTTCACCGCCGAGGTCGAGCGCTCGCTGCGCGTGCTCGATGGTGCTTGCGCCGTGTTCGATGCCGTACACGGAGTCGAGCCGCAATCCGAGACGGTTTGGCGTCAGGCCGACAAGTACGGCGTGCCGCGCATTTGCTTCATTAACAAGATGGACAAGATGGGCGCTGACTTCGAACACGCGATCGATACGATCCGCAAACGCCTCAATGCGCGCCCGGTCGCCATTCAGTTGCCCATCGGCCAGGAAGACAAGTTCAAGGGCGTCATCGATCTCATGGCCATGAAGGCGATCATCTGGAATGACGAGAGCCTGGGTGCCGAGTATGAGGTCGAGGAAATTCCGGCGGAGCTGAAGAAGAAAGCCGCCGCCTACCATCAGATCCTGATCGAGACCGTCGTCGAAAACGACGATCAGGATGAGTTGATGCACAAGTACATCGAAGGCGAAACCATTGGCGAGGCCGAACTGAAGGCCGCACTGCGCCGTGCGACGCTCAAGATGAAAGTCTTCCCGGTGATCTGTGGGACCGCCTTCAAGAACAAGGGCGTTCAGCCCATGCTCGACGCCGTGGTGGACTATCTGCCTTCGCCGCTCGATGTTCTGCCCGTCAAGGGCATTGACCCCAACACGGGGAAAGAGGTTGAGCGCGCCGCCGACGACAAGGCGCCGTTTTCGGCCCTGGCCTTCAAGATCATGACCGACCCTTTTGTCGGTCAGCTTACGTTCATCCGCGTCTACTCCGGACATCTGAAGCAGGGCGACAGCGTGTTGATTAGCGGTCGTTCGCGGACGGAGCGGATCGGCCGTCTGCTAAAGATGCACGCTAACAAGCGCGAGGACATCACTGAAATCTACGCCGGCGACATCTGCGCCTGCGTCGGTCTGAGACACATCACCACGGGCGATACCATTTGCGACGAGGACCAGCCGGTCGTGCTCGAATCCATCGAGTTTCCAGCGCCTGTGATCGCGGTAGCCGTCGAGCCGAAGACCAAGAGCGACCAGGAAAAGATGGGCGTCGCGCTGGGCAAGCTGGCGCAGGAAGATCCTACTTTCAAAGTCAATACCGATCCCGACAGCGGCCAGACCATCATTGCTGGCATGGGCGAGCTTCACCTGGAAATCCTCGTCGATCGCATGATGCGCGAGTTCAACGTGCAGGCCAATGTTGGCAAGCCGCAGGTTGCCTATCGCGAAACCATCCGCAAGCAGGCGCAGGCGGAGGGCAAGTACATTCGCCAGACTGGTGGCAGCGGCCAGTACGGCCACGTGCGCATTCGGCTGGAGCCGAACGAGCCAGGCAAGGGCTACGAATTTATCAACGACGTCGTGGGCGGCGTGATTCCCAAAGAATTTATCAAGCCGGTGGACCAGGGCATCAAGGAAGCCATGGAAGGCGGCGTTCTCGCCGGCTACGAAATGGTGGACGTGAAGGCCACGCTTTACGACGGCAGCTATCACGATGTCGATTCAAACGAAATGGCCTTCAAGATTGCCGGCTCGATGGCGTTCAAGGAAGCCGCTCGCAAGGCCAGCCCGGTGCTGCTGGAGCCGGTAATGTCGGTGGAAGTGGTTGTGCCCGAGGAATACATGGGCACTATCATCGGCGACTTGAGCAGCCGCCGCGGCCGCATCGAGGGCATCGAGCATCGCGCCGGATCGCAGGTGATCAAGGCAATGGTGCCCCTGGCCGAGATGTTCGGCTATGCCACCAACATGCGCTCGAGCACCCAGGGCCGCGCAACGTTTAGCATGCACTTCTCGCGCTACGAAGAGGCGCCGCGTGCGGTGGCCGAAGAAATCGTGGCTAAGGTGCAAGGGAGAAGTCCGGCAGGAACGAAGTGAAATGTGGCGTGATTACGTCGGTCTCTGGGATGAGTCGACGTGAACAGTTTTAGATAATTCGTGCGGGAGTTTAGCCCGCGCACCATAAGCAATCGTTGATTTAACAGAGATACGGAGCTCCAATGGCGAAAGAGAAATTTGACCGCAGCAAGCCGCACGTGAA
>PLQW01000103.1 GCA_003160215.1 Acidobacteriaceae bacterium
CCCTTTTATAATGCGTGGCCCATCCAAGCTGGTTTTGCAAAATTGAACGACCCGTTCGTCGCCATCTCGTTCCAATACGATGAAGTTGTGCTCACGGGGAAAGGAGGTGGCGCGCTGCTCGGCTTCGTTGCGGCGAGGCCGGAACCGCCGTATGATTCTGGAGCGAGGTCCCGTGATGAGAAGAGTGTTCCTGGCTGCGGCTGCACTGCTTGTGGTTGGCACCTTATCAGCTTGCGGCGGAAGTGGCGGCGGCAAGCACAACAATCCCCCCACGGTCACCGTGTCTCCGGCGACAGCGAATGTGCAAGAAGCTGCGACACAGCAGTTCACGGCCACCGTGACCAATAGCACCACCACGGCGGTGAACTGGCAGGTGAACGGGGTCGCGGGAGGCAATTCGTCCGTAGGAACAATCGATAGCACGGGACTCTACACTGCTCCCGTAATCGTTCCCAATCCAGCCAGCGTAACGATCACTGCAGTATTGCAAGCGGATGCCAGCGTCACAGGCAATGCCATCGCCACCATAACGGCGGTGCAATTCAATAACTCATCTCTGAAGGGTAATTACATCTTCAGTCTGAGCGGCATCGACGTGAACGGCTTTCCCTTCAACGCGGTGGGAGCGGTCACGGCCGACGGTTTCGGCAACATCACCGGTGGCGAGGAAGATCTGAACGATGTTTCGTCGGGATACGTCCAGGCTTCTTCCGTAACCGGAACCTACAATGTCGGCCCGGACGGCCGCGGCACGCTAAACCTGAACAGCTCGATTGGCAGCTTCTCGTATGCTATTGCCATTCGAGCGCTGAACAATGCCGGGTTGAACGAAATCGACAATAACGTGATCAATGCCACCGGCAATCTGGAGCAGCAGACAGCAGCCGGAGTCACTACGCCGTCGGGGAACTACGCCTTCGGCTTCGCGGGGACCGGACTAAATTGCGGCGGCGCGGTCAATTCCATCGGTGTCTTTAATCTGGGCAGCGGCAACGTGGGCGGTTTGCAGGACCTGAACTGCGGGGGCACAATCACGCAGAGTGAGGCGCTGAGCGGCTCCTACAGCGCTATCGATGGCCTGGGACGCGGCACCGGTTTGTTCTCCGCCAGCACCGGCAGCGCCGCTTTTGTGTACTACGTGATCTCGGCGAACCGTTATCGTTTCATGTGCCCTAACGCGGCCACGTTTTTCCTGGGGAGTGCCGACTTGCAGACCCAGCCGTCGTTCGTCGCCTCGGATTTCAATGGTAGTTATGTCGTTAGTACCTCGGCCAACACACCGGCCGGAGGAGTGTCTTACACACTCATCCAGTTGAACGCTTCAGGTGGAAATGTTTCCTCGGGCTACTATGACGTCAACGACACGGGGACGGTAGGGCAGGCATCGTTGAGCGGTGCCTACAGCGTGGCCTCAAACGGTCGCATCGTCGGCTCGTTCAGTGGGAGTGGAGTGCCACTGCCCTTCAGCATGTATCTGATTTCGCCAAGCCATGCGTACTATCTCGATCAGCGGACCACTGCGACCGGCGGCGGAAATGTGTATGCCCAGGGTTCATCCGTGACTGGCAATGCGGCGTGGGCCGGCAGCTATGCCACCGAGCAGTTCGGCTACTTTATTGTCGCCGGCGGCATCCGGGCGGGCAACAGCACCAGCGTCAGCGGACAGATTTCTGCTGACGGTGCGGGGACATTGGCCGGGACGCTGGACTTCAACGATCCCACCAATCTCTTCCCGGGGCAGGTTCTGCAAGGTACCTATAAGGTCGGCACGGTCGCGCCAGGCCGTACCATCGTCGCCATCACCACGGCGGAGGGCACACGCAACTACGTTGCATACATCGTCGATCAAACTCGGGTACTACTGCTGGAAACCGACGCGAATCTCGTCTCGAGCGGGGACGCCATCCGGCAGTTCTGACCAAAAGCGCGCCTGGGCCGCAGTGGCGAGTGAGGGAACCAAACTCGCGTCCTTTCCCGGTCTTTTTCAATATGAAAGGGTTCCCAGCACCTTCAGGTACTGGCGGGTAGTCCCAGCTACCATCGTGAGGGTACCCATCCAAGTTGGTTTTGCTTGGATCGGGATTTTGGTTTCATGGCTCGGTGTGCGACGCGGGAATGAGTGAACCCGGGCGCACTCGGGGAATTCGTTTCATGTTCCGTGACCCTGTGGACTATAGCGTCGCCAAAACGTCGGATGCGGAGGAAATGGTCCGTCTGCTGGCCACGGTGTTCAGCGAGTCTGAACCGCCCGCCGTGGCGATGGGCCTTTCCTTCCGGGACCTGGAACAATTTCTTCAGCTTCTTGCACCCCGAGCTATTGCGGACGGACTTACGGTGCTGGCGCGGAGCGGGGACACCGGGAAGCTGGCCGGCGTGCTTCTCACCGATGATTTCGCTTCCCCTCCAGCCCTGGACCTGAGCCAGGTCAGCTCCAAATTTCTACCCATCCTCTCTATGTTGGAAACACTCGACGAGCAATTCCGTCAAGGGAGGACAATTTGCGCCGGCGAGTACCTGCACCTGTTCATGGTGGCGGTTGATGGACAGTTTGCGGGACGCGGAATTGGGCATGGACTAGTTAAAGCTTGTCTTGATAATGGACTTCGGAAGGGCTATCGAAAGGCGCTGACCGAAGCTACGGGGAGAGTCTCGCAGCACGTGTTTCGCAAGCAGGGATTTGCAGATCGTTTCCGCGTGTCGTACCGAGACTTCAGGTATGAAGACAAGGTCGTGTTCGCCTCGATTCAGGAGCATGAGAACGCGATCCTGATGGACAAATCCCTGGTTTAGAACGATTTCAGAATTCGTGTAGTCCGTCGAGTGAGGGTAGAGCGGCGGGTGCCCCATCCTTTCCCCTCGTTTGCGAAAGGGTGGGTACGAGAAATTGTGGACTGCCATGTTCGTATTTGATCAGGACAAGAACTCGTCCTTGGTGCGTCGCTCCCACCCTTCGCGCCAAAATCCGCGCGAAGGATGGGGGTACCCCCGGCTGCACCGGCCAATCAGTTTCGGTAAAATGCCACCTATGGAAGAAGACTCTCGACTCGTTGCGGTGTCACTGGAGAGCATGAGCCGCGAACCGTATATTGGGCCGGACGGGAAGCTGGCCCGAAGCGCAGTGATCTGCGGCAAGTCAAGCACGGAAGAACTGTCGTTCACGTTCCAGACCGGACTCTTGAATGCCGAACAAATCGAACGATGTGAGGCGCTGACGAGCCACGGGTTTACGGTTGTCAAAGCTCCGAGTAATTGGCGCTACGGCTACAATTTCCCGGGAGGTTGGCAGGAAGTTGTGATTCAGGAGGCCATGAAGCAGGTAGGAACAATCCTTCAAGACAGCAAACGAAAGGACGTAATGTCAGGCTACGATGCGGAATTAGCGCAAGCGGTATTAGAGGCGGTCAACAGGTCGTTTCCTAAGCAGCTTGATATGGTTGAACTGAAGTACGAACTGCACCCGGAGCCGAGCGACCATGCGTTGTTCACTGCCATCGATGCGCTACTCATTGACGGGCTCATAGAGGCACCACATATCCGCTCAGGAATGAGTGGCAAGCGCGAGCTCCTCAGGGTGGCATACGTCCGAATATCTTCTGAAGGGCGCAAATACCTCAAAAGCCAAGCACAACCGTCAGCGCCATCGACTGGCCCGGTGTTCCATGGGGATCAGATAATCAACTATGGGCTAGTCGGCGCAATCGGGCGGCACTCTCGGGGTGTAGTCAACGTTCAGGAGCGTTGGAAGGGAATCGAGCAGGACACCGACCTTAAGGTGCTTGCTGTCGAGCTGGAACGGTTGAGAACGGAATACCGCAAGGTAGCTTCATCGCGCGAAGATGATAAGCAAGTTGCTCTGCTAGGTAATGCCGCAGAAGAAGCGGAGAAGGGTAATGGTGGCGGTTTGGCCACGATTCTCTCTAAGGCAGGAACAGGCGTTCTTAAGGTGGCGAGGGATATTGGAACTGACGTGGCCGCAAAAGTGATTGTGGAATTGATGAAGGCTGGTTAGTTGACAAACTGCAGCCGTATGAGCATCCATCAACCAGCGCTCAATTCTCAGCGGAGGGACCCTAAATGACTGGAAGCTGCGCCCTGTGTGGGAATTACGGGACCCTGCTCGACAGTCACTTCATGCCTGCGGCATGCTATCCAGAGTTGAACGATCCCGCCGGTCCGATCAAACACATGATCGTCATGACGCGAAAGGGCACGTTCCAGAGCCCCGAGCAGTTTGCCGACTCGCCAAAGATCGATTTGAGGCCTGAGATCACGGCTAAGTTCGCGGACTATCTACTTGGCAATGGAGCGTTCCCACGTGAGACGTCTCTGAATGTCTTGGTTGCCTCCGACGCGCAACCACAGAGGGCAATGATTTGTCCCATCAAGGCGCAAGAGACTCCCTTTGTTCGTTACGAGGCGCATATTCCGGGCATGATCTTTGAGCTGTTCGTCGATGCGGGACCAACTTACGATACGTGGTCGCTGAACAATGCTCCAGAGCGTATCGTGCTGACCGACATGGTTACCAAGCGTGTGTTACAGATAGCCGACGATATCGTACCTGAAAGTGAACCGAAGGGGAGCCTCAAAAAACACCTTCGCTAAACTTTCTGTTCTCAGGCGCTGGATGACTCCCGCAGTTTCTATTCCCCCGAACCCGCCCGCCCGAAACTTATATAATCAGCTTTCCCATGGGAGCTTCGACCATCGCTATTCCGGCACGGCCATCCAACTCTAAATTCATCTTTCGCGCGGTCGTGGGAGTGTTGATCGTCCTGCTGATCGTCTTCCTCGCATTCGATTTTTGGTTTTATCGCGCGGTTCGAGCAGCGCTTCCGCAGGTGGACGGCACGATTCGCCTTTCCGGCCTGGCGCGACCCGTCATCGTGACCTACGACGCAGTCGGGGTTCCCAACATCTTCGCCGCCAATTTGCCGGACCTTTTCTTTGCCCAGGGTTACGTCACCGCCCAGGACCGGCTGTGGCAGATGGATATGACCCGGCGCTACGCTTCAGGCGATCTGGCCGTCATTCTGGGGCCGGATTACGTCAAGTTTGATCGCGAGCATCGCATCCTTGGCTTGAGGCAGGTAGCGGAAAAAACTGTGGCCAACATGGGTATAGCGCAGCGTGCCCACTTCGAAGCCTATGCCGCAGGGGTGAACGCTTACATCGAGCAGCACCAGAAAACCCTCCCGCTGGAGTTCCGCTTCCTCACCTATTTTCCTCACGTCTGGACGGTCGAGGATTCGGTGCTGGTTGGATTGTCGATGACCGAATTTCTGAACCATGGTCTGTACAAGGACGAATTGCAGAAAGAGAAAGTTCTGGCCAGGCTGGGGCCGGAGTTGACTGCCGACCTGTTTGTGAATTCCTCCTGGCGCGATCATCCACCGGGAACCGACACAAATTCCATCGAAAACGAGATCCCCGGCGAGACGACTCCCAATGAAGAGGAAGATCCGGCGCCGAGGCACGGGAAAAAGACCAGCCGCCTCACGCCAGAAGAAAAGCAGGTCCCTCGGCTCGCTGCGCTCGCTCGGGATGACAAGAGTAAATTTGCTGCGCTCGTTGCTCGGGATGACAAGAATGGACTCGCTGTGCTCGCTTCGTCGAAAATCATTCACCACCCTTCGGCTTCGCTCAGGGCAGGCTCCGGCACGGAGGACACAGAGTTTTGGAGTCTTCTCCGTGATCTCCGTGTCTCCGTGGTTAATTTTCATCCCCATGAGTGGGCCGCAGGCACCCGTGATGGCAAGAATAATAGCAGGCTCTACGGCGCGCCCCTTCACAGCGAAGCTACGGACGAACGTCTCCATCCCGGCTCCAACAACTGGGTGGTCTCGGGCGCGCATACGGCATCGGGAAAGCCGCTGCTCTCGAACGATATGCACTTGGACCTGCATATTCCCAATGTCTGGTACGAGGCGCATCTCACGGCGGGAGACTTCGATGTTGCCGGCGTGACTTTGCCGGGCGTGCCCTTCGTCATTTCCGGGCACAATCGCTACATCGCGTGGGGCTTCACCAATCTCGGTCCCAACGTGGAAGACCTCTACATCGAGAAGTTCAACGACAAGGGGGAATACCTGACGCCACAAGGTTGGGTGCAGCCGGAACGCCGCAAAGAAATCATCCGCGTGAAGGGCAAGCCTGAGGTAACGGTGGATGTCGAGGTCACCCGGCACGGTCCAATCATTAGCGACGTTATTCCGGGAGAAAAGCGCAAGCTTGCTCTGAAGTGGATCATCTATGATCCGCGGGCGTCAGGCGCTGCGTTCTTTGCCGTGGACTCGGCGAAGAACTGGCAGGAATTCCGCGCAGCGTTCTCGCAGTTTGGTGCGCCGGGCCAGAATGTCGTCTATGCCGATGTGGATGGGCATATGGGCTACCAGGCAACCGGGTTGATCCCGATCCGGGCAGCGGGTGACGGCTCGGTTCCCGTGCCCGGTGACGACAATTCACATGAGTGGACCGGGTATGTTCCTTACGACAAGCTTCCCAGCGTGTATGACCCGGCCTCGGGGATCATCGCCACTGCCAACGGGCGCATCACGCCTGACGGATATCCCTACACGCTGAGTATCGAGTGGGCCTCTGCCTATCGGACAGAACGCATCTACAAGCTGCTGAATGCGAACAAGAAACTCACTCCGCCCGACATGCTGGCGATTCAGACCGACATCGTTTCGGCGTTCGATCGCTTCTGCGCCGAGCGCTTCGTGTACGCCGTCGATCACGCATCCACGGCATCGCAGCGCGCCAAGTCGGCCGCCGACCTGCTGCGGAATTGGGACGGCGCCGTGACCATCGACTCAGCGGCGCCGACAGTGGCGTACTTCTCGCGCAAGAAGCTGGAGGAGTTGCTGCTCAAGCCAAAGCTGGGCGATGACTGGAAGCGATACGACTGGTTCATGAAGCCCGTATGGCTGGAGAACATACTGTCTCATCAACCTGCACGCTGGCTGCCGGAGGGCTACGCCAACTACGACGCGCTATTGACAGCCGCCGTAGAGGGGGCTGTAAGCGATGCGGAAGCGCCCAGTGCGCTCGCGATGTGGAAGTGGGGACGGGTTCATCGCGTGGACATTAAGCATCCATTCTGGAGTAATTTCCCCATCCTCAAGCGTGGCGCCGGTCCCGGCCCGCAGCCCCTATCGGGCGACGGTCAAACGGTGAAGCAGGTCAGTACACACTTCGGTCCCTCCGAGCGTCTCACGGTTGACTTCTCGGACCTCGACAACTCGACCCTGAACATCGTGAATGGCCAGTCCGGCAATGTCTTCGATGAGCACTATAACGATCAATGGGATGCCTATTATCGGGGGCGCACGTTTCCGTTGCCGTTCTCGCCGGCGGCGGTGCAGCGAGCGGGTGTGCACCACCTGAAGCTGGAACCGTAGAGGCAGGGGCCAGGGTTTAGGGGCTAGGGGTTAGCAGCGTTTACCTGAACATGACCCAGTGGCCACTGTATTAGCTGACGGCTGAAGGCTCTCTTCCCTACTGGTCGACCTGCACCACGCCGTAAAGCGCTCCTGTGAATAGGACCTGCGTTTTCTGGGGGGTGTCGGTAGTAGTGTCGTAAATCACCAGGTATCCTCCCTCGATCACATATACCGTGTTCCGGCCAGCAATCGCGAGCATGCCTGTTACATTCCCTCGGGGCGGGAGTGGCGCATCAGCGGTGTTGTTGGCGACATCGACCACAGACAGACATCCCGTGGTGATATTCATGCAGGTGCTGGCGCCAATGTAGAGCTTGTTGTTGGTCGACAGCGCCATGGTGCTGTGATAACCGTCGCCGATCGCAACTGAGTTCGCCGTCAGGCGTGACATGCTGCTGACGTTCACCGCATCGTAGGTCCCAGCGGGGCCGGGATTTCCGGCTACGTACAAAGTTCCGTTGTTGAGCAGGCCAACGCTGGCGCCACCGACCGGCAGGATCGCCTTGATGGTTTGCGACGGAATATCGAGCTGCGCTACGGATGCACCTGAAGTTGACCCGCACTCGACTCCACAACTGATCACATAGGCTGTGTTGCTGTCGGCGGTGAAGAACGCATTGACCGGCCTGGCGAAACCGGGAATCTCCACTGCGCTGACCGTAGTAGCGGTCAAATTGATCAGGAAAACCGAGTCCGAATCGTCCACGAACACGAGCAGATATTGTCCGCTGGGGCTAAGCGCGATATATCGGGCTGAAGGGACGCTGTAGTACGCAGTGAGGGTGAAAGAGGCGACATCGACGACCTCCACCGAGCCGGGACGTAAGCCGGGGATGGGTGCGTTTCGCACTGGTGCGTACACTTTACTAGCGTCCGGGGAAAAAAGCGCCATCTGCGCAAAATCAGGAAGAGCCACGCTGCCACTTACCGCCTCAGTAGTGTTATTCACGAAGTCGAGTACATTTCCACTCTGGTCATAAACCAGCGTGGTGGCCAGGCCGGGGCTTACCACTTCGAACGTCAACGAGGTTCCGACCGTTATGGTCACTGGAACACCCGGTATCACCTGGCCAGTAGTAGGATCGACGGTCTGCGCGGTGAAGGGCGTAGTGTCGTTTTGGGTATCCATTATTTGCAAGTTACCCGAATAGCTATTGCTGATGAAAGCGCGATGCGACACCTTGCTGGGCGGCGCAGGTGAACTCCCGCTCCCGCCGCAAGACGCCATGAAAAAAACGATTAGCAAGGTGAGGAGGAGGACTGGAACCCGCTTCAAGCGTTTACCCCGGACATCATGATGAATTGAGACGATATGTTGGAATCCGCTGAATTATAGCAGAGCGCGGCGGAACACTCGGGTGCGCGGGCGATGGCGATGGCGAATTTCCTCCGTTTGCGATAAAGTTCAAGCAAGCTTGGCATTTCAGCCTCCAAAATATCCATGACTGCGGACCTCATTTCGCGATTGCAGAAGGGCGCTGTCTTATGCGATGGCGCCATGGGTACGTTGCTGTACTCCAAGGGCATTTTCATCAACCGCTGCTACGACGAGCTCAACCTCTCGCAGCCCGACCTGATCCGCGGCATCCATCAGGAATACCTCCAGGCCGGGGCAGACATCATTGAAACAAACACCTTTGGCGCAAATTCGTTTCGTTTGTCCAAGCATGGATGTGTGGACAAGTTGGCCGACGTCAATCGCCAGGGCGCCCGCCTGGCACGGGAGGCGGCAAAGAGTTTCGACGCCCTGGTCGCTGGCGCCGTCGGACCTCTCGGAGTACGCATCGAACCGCTGGGCAAGGTTTCGCTGGAGGAAGCCCGGGCGGCCTTTCGCGAGCAGATCGCAGCCCTCAACGAAGAAGGCGTGGACTTGCTCATCCTGGAGACCTTCGGCTCCCTGGAGGAACTGCACCAGGCGATCTTGGCCGCTCGGGAAGTGAATCCCCAATTGCCCATCGTGGCCCAGGTCACCATCGACGAAGATGGCAATTGCCTCGATGGATCGGCCCCCGAGCACTATGGTCCGCAAATCGAAGCCTGGGGCGCCGATGTGGTGGGATGCAACTGTAGCGTCGGTCCGGTGGCCATGCTGGACGCGATCGAGCGGGTCCGCGCCGTCACCACCGCGCCACTCTCGGCCCAACCTAATGCCGGCATGCCGCGCTCGGTGGAAGGACGCAACATCTATCTCTGCTCGCCCGAGTACATGGCGGAGTTTGCCCGAAGGTTTGTGGATGTCGGTGTGCGCCTCATCGGTGGTTGCTGCGGCACCACGCCCGACCACATCCATGTCATGAAAGCGTTCCTGCGCGCGGTCTCCGGCGGCACGATGGCGCGCAAGCCGGCTGCGCTTGCCAAGGCCCAGCCGGTCGAGGTGCCGCCGCTGCGAGAACGTTCGCAGATGGGACGCAAGATCGCCGACGGCGAGTTTGTCACCATGGTGGAGATTGTTCCGCCGAGGGGAACCGATGGAAGCCGGGAGATCGAAGGTGCGCGGTTCCTGAAATCGGTGGGCGTGGACGGCGTCAATATCCCTGACAGCCCTCGCGCCTCGGCGCGCATGAGCAACCAGGCGCTCTGCTTGCTGGTGCAGCAGCAGGTCGGGATCGAGCCCATCCTGCACTACACCTGCCGTGACCGCAACGTGCTGGGGATTCAGTCGGACTTGCTGGGTGCAAGCGCCGTGGGCATCCGCAACCTGATCTGCATCACCGGCGATCCCCCGAAGATGGGCGACTACCCCGACGCGACGGCGGTCTTCGATGTGGACGCCATCGGCCTGGTCAACATTGTCCACAACCTGAATCGCGGGCTGGACATCGGCGGCAATCCCATCGGCGGCTCGACCAAGTTCGTAATTGCCGTGGGCGCCAATCCCGGCAGCCCCAACATTGACGAGGAAATCCGCCGCTTCCAATTCAAGGTTGAGGCCGGCGCGGAGTTGGCCGTCACCCAGCCCGTGTTCGATATTCGGCTGCTGGAAGAGTTCCTGCGCAAAATCGAGCACTGCCGCATACCGGTGGTGGCGGGCATCTGGCCGCTCACCAGCACCCGCAATGCCGAGTTCATGAAGAATGAGCTGCGGGTTTCCATCCCGGACGAGATCTTCACCCGCATGGCGAAGGCGACCACCGTCGACGCCGCCCGCGCCGAAGGCGTGGCCATCGCGCGAGACATGCTCGCCGCCGTCCGCCACATGGTGCAGGGTGCGCAGATTGCCGCGCCCTTCGGCAGGTATTCTTGCGCTGTCGATGTCTTAGAGGCGCTGGGCACGGGAAAACGCGCCGCGGTGTAGCGGGCTAATGTAATTCCACATGTCGATCCAGCGGCTGCTGGAGGAGCCTTCACGGGAGTAGGGCTTCACGGGCTGCGGGGAAGCTCGACTAAATATCGCTTTGAAGGGCGCACCTGCAGAGCCGGGTGCCCCGGCCAACCTCCCAACATACGCGCCCAAAAGTTCTATCTGGGTGCCCCGTTCTAGCCCGGTCTTGGCTAGGGCGGGGCAAATTCCAAGACAGAATCCGGTGTCGTCCCCGGGGGACTCAATCTTGCATCATTTCTCTACCCACCGTTGAAACGGTGGGCTATCATCTTTCGCGCCCGAGGCGCTCGGGTTGTGCCGGCCTCGTCCCGCAGGCGGAGTTCCGCATTGCCAGACGAAATGAGCTCAACCCCAGCCCGGCAAAAATTTACTCCAACGCACCCATTCGATATCGCGTCCAACCCGGAATCGCCAAAGGGCCAGTCCCGCCTTGCGGGACGAAAGACCCCTAAACCCGCGAATTGTCGGCGATGATGTTGTTTGTGATCCAGCCAATAATCGGCTCGTTGGGCGTTCCGTTCTTAGCGAGAAAAGCGTCCTGGGCATCGGCAACGGCATCCATCGCGGCCTTGACGTCCTGAAGCGTGGCGCTCTCATTCAACGTGACGAAGCTGCTCTGCAGCTTCGTCTTCAGATCAGCGTAGTCGTCGAGCAGGTTTTGGAGGGTCAGCGTTTTCAGGTCAGGAGGGGACGCGGTGCGCGCCTTCGCCGTGAGGTATTGGTCGATCGTGCTGCGGTGCACGACATACTTAGGTTGGTCCTGAGCATCGAGAACCGGTATGCGATCGCCCTTTTTCTTCTGCTCTAGCTCATCCAGCGTCTCTAGCAGCTTGATGGAGCTCTCAGGTGTCGTCTTAAAGAACATCTGGTCCTTCGTGATCACTTTGTCCTTGGCGAGGATTTGTTTGAGCTTGTCGGAAGGCGTCAATTGCTTTGCTATGCTGGCAACGCTCCGAGTCGCGGCATCAAGACTTTCCTTGCTGAAGTAGAAAGCGAGCACCGTGCCCACCCAAGTGCCGATGAGCGGTAACACGGTGCTCAAAATTGTTTGCGGGTCTTTCCCTAAGTGGATGCAAACCCAGGCAAGAGCCAGGACCCCGAGAATGCTGACGAGGGTAATGGAGACCGCAATATAATCCCGTATCGCAAAGGGTTCCTTGGGCTGCTCTGGCTGAGTGTCACTCATGGGATTGTCCACCTCGACGGCGCAATATTTGTACAGATGAAGACGGAATATAGCGCACTTACGGACCTACCGCAATCATTCAATCGCGGTAACCTAGTCGTCACACCCCAGGACATCGGCGAACTGGTGTACGCCGCCCCGCCGAGGTGCCAGTTTACGGGATAACAATTCGAGGTGGCCCAGCGAGACACTAACTTTTCACGCTCAGTAAGCGTCGAATTCAATCCGAGTCCCGTAGGGACGGCACCAAACTACGCTTCGCGTCAGCGCCGGCTGGGCTGGCGTTTCTATTGAGAAAATATTTCCTGCCGCAGTTCGATTGAGACCAAATTTTTACGTTCACCGACACCATTCTGCACTAGAATTACGAGTGGAGTTTGAGCTTGCCTAAATTCGAAGAATCTCTCCAACGACTGGAAAAAATCGTGACCGAACTCGAGAAGGGGGACGTCTCGCTCGACCACACGCTGGAGCTGTTCGATGAGGGCATGAAGCTTTCCAGTTCCTGCCGCAAGGAACTGGAGGAAGCCGAAGGCAAAGTGGAAATCCTGCTCAAGCGAAATGGAAAGCTACATCCGGAAGCCTTCGAACCCGCGAGCCAACCGGGCGACGCTGCAAAATAGCTGCCGCCCATGATTGCCTGAGTTATGTACCGCGCCGCGGAGTGCGGGGTGGTCGTTTGTTCACACAAGATGGTTCATTGGATGGCAACAAGCTGTCCCTTCCGCCACTCGAAAAGGGGTTTGCCATGCGGCCTATCAATGTTGTTCTCGCTCACCACGATGCAGTTGCGGTCGACCGCCTGGCTGCATCCCTGGGTAAACAGTTCCGCAACCTAGCCGTCGCAAAATCTGCCGGAGAAATTGCACCTGCGGTGGCGCGCCTTCGCGCTCCATTCGCGGTCGTCGACCTGGAACTGGTTGGCTTCTCCGAACTGAAGGCCCTCTGCTCGAAATTTCCTTCCACCGCTTTCGTGTGCATCCATCGTCTAGCGGACGATCGCATGTGGTCCGATGCTCTGGCTATGGGCGCGGTGGATTGCTGTCACGCCAGCGACCTGCAAGGCATCCTGCTGGCCTCGGAGCGCTACGTGGTGCTCACTCGTTCGCGGTCCGCAGCGTGATGTCAGTCCCGCTTGCGGGCCTGAGATCGTGAGTACTACGCTTTAGCGCTCTTCGCCGCTCTCGCCGCAGCTTTCTCCTGTTTTTGTGCCTCCGCAAGCAGCTTGCGCAAGATCCGCATTCCGCTGTCCACGTGCTTTTCTTGCAGCAGGAATGGCGGCAGGAACCGCAACACCGTGTCCTGGGTAACGTTAATCAGCAGACCCTTGGCGAGCGCGCCTTCGAGAATCGGCTTGCCGGGGACGGTCAACTGCAGCGCCTGAATTGCGCCCACCCCGCGTACCTCCACCGCGATGTCGAACTTCTCCACCAGTTCGCGTAGCTTCTGCGAGAAGTACCCCCCGACGCGACGCACCTGCTCCAGCAGGTTTTCGTCCTCCAGAATTGCGAGATACTCCAACGCGACGCGGCAGGTCAGCGGGCCGCCGCCGAAAGTCGTGCCGTGCTTGCCCGGAGTGATGTGCTGCGCAAACCGCGCGTTCGCGAGAAACGCGCCCAGCGGCAGTCCGGCGGCGATGGGCTTGGCGATGCACACCACGTCAGGCACGACGCCGAAGTGCTGAAAGGCGAAGAGCTGCCCAGTGCGTCCAAGTCCACATTGAATTTCGTCGAAGATGAGCGCAGCCTGGTACTGGTCGGCCATCTGGCGGCACGCATGCAAAAACTCGGACGACGATTCCTGAATGCCACCCTCGCCCTGAATGGGCTCCAGCACGATACCGCAAACCTTGTCGTCCATCGCGTTGCGCAACGCTTCCACATCGTTGCGCGGCACGAAGCGCACGCCCTCCAGCATGGGATCGAAGCCCTGGCGATACTTCGCCTGGCCGGTGAGCGCGAGCGCCCCCATGGTGCGTCCGTGGAAGGAATTCTCCAGCGCGATCACGATGCACTTTTCGCGGCCGCCGGTGGCGTGGCCGGCGGCGCGCACCAGCTTCAATGCGCCTTCGATCGCCTCGGTACCGCTGTTGGAGAAGAAAACGCGGTCCAATCCCGACGCGGTGCATAGCTTCTCGGCCAGCAAGCCCTGGTACTCGTTGTAGTAAAGATTGGAAACGTGGATCACCTTCGCTGCCTGCTCGCGGATGGCCTTCACGATGCGGGGATGGGCATGGCCGAGCGCGTTAACTCCCAGCCCGGAGAGGAAGTCGAGATAGCGCCTGCCCTTAACGTCGTAAACGTACACTCCCTTCCCGCGCGCAATGGCAAGCGGATAGCGAGCGTAGGTGTTCAGCAGGTATTTCTGTTCAAGCGCAACAATTTCTTCATACGTCAGCACGATGATGACCTCGCAAAGAGTTCATTGTAACGCGAGCAAAGATGGCCCCGCCTGGGACAGAGGTGCGAGGATTTCGCGTGGAAATCCAGCGCCGTAAACGCGGCTCAGTTTGGCCCAGCACGGAGCCGCAGGCGGAGTGCTGGGNNGAAATAGATCCGAGTCCCGTAGCCGGGGCCCCCAACGAGCGCCGTTTTTGCGCTTGTTGGGGTGGTTGAGGGACGACACAGTTCTCACACACCCTCTAAAGCCCCGGAGTACTTACGACAACTTACACGCCGGCCTGAAGGCCGACTCTACCCGAACAGCGACCTGTTCAGAGTTTCCCCAGTACAACGCCGAAGCGTCGAGGCCGTCATCGCGATGCGATCAGGGCCACAGAAATAAGCGCGCCCACAATGCCCGCGTTCTGCGTAGCTGAAATGCGCTCCTTCAGGAATATTCGTGCAAGGACCACTGTGCTCGCCGGATAAAGCGACGACAACACCGCGGTGACGTCGAGGCGTCCGTGTTGTGTGGCCGCAATGAAAAGCGCATTCGCGGAGGTATCTAGGATGCCCGAAAACAGAATCGGAACGAGAGCCGGGCGCAGGGGCCGCTTGTCGGCTGCTGAAAAAGCCACGATGAGCAGCATGAGCAGTGTGGAAACAGTGCGGGCCGCGACCAGCGGCCAGAACACTCCATGATGGCCAGCTTGTTTGCCTGCGATGAGAAACAGTCCGAACATCACACCGGCCAACACAGCCAGCCCCAGACCGCGATGTGTATCGATTTCACCGTCCGGCCGTGCAACCAGCCATATGCTGACTAATGCCAGCACGAAGCCCGCAAGCTGAATGCGGTCGGGCATTCCTTCGCTGTACATGCCGGCCACCACAGGCAACACTCCCGTGATGACGGAGGCGACCGGCGCAACGATGCCCATGCGTCCGATCGAAAGTGCCTGGTACAGCGCCGCGATGCCGAAAGCTCCAGCAATACCGGCGACTGCGCCCCACAATAACGTCGAACGCGGCGGGAGCGGCTCTGCCGTAAGCCATACCAACAGCAGCATGAGCAGCAAGCCGCAGGCATGCGCGCCCGCGACGACGCGGAACACATTGGTGCGTTTGGTGGCAATGCCGCCGGCGAAATCGCCTCCGCCCCACACGGCAGCAGTGCCCAGGCTGAGACCAGCACCGGTTAAAGTTCCAGAAGTCATTGCTTAAGGTAGGTTACTTCGCCGCAGCGCTTCTCTCGCGCAGCACAATCGGCGTCTGATCGTAGGGAACGATAGTCACGTTGAGATCCTTGCGAGCGCTAAATTGCTGCTCGGTGACTGGAAACGCCACCAGGACAGTTCCCTTTTGTTCGGCGCCCGGCATGATCTTGGTCTCCACCGTCAAGGGTTGCGTCGAGTGTTGGCGCAGGTCCGGGTAGGCTGCAAAGTAACGATCGTAGTCGGAGGGAGACGCGGCGTCGTCCGACTGATCGCCTTGGTCAGTTTTGAGGTTAGCGCTGATAGACTTGATGTAGAGTGCCTTGTCGCCCACATTGCTCACCGTGATCTGGAGAACGACCATGGTGTTGGTCATGTTGGCAGGCTGGCTGGCGTACACCGCGTCGATGCCGCCCTGCGCCACCGGCTTGGAGCGTTCCACGAAGGCGATCACTCCTACCACGATGGCAACGACAACCAGTGCGATGACAACCGGCACGGCGGGCGGCAGGCTGCGTTTGGGGCTGTCGAACTCCTCCGTGATGGGAACATGCCCGGCGTCGTATTGCGGTTGGGCCGGTTTGGGCGGAACTTCATTCTCAGCCATGGCTTCCTCCATCAATTCTTCGGCCACTGGTGCTTCATCGCCTGGCGAAATTCTTTTTCCGGCAGTGTGTTGAGCACGTCCTTCGGGGTGAGCCATGCGCGGCGTGCCTGAAGGATACCGTACTTGACCTTTTCGAAGTGCGAAGTGTGGTGCGCGTCGGTGTTGATCACGATCTTCACTCCGCGTTCCCGTGCCATGCGCAGGTGCACGTCGTTCAAGTCGAGCCGGTCGGGATACGCGTTCAGCTCCATCGCAACTTTGTTTTTCAGCGCGGTGTTCAGGACCGCATCCATGTCAAACGGATAGGCGTCACGCCGCAGTAGCAGGCGTCCCGTAGGATGTCCGAGAATCGACACGTTCTTATTGCTCAACGCGCGCAAGAGGCGGTCGGTCATCTGTTGCGGCTCCTGGTTGAACGCCGAATGTACGCTGGCGACCACAACATCCATCTGCTCCAGCACCGAGTCCGAGAGATCGAGCTCGCCATCGGCCAGGATATCCACTTCGATGCCTGCCATGATGGTGATGCCATCCGTCTGCTCGTTGGCAGCGTGAATGCGGGCGATGTGTTGCACAGCGCGCTTGTCATCCAGTCCGTTGGCGAAGGCCAGATTCTTCGAGTGATCGGTGATGGCAATGTACTTGTAGCCGCGCTCCTTTGCCGCTGCCGCCATTTCGTCAATCGTGCACTTCCCGTCGGTTTCGACCGTGTGCATGTGGACCTCACCGCGCAGATCGGCGACGGTGATCAAGTCCGGAAGATTGTGCTTCTCGGCAGCTTCGATCTCTCCGAAGTTTTCGCGCAACTCCGGCGGGATGCAATCGAGCTTGAGCTTGCCATAAATCTCGTCTTCGGATTTGCCGGCCACGCGCCGGTTGTCATCCAGGCGAAATAGCCCGTATTCGTTCAAGGTGTAACCCATCTTGAGCGCACGCTGGCGCAGCGAGACGTTGTGGTTCTTGGAACCAGTGAAATATTGCATGGCCGCGCCATAGGATTCCGGCGGCAAGGTGCGCACGTCCACCTGCATCCCGCTCCGCAATTTGAAACTGACTTTGTTGTCGCCCTTGGCCAGCACTTCGACGATTCCGGGAAAGCGCACTATCTCCTCGATCAACCCAGCGCGCTGCTCATCGTCAACGCAACACGGTCCGGTGATCAGTACGTCGAGATCGCCGACTGTCTCCCGTCCGCGGCGCAGCGAACCGGCGGGCGTGATCTTCTCGATCCCTTTGATGTGCCGCAGGTGCTCGGTCAACTTCTGCGCCGTGCGATCGGCTTCGTCGAGCAGGAAGCGCCCGGAAATGCGGCGATAATCCTGAATCGCTTTCAAGATTTTCTGCTCGCTCTTTTCGCTCAGACGCGGCAGTTCGCGGAGCTTGCCTTCGCGCGCCAGCTTCTCCACTCCACCGAGATCGCTCACCTGGAAGGCGCTCCACAGCAGGGCGATCGTTTTCGGCCCCAGTCCCTGGATCTTCAGGAGTTCCAGCATCGAGGGCCGGTACTTTACCAGCAACTCCTGGTGCGGACCAAGTTTGCCGCTTCGGCACAATTCCTGAATGTTTGCAGCCATACCCTTGCCGATGCCGGGAATCTCCAACAGCTTCTTGGGCTCGTCGATCAGCCCCGAGACCTGCTGAGGCAGTCCTTCGAGGGCCTCGGCGGCGCGGCGATAAGAGCGGATGCGGAAAGAGTCGTCGCCATTGATCTCCATGAGATCGGCGGTTTCGTAAAAGACGTTGGCGATGGCCTTGTTGTCCACGCAAGAACACCCGAGGGGAATTGTAACGTGGAGAGGGGATATGCGGTGCGATTCAGTCTTGCTCAGAATCTAAGATTACCCGAACCCGGGGAGCAGAAAGGCGACGAACCAATTGACCCCTAAAGAAAAACCTAGCCCCACGGCTGGGTTTCATGAAGTCAGAGCAAGGACCCTATTGGACCCTCGTCACGTTGCCTGCTTGAGGGCCTTTCTGACCGTCGACTATCTCGAATTCGACCTGGTCGCCTTCCTGCAAGCTCTTGTAGCCTTCGATGTTGATCGCGCTGTAGTGCACGAACACGTCCGCACTACCATCCTCACGGCCTATGAAGCCAAAGCCTTTCGCGTTATTGAACCACTTTACGGTTCCTTTCAGTCTCACGTTCTTCTTCCTCCCGGCAGAGCCCATCAGCATCCCCACCCCGAGGATGCTGGTCTTGAAATTGCGTCAATCAGGTTGAGCCCAGAAGCCAAAGTCGATGGTGGACTTTTTCCCCAGATGACATCTGGCCAGTTGGATTGGCCTGTTGAACAGCGTATCTTAAGTTTCCTACCGTTTGGTGGTGTCGTCAAGAGAGCATATAGACCAAAGCCCCATTTGGAGCGGGTTTTTGAACAGTTTTCGAATCAGTGAAGTCCGGGCGAGGGTACGGGGAGAGCGGCGCTCCATCTGGATTATTCATGAGCATCTCACGCTTTGAAGGGGCACGGCTTCAAGCCGTGCCCTTTCAAAGATTTCCGTCTTCAGCTACGGAAACAGGTGAATAATCCAGCTTCAGCGCCGCGTTGCAGCGATTGCGAATCGCACTCGCCGCAAAGAAACGTCAGAGACAGGGTGATGCCCCTCTGCGAATAATTCACCCCACAGATGGCCCACTGCGGAGACTTTCCGCCAGCCACAGAACGGAAATGATCGTCTTGCCATCGCAAATCTCGCCCGACCGGACCATCTCCAACGCCTGGGACAAAGGCGTCAGGTGGCACTCGATTGATTCGTCCTCTTCGGGCCGCGCATCGCCGGGCCTCAGCCCACGGGCGAGGTAAACCGTCATGGTCTCGTCCAGGAAGCCCGGGCTCGGATAGAAGAACAGAGCTTGCTTCCACTTGGCCGCGCGATATCCGGTTTCCTCCAGCAGTTCGCGCTTCGCGCCGGCCAGGGCCTTTTCCCCATGATCGACGCGGCCAGCAGGCAGTTCCCAAAGATAACCGTCAGCGGCGTAACGGTATTGGCGCTCCAGCAGAACGCGCGGTTCGGGGGCGCCATCGTCCACCGCAAGAATTACGGCCGACCCGGAGTGCCGTACCACGTCACGGCGCGCAACAATTCCGCTCGGCTCGCGCACGCGGTCGGAACTCACGCTGAAGACGGGTCCCTGGAAGACGGTCTTCGACGAGAGGATCTCGACTTTCTTCGCCGTACGGGATGGCTTTTTCGATTTGCGGCTGCTGTCTGGCTTTCCTAACACGAGCTTTTTTGATGGCATAGTGTCACCACTATAAGACAGTTGCCGCTAGTTTTCGTGACGGCCGCTTTGAACCGCGCGAAATCTGCTATTCTGCCCGGCGTGCCCAAACAATCTCACTCCTCTCGTCCCCTGACGGTCAGCATCGTCGGTCCAGGGAATTTAGGGACGGCATTGGCGTTGACTTTGCCATCCGCGGGATACGTGGTGAAGTTCATTGCTGCGCGCGCCAAGGGCATCACCAGCCGCGAGACGACATGCTTAGCGCGAAGAGTGAAAGCGCGACTGGTCACGCTGGGCAAGGAGCCGCTCGACAGCGATCTAATCTGGATTACCGTGCCCGATGACGCGATTGCCGCAACTGCCCTGCGACTGGCGCGAACCCAGGACTGGCAGGGAAAGATCGTTTTCCACTCCAGCGGCGCCCTGACCAGCGACGATCTGGCTCCGCTGCGTGAGCAAGGAGCCAAGGTGGCGTCGGTGCATCCCGGGATGACCTTTGTACGAGGCCCCGCACCGCAGATGCTGGGAGTGGCATTTGCTGTCGAGGGAGATCCGGCCGCTACTCGCCTGGCTAAGCGAATCGTGGCAGACTTCGGCGGCACGACGTATGCGATTAACAAACGCAACAAGGTGCTGTATCACGCTTTCGGCAGTTTTGCCTCTCCCTTGGTGATCGCCCTGATGGCCTCGCTGGAGCGCGTAGCGAAGGCCGCTGGGATCGAGCATGACGACGTCAAGGCGATGATGCTCCCGCTGCTGCGGCAGACCCTGCGAAATTACTTCCAGCACGACGCCGCTTCCGCTTTCAGCGGTCCCCTGGCACGCGGAGATGTCGCTACCGTCCGCCGGCACCTCGAGGAGTTGAAGGCAGTCCCGGAGGCACGCGCGGTGTACATCGCGTTGGCGAACGCCGCAGCAAAGAATTTGCCGGTGAAGAATCGTAAGGCGATGCAGCGGGAGCTGAAGAGTCGCGAATAGCGGCCTTTGCTCTTGAGGTGGAAGTAGCCAATGCCATAGCCGTTGGCGAACGGCGGAAGCGGATCGCTCAGCCCGAGATCCGACGATTCCTTGAATTACTGGAAGCATTAACGGTTCAACAAGACTCCCTGCCGCTATCCGGAAGCGTGAGCAATATCCTTCCGCTCGCCCAGGCGTACGGTCTTTCGGCCTATGACGCGGCCTATCTGGAAGTTGCTATCCGGAGGGGCGCGTTGCTGACGACCTTGGACGCCAGGCTGGAAAAAGCAGCAAGAAAGGCTGGCGTCGAGATCTTTACAGTCAACCGACCGAAGCCCAAAAAGTATCGGACCGAATAGCCACTACCAGTTAGTGAACGGGTGCCCCAGGAGAGTTGACGCGAAAAGGGTGGGCCACCGACCCTGGCCACCCGCCANNCCCGCCACAGAAAGTGCAGGGTAGGAGCTGCATATGAGCATTTTTAACTTGTATTCCAAACGCAAGAAAAAAGAGCGGGGCGAAGTTCCCGACGTATTTATCTACGATGACCTCCCACGCTCCCTTCGTGTGCAGATCGTGCATACCTTTCGGGACGCCATCGGCAGTCCATATGCCGAATACAGTACCGCCAGAAACGTATACGCGACTATTGTAGGTAATCTTTGCAGAGAATACGGGGTTTTTCAGCTCGCCCCAGGGGCTGAGCCAGAAGAGGTTCTTGCGAATTTTGTTATCAACGAAGAGAATGTCGAACGAGCGCTCGATGCGATTGAGGTCTTCTTTCATGTCCTCATCTCCGCGTATAGGCAAGGTTCTAGCTACGGTGGCAGTTACGGCACACTCGAACGGGTGAGGCTTTCATACGCTGAGGCGATCAGTGAGTTGAACACAAGATTTTTGGAAGCCGGTGTAGGGTACCAGTATTTCTCAGGCGAAATAATACGGAAGGATTCTGAGTTTCTTCACGCGGAAGTCATAAAACCAGCGCTGGCGCTGCTTCAAGGTTCGGCGTACCGTGGTGCCAACGACGAGTTCCTCAAAGCGCACGAACATTACCGAAAAGGCGATGCCAAGGGCTGCCTTGTTGAGTGCCTGAAATCTTTAGAGAGCACATTGAAAACCATCTGCAAGAGACGGCAGTGGGTCTTCAACGCGACAGACACCGCGAAGACGTTGCTGGAAACATGTTTCAATAATGGCCTTGTACCGCAGTTCCTGCAGTCTCATTACTCCGCTCTCAGAAATACATTGGAAAGTGGCGTACCGACGATACGGAACAAACTTGGCGGACACGGCCAAGGAACTGAGATCATAGAAGTGCCTCAACATTTTGCTGCCTACATGTTACACATGACCGGCTCTGCAATCTGCTTTTTGGTGGAGGCTGAGAAGGCGTTGCCGTAAGCCGGGCGTCCCACCAAGCCTCCTTCGCTTGGGTGGGATTCCTCCTGCATTCCGCTATTGCCGGGACACCGCTCTCCCCTACCACGTCGTGAACAAATGCCCCATCTTCTCTTTCTTCGTGCGCAGGTAGTTTTCGGAGTGCTCGTAGAGTTCGACATCAGCGGACACGCGTTCCACGACTTTGATTCCGGCATCTTCCACGGCCGCCACTTTCTCTGGATTGTTCGAGATCAGGCGAACTTGCTTCACCCCGAGCTGTCGCAGAATCTCCGCCGGCAGCTTGTACTGGCGATAATCATTGTCATAGCCGAGTTCGACATTGGCCTCGACGGTGTCGAGACCTTTGTCCTGCAACTCGTAGGCCTGCAACTTGGCCATCAGGCCTATGCCGCGCCCTTCCTGCTGCTCGTAAATGAGGACGCCGGCGCCAGCTTCGGCAATCATGGAAAGCGCCAGCTCAAGCTGTTGACGGCAATCGCAGCGCATGGAATGAAAAACGTCGCCGGTAAGACACTGCGAGTGAATGCGCACCAGTGGCGGCGCGGAGTGGATTTCACCCATCACCAGGGCAATGGCGCCCTCTTTGCGGCGCTCCGCCTTGCCTTCGCGCGCCAGGCGGTCTGCTTCCTCGGGCGAGATGCTGTCGAGCAGGTTCTCAAAATCGCCTTCGAAGCCGTAGATCCGGAACTGTCCCCAGCGGGTGGGGAAGTTGGCCTCGGCTATCTTCTTGACGGTCGTTACAGTGGGACGATTCACACTTCGATTATAAGCTGCTGGGCAGATTGGACTATGTTCAGCCGTCACAAGCAAGGCAAGCGGACAGCACGGAAATCAGTCCGCGCGACATAGAAAAAGGGCGGCCCGTTGCAGGCCGCCCCGTGCGGAGGGCGCTTTCTCAAACGCTGTTATCGATGTCCGCCTCCGCTGTGTCCGCCACCACCACCGGAGGAATGGCCACCGCCGCCACCACCGGAGTGACCGCCACCGCCGCCGGAGGAGCGCGCCCCCCCGCCTCCACCGCCGCGATAGCCACCGCCACCACTATAGGCGCGCGGCGCCGAGTAGGAGCCAGCCGAGCCGTAGCTGCGGGCAGAGTACGTCGGGCTCGATCCATAGCTGCGGCCCGCGCCGTAGCCGGAAGCTGACGGATACGATCCGCGGCTGCCTCCTGCGCCGTAGCTACTTGCTGAGCCAGCCGATCCATAGCGCGAAGAAGGCGAGTACGCCGGCGCTGCGTGATACGCGTATCCAGCAGGTGGCCTGGTTGACGCCGACCCTGTGGTGCGGGGCGCCGAGCCAGAGTTGTTGTACGCGCTGCCGCTATGGGGGGTGTCGCCTTGCGAACCACCCCGCGAATTGCCTTGCGGAGCTGCACGCTGTGACGGCGCCGCTTGACGCGACGGAGCCGACTGCTGCGCCGATCCGCTGGACGGGCGATACGTATAGTTCGCGGGCGGCCGTGGCACCTGGGAGTTGCGCGCCGTCGCCGTGCCTTGCGGACCGCGATTTATCGTCGAGCCGTTGTTCGCGCCATTTGCGTTGCCGCGTGCGAAGCTGTTGTTGCTTGCGGGAGGCGGCGCATTGCGCGTCCCCAGGTTCGACGGACCATTGGCCCGCGCAACCTGATTATTGGCCGTTCCACCAGCCGACGGCGGACGCGGTACGTTGTGCGCCGCATTTCCCTGATTCGCGCTCGGTGTTGCACCGGATCCGTGCGCGGCGTTCATATTGCCCTGCGTTGCGGGAGCACTATTCCCTCTCGCCATCGAGGATTGATTTCCGTTGGAGCGGGCCGGTCCCGCCGGAGGAGTGGCGTGGGTCACGACGCTGCGGTTTGTCGCCGAAGCAGGAGGAACCGCGCGTGCTGCTGCACTCCCACCAAGGACTGATTGGCGGGTCGGAGACACATCGGCACCGCCGACGAGTTGTCCCCTACCGAGTGCTGACTTGGGAACAACCGTGCCAACCCGGTTGATCGCCGCCCCAGAGGTGAATGCAGATCTTGGAGCGGCCGTGACCGCACCCGCCGCGTTACGGAAGCCGTAATGCGTCCCGGCAAAATTGTTGTTGTGGTAGTTGTTGGTGATGTTGTTGATGTTTCCAATATGCGTATTGGTGACGTTGACGTTGCGAAGATAGGCGTTGCTTACGTATCCGCCGCCATGTCCCCATCCACCGCCATGCCCCCATCCACCACCGCGTCCCCATCCTCCACGTCCAAAGCCACCGTATCCCCATCCACCTCCCCAACCACCTCCCCATCCACAATAGAAGGGATAGAACGGCTCACCCCAGCCCAACGGGAACCAGCCAAAGCCGCCGCCTATGCCCCAGCCTCCGCCGAATCCAAAACCGATTCCGAAGCCGCCTCCTCCGATCCAGCCCACCAGGGCCGGAGCGTAATAGGGGTTCCAGTATCCGAGGGGCCCGGGAGCCCAGCCCCAACCGCCGTTCCAGTCGACCCAGCGTCCATAGTGGAAAGGCGCAAATCCCCAGGGAGCATCATCCACCCAAGTCCATCCCCAAGGTTCGATCCATGCCCAATGACCGTAGCGGTAGGGTGCCCAGCCCGCTTGCACCGAAGTGGGTACCCAGACCGAGCCATACACGGGAGAGGTTTGCCAGACGCCATAGGCGTCGAGGTCCTGATAACCGATCACACCCGGCGAAACATAGCGCGCCGACAAAGAACTATCCAGTCGTTTGTCGCGCACCTGCGCCCAGTCGTCGAAACCATCGCGAGCAGGCGCACTATAGGAAGCGTGCTGCAGCGAATTGGCTCCGCTGAATCGGACCTGCAGACCGGAGTTGACCCGTACCGCCGCCCCATTGCCCGTGGCCTCGCCGTAGCCGCTCCTAACGGTGACCCACGTCTGGTCTTGAGTCGGATTGACGTCGAAACGATAGACGCCGGTCTTCATCAGCGTGAATGCCAGGTTGGGAGTATCAACTTCGTAGATCTCCCCGCGTTCCAGGTGGCGGACCGTGATTTCCACAATGCCCTGGTCGACTTCGAGCTGCACTGTGTTGTCGCCGACATTGCTGAGCGTCAGGCTGGTCTCGGAATCCATGCGGATGAAACCATCGCCCACGTTCATTTCGGCGCGTGCGTTCTTGTCCGTCCAAACCCGGTCAGCCGTAGTCAGCGGCCGATTCATGCTGGCTGCAACCCAATCGTTCACCCCGCCGGGCTGCATGGAAACTTCGCCGGACATATATTGCACGCGCGCCACTCGCCCCGGAGGGTCCTGCACTTGCTGTCCGGGAGCATTGTCCGGCCCAGGAGCGTTATCCGGCCCAGGAGCATTGTTCTGCACCGACGCGTTGGCCGGTAGTTGAGCGTTCTGCTCGTCCTGCGCCAGAATTGTGCCTACCGAACTCGTAACCAAGAACAGCATCGCGAGTATCCATCCAAGCCGCCGTGATTTCATTTTGAGACTCCTTCCGCCTCCGACTCTTACTTCTGTTTCCATCTCAGAGGCGAACTTCCCGCAAACCGCAGCACGGGAGAACTAACGTGACTGACATCCACTTAAACCCGAAGCGTGGCGCGGTGTTTCGGGAAGTGTCACTACATTAGATGCAGTTGCCAATCTACAGGCACTATGATCTCCGAAGCTGAAGCCAACCTTAAGAATCGGCCTTTCCAGATGAGTCCCACGCTTCGACCTGCAGCACAGACGCCCTGCGAGTCTCACCAAGACGGCTCTTTTCGTGACCCGTCGTCAGAAAGGCCTACACCTCAGTCTACGGCGTCACCGGAGTCGGTGCCGTTTTGGGAGTAGCGAGATACCCGGTGATACTGTTCTTGGCAGCGGTGAACACTACCAACTCGTAAAGCATCTTGTCACGGCCAGTGTAGAACTGCAGCGGCTCCCCAATCGTGCGGTCCTTCTTCTCGATGGTACGATCGTCCGCGATCACGTTCAGCGTGAACTTACTTTTCTTGGGGTCCACCTTTTTCAGTTGCAGGCTGATGGTCGAGACCGGAGTGCGTGCGCCCTTTTGCAGGGTGAAGTCGTAGTAATTGCGGTCGCCCTTGCGCTTCAGGATATCGAGCTCCGCCGCGGTGTGCGCGATGAGTCCGCTCTGCACGCCGAGATCGCCGATGGCGCGTTCCAGCTTGGCATTGGTGGCGGCAAGATCGGTCTGCGTCTTTTGGATATCGGTTTTGGCCGTGCCGACTTCTGTCTTAACTCCGCTGACTTCGCCACTGACCGCTGCCAGTTGCTGTCCCTGCTGGCTCTGCGCCGCGGTAAGCTTGGCGGCAGCGGCCTTCTGCTGGCGATCCAACTCGGCGGCACGACGGGCGAGCTCCTGCTTGGTCGTGCCGACTTCCGAACTCAGGGCCTGTTTGAACTCCGACGATGTCGCGTGAATGCGGTTTCCGAGTTCCACCTGCGCGGTTTCCACCTTTTGCTGCCTTTGTTCCATCGCCGCCAAACGCGTCCTCATGTCATAGATGAGATACAGGGACGCGATCACATAAATGATAGCGACTCCGATAAGAACGTATTTGAGAATTTCGCCCCGGCGCGACGGCGGCGGAACGTAAGTGTTGTCGGGAGAAATACTCTGATCTTCTAAAAGCATCAATAAATCCTTTCCTGCTACTGCCAATTCTCGGGGAGTAGGTATGCCCTGTCAATGAGCATCTTAGGGAACATCCCCTGCTCGTCTTCGCCCTCTCCACTACAATCGAATCGTGAAGACCTGGGACGTGGTGATCATCGGCGGAGGTGTGATTGGACTGTCGCTGGCGTGGCGCTTGCGGCGTGACGGCGCCAGCGTGCTGATCGTAGAGAAGAGCGAGCCGGCGCGCGAAGCGACTCACGCTGCCGGAGGCATGATCGCGCACTGCGATCCGCACAACCCGCCCGCACTGGCTTCGCTGATCGCCGCCAGCGCCCGCATGTATCCGGAGTTCGTCCGCGAGCTGCGCGAGGCATCGTTCGAGTCGCCCGACCTGCGCAACGCCGGCACTCTGGCGTTCTTCGAACAGGATGAGTCACCAGGCTGTGATGCGGCTCGCGCCATAACAGATGACGACCTCACGCGCCTCGAGCCGTTTGTCAGTCTGCGCGGGAGAAGCTTCTTTCTGCCCGAGAGCAGCGTCGATCCGCGAAAGCTAGCCAGCGCGCTGGAGAAGACCTTGAGACAATCCGGCGTGGACTTCGTCACGGGCTCGCCCGTCAACGAGGTGGCTGTGCTGGGAGGCCGCACTGCGGGAGTACGTACGGCCAAGTCTTTCTACGCGGGGGATGCCGTCGTGAACTGCGCGGGAGCTTGGGCGTCGATGATTCGACCCCTCGGCGTGCCCACCCGTCCGGTGAAAGGACAAATGGTCTGCGTGGTGCCGCCACCGGGCCCGCATCGCCCAGGGCCGCTGATCCAGCACGTTATCCGCACGCCCGAGGTGTACATTATTCCGCGCAGCGACGGACGCATCGTCCTCGGCGCGACCGTGGAAGAGGCTGGCTTCGACAAGCGCGTCGATCCCGACACCGTTCAGCGATTGCACCAGGCCGCCGCGAATGTGGCGCCCGCGATCGGCGAGATGCGCATCCATGAAGTTTGGGCCGGACTGCGTCCGGGTTCGCCCGACGATCTTCCCATCCTCGGGCCAACCGCGTTGCCAGGATATTTTGCGGCGACAGGTCATTATCGCGATGGAATTCTGCTCGCGCCCATTACCGCGCATGTGATGGCTCAACTGCTGACCGTCCGCAAGCCAGATTTCGATCTCGCAGCATTCTCGCCGCTGCGGTTTCGGTGAATGCGCTGTAGAGCGATTCCAGAAATGGCTCGGGTAGTGCGGGCCTTCAGTCCCGCGTTAAGACGCCTGCGCAATTCTGGGCTTCAGCCGCTGGNNCTCAGCGGCTGAAGCGATTTTTGTTCGCGCTCTCGGACGCGGGCCTGAAGGCCCGCACTACCCGTACGAGGGATTCACCAATCCTGGAACCGCGATAACTATTCGCCAAATACCATCATTCGTAGTGGGTCCACATGCGAAGTACCTTGACGATATGCTCTTCTTCGAGGACCTGATAGACAAGCCTGTGCTGGATGTTGATGCGGCGGGAATATGCGCCTCTCAGGTCGCCTAGCAGCTTCTCAAACGGCGGAGGCGTTTGGAATGGGTTATTCGATAGTAGCGTGAGCAGCTGTTCGGCCTTCGGTCGAAGGCCGGCGGAGGCAAGACGGCGAGCATCCTTTTGAGCTTGTTTGGTGTAGAAAAGCTGCCAAGGCGTCACCAGCCCGGTTCTTTCTCGCACTCATCGACCGGCGTTGCGAGTCCTTCACGAATGGATTCACGCATGCCCGGAACCGACAGAAGATGAAGGGTCTCCTGGATGGCGTTCCAATCCTCCTCCCCAACCAGTACGCCATTGGAGCGCGGGCCGGTGATGAGCACCGGCTCGTGGGCGGCAGCCGTTTCATCGAGGAGCCGGTACAGCTTCTCGCGGGCCTCGCTGGCATTCATGGTGTTCATATTTACAAGCGTACGCTTTTTCGTACGTTCAGGCAAGTATTTGCGCGGATTCGGTGCCCAGTTTTTTCTATTTATTCTTTTGCGGGGCAGGCCGGCGGCCTTCCTCTCCCAATACTTACGGACCCAAGCTTCCCCACTTTGCCAGCGGCGGCGCTGGTCATGAGCCAGCTATTGAGGGGGACGCGCACCAGGCTTTGATCTGGAGCCATTCTCGCCGCTGCGGTTTAGGTGAACCAGTTTCCAGTGGTCACTTGCCTATACTGGGTACTGCTTCAGTCCCAGTTTCAAAAGAACCGAAAATGAACTAGCATAGCCATCTTAAGCATTACACCATCATGCCAAAAGAACGGCAGTTGATCGCCCAGCCCGGCCGCAGCATCGTGGTGCAGGGCCTGTCCTTCGTCGAGGATGTTGTCTACATAGGTCTCGGCGTTCTTCTTACGATTGCTTCGGTCACCCTGCTATGGGTCGCCGCGAAGACGTTTGTTCTCGCGATTGTGACGCGCCAGCTCCAAGGTCAGGTAGTCGGCCTGCTCGACCAAATCCTTCTCATCCTGCTGATCGTTGAGTTGCTGTACACGGTGCAGGTTTCGTTTCGGGCACACGGCTTGCTGGCCGAACCGTTCCTGGTGGTGGCGCTCATCGCCGTCATCCGCCGAATACTGGTGCTTACCGCCGAAGTCCCCAAACTTCCCGAGGCAGGCGACATCGTCTTTCGCCATACCCTGCTCGAGTTGTCCCTGCTGACGGTGATGGTCCTGGTGCTGGTGGGATCGCTAATCCTGTTGCAAAAGTATTCCCACAAAACCAGTGAAACCGCGTTGGATACCTAGCGACGCTCGAAACGGACCCTTCCGAAATTGTGATTCTGGAACCTCGCCCAAGGACCGGGGCGCGAACCTGGGGCACCAAGCAGTTGCGGTGAAACTCACTTGCCGGAGAACAAGTATCCCGCCAGCATCTTTTTCGTCTCGGCAATGATGAGATCGCGCTCCTCGCGGGTGGGCTGCTCGTAGGCGTAAGCAACGAGGCGCTCGCCGCCTTCGCTGGCCACGTTCAGCGTGAGCTGGAGCTCGGGGGTAAAGCGGAAGCGCAGGCGCTCGACCATGAAGGTAGTGAGCATGGCGGGAAGACCGGTGCGGGCTGCCTCTCCTGCCGTGATGGTGGTGCTGATGTGGCGCCCGAAAGAAATGGTGCGGAAGTCGGGATGGGCGTCGAGATAGAGGACGTAGGCGTCGATCATGCGATCGAGCACCACGGTGGGATCGAAATTTTCCAGATTCTGGAGTTGCTGCAACAGGGGCCGCATGACCTCCTTATCCACGAGGCCGCGAAATAGGAGGACGTGGCGCGCGGCGATGGCGTCGATGATGGACTGCATGTCAGGGAAGAAGCGGTAAACAGCGCCGACCGAGACCCCGGGTTCGGAGGCAATGCGCCTGGTGGTAACCTCCTCGAGCGGCATTTGGGTGAGCAGCGAGCTGGCCGCGTCGAGAATGCGTGCCACGGTGCGAAGGCTGCGGTCCTGGGCGGGCTGGCGGCGATTCGCCGCGATTGACGCACTGACCAGGGAATCAATGAGAGGTTGGTTGGACATGACCAGAGTCGGGCGAATGCGACGGGTGCCCCGGGTCTCGCGCTTTTCGAGACCCGGGAAGTCCGTCATCGATCACTTGCCTAGTGTGCTCGCAATCACGGCACGAGGCAACGGTTAGTTCTGCCCCAACGGTCGGGTGCCCCGGGTCTCGCGCTTTCGAGACCCGGGAAGTCCGTCATCGATCACTTGCACAGTGTGCTCGCAATCACAGCACGAGGTAACGCTTAGGGAGCCTCTGATTAAGTCCGGCTCTTTGAAGGGGACGGCCTTCAGGCCGTCCGTAAATGCCCGATATAAGGCCGGGGCTTTAGCCCCGGAGGAATGTCCGAGAGACTTAATCAGACTTTCCTTAGGACGCTCTCGACAGCGCGAGCTTTACGTTCGCCGGCAGGCGGATCGTGATGAAATAATCCGCGGGATAGAGGTAGTCCTCTCCGGATTCGTCGATAACGCGCATCAAGCTGTGCCTGGCGGCGGACGCATCCCGAACCGTGGCATACAGCTTTCTCGGTTCGAGAGACGCTGGGTAGCCCTCATTGCGAACGCACAGGACGAAAACCTCGCTTTTACTCTGCTTGTGCGAGGAGCCGTTTGATTTTGAATTCTTTCTTGCCGATGCCATGGGCTTCATACCAATGTAACTCCGCCGTCACACGCGCGCCACCCTCTATTGAGAATTGCGAATTATTGTGACAGGGCAACCGCACCGGAAGTCGGCAAGAATTGTGGAATTGTCATTACGAGCGCCCGGGTTTGGCGCGAGGAATCTGCTTTCTCGGTGAACCGCCAAAAGCAGGTCCCTCGCTTCGCTCGTGATGACAATTCCAAGGTTTCGTCACTATACTGTGCAAGCCTGATTAAGTTTTACGTTTGCGATACCTTTCGCCTTTCGCCAGGATCCCCTACCATAAGCCTTCCACAATCGCCGGCGCTCTCGAACTCCCAGGCCCGCCGCAATGACCTCGACTTGTTTGATCGCGCCGACGACTTCAAAATACATTGCGCAATTGTAATCGCCTGCCGTTGGACGTGGAGAGTGTTCGCCGGGCATACCAAACGTTCCTCTGCCCAGGTTAGCGTCCAAAAGCGGGACGCGAACCTGGGGCACCAGGCAGGCGCGGTACTATGACTCTAACGTCTGTACGGCGCGCAAGCGGGTGGAGAAGCTGCGCTACATGCACCGTAACCCAGTGAAGCGTGGTCTGGTGGAAGGCCGGAACTGTGGCGTTGGAGCAGCTTCCGCGCCTATGCCTACCAGGAGCCAGGACCGGTTCGGGTGAACGATTGGAGCGTGCAAGAGATGAAGCGCAGAAAGCCGACAACTTTTCCCCAGTCATGATACTCACCCGGGTCTCGAAAAGCGCGAGACCCGGGGCACCCGCAAATACTTGATTCGCGGCCAACGAAACCATGTGCGGGAAACGTGGGCCACCCGCTACCCTGCCTGCGCACGCTGCCTATATCACCGCTACTACGTGCGTTGACCCGGGGCCGGGGGACGGCCCGGCGCCCCCGTTTCCTCCCCCGCCACCTGTGGCCGGGGGCCGAGGGGGTGGCAGGCAGTTTTGGTTATAGTAGTAGCACTGGTTGAACAGGAAACAGCCAATCGCAGCTAATTCGCACTCAATCCCAGCGAACCGAGTGTGAAGTTGCGGCTGCAAGGATCTGGCAGATGCCCCAGCCGTACGCCCCGAGGTGGGAACGTAGTGTTTACTATTCGTGCCCAGGGAAGCCTCAGCCGTAAATTCGGGTAAACGCATTGGAATGAACTCCTTTTACCTCTTACTGCTTATCGTCAAAAGGCCGTAATACGGCGGCGACTTCGTGACCAGAAACGCGAACTTTTCGGTCGCGTCAACTTGATTGTTCCCACCCTTTCGCCAAAGGATGGGCACCCGACGAGGGGTCAGTAGTAATGGCCGCCGCAGACGGTATACTCAGTGCACTTCCCACCGTAGCAATCGACGCAGTCCATACACCCGTGGCGCCCTGGAGCACAGTGTGTACCCGGAGCTTGGTACAGGTGGCTTGGACGCACGAGGTGATCGGCACCCGGCGCGTGGCTTATCTGCCGATAATCTTCAGCGGTCCTGCAGGCCGATGCTTCCGCATTGAATCCTGGCAATCTCATTTCCAATCTCCTTGTGCTTTTAGAATTTCTAGACTTAGACTAGCGGTCATAGTACGGTGACGATTTTGTCACCAGGAACGGAAACTCGTCAGTCACTTCTACCCGCCCCTTCGTCACCCAACAATTCTTGCTGTTCGCACCGAGTGGTTACGTGGGCCCGCCGTCCCCGTAGAAGATTGGCGGGGGTTTGGGAGGGCAGGACCACTGATTGCAAACCTCCACCATTTTGCAGTGCCCCCCCGTGCAGACGCGCTTGTAATCGGGCTCTGAGCACCAGCACCCGGGCCCTAAGTGTTGAGCCTGGACCGAGCCAGGAGTGACGGAACCTACGGAAACCTGCGCTTGGTATTGTCCCCGGGAGTTGCGGAGTGATGCTTCTGCGGTAAATTCAGGTATACGCATTTTGACCTCCTTGGTCATTTATCAGCCAACCTTCGAGAAGATTTCAAACATGTTGTTCTGGAATTATGCAATTCCGTGTGTTTCATCGGCCGTAGTACGGTGACAGCTTGGTTATCAGGAACGGGAACTCGTCGGTCACGTCAACCCGCACAAAGCACTGGTCGTCCACGTCCGTGTTGCGGTTGGTGTAGGTAAAGATCACGTCCAACACTTTACGCACGCCGCTGAGTGCGGACGGCAGCACGTTCACTCCGGTGAGCGAACAGTTCTGCGCAAAGTACTCGGCGCCCTTGGCGTAGATGCCGGGGTGACGGACGGCGAGATAGTTCAGGGCGCGATGCTCGTCGGTAGCTCCGGCGTTGTCCGTCATCTGCATGATGCGGTCGAACAACTCCTCGGCCGCAGGAGCAAAGTCCTTGGCGGAAGTCTTCTCTGGCTTGGGAATCGCCTTAATCAGTGCTTCGCGGTCGAAGGAATAAATCTGGTCGAAGACCACGATGGGGACCATCAAGCCGTTGCACATCTGCGGCGGAGCGATGTGGCCCTTCATGCCGATCACGACGTCCAAGTCCATGGGGCTGGGGTTGGGACGGATGGCTTCCACCAGCAGGCTGAGATCGGCGGGGTCGAGCGGCCGTAGTAGGTAGGTCTCCAGGCCTTCCACCGTCATGACAAAGCAGAGCTGGCGCAGGAGGTAGCGGTTCTCAGGCTTGGACAGCACGGCGTGCAGCGTCTGCCGATCAGTGAGCCCCGAAGTCTTGTCGCGGCCGGTGGCCTGGGCGAACTCCTTCTCCACGGAAATGGACGGAAAGCGCACCTCGATGTTGCCGATGGCGTAGACCCAGGAAGGCGGGGCGGCGGGTGCACCGTTGGAGGCCGGCGCGGTGCCGCAGGTGGAGCAGGCTTGCGGGGAAACGGTCTGGGCGGACGGCTGGACAGAAGCTGTAACCAGGGCGGCCGCATCATCCCGAACGGCGGATGGGTTTAGGGTTGGCTCTTGAACTTCGGTGTGCGCTTGCTCCATCGTGGTCCTCCTTACGAACCAGTTCGTGTTGCCAATATCATCGCGAGAAAGTCATCCAGCGGTTCAGGGCCGCGGCGCGCTTCTCGCAGCCGCTGCAAGGCTTGATCCCCATGGCATAGGTCGTTTTTTTGATGAGGTCCCCGAGCCCGACCTCTTCTTCGATCAGAAATCCCGGCAGCCGCACGCGATGGACCGGCCGATCATCCTTCGCAGGTTGCGACTCGCGTTGCTTGGTCATGCTGCTTCCTTCCTAGTTCCTGCTCATGGCTTCATACGCCGCCCAGGCATCGAGCAAGGGTGGCGCGATGGTGCGGCGTGGTGGCCTGCCGGCCTGCATGAGCGCTACCTTGATCTGGGCTGCGGTGGCGCCGGGAAACTCCGACCACAGCAGCGCGATGGCGCCGGTCACGAAGGGCGCCGCGGCGCTAGTACCCGAAGAGGTTTGAGGCTTGCCACCTGCCCCGAGGCTGACGATGCCTTGTCCCGGCGCGGCAAGTCCCCACCGGCCAATCGAGCTTCCGAGGTTCGACTCCGCCGTAGGCCTGCCCAGGAGATCGCAAGCAACAACCGGGATCACCCAGGGATGACGGGTGATGGCAGAACTGCCCACGGTGCCCTGGTTGCCAGCCGCCGCGACTACCAGCACTCCTCGCTGGGCGGCGTAATCCAGGGCCTGCTCCAACTGGCGTTCTCCTCGCGACGATGGCTGTGCGAGCGCGGCACTTAAGTTAATGACATTCGCGCCCGCGCCAATTACGTCGGTAATGGCGGTCGCAAGTTCTTCCGGAGTGGCGCTTGGCATCTGCGCATCTGCTGTGGGAGTCTCCGCAAAAATCGGTCGCACCAGAAGAGTGCAGTCAGGACAGATGGCCGGTGCTGAAGATCCTCGCCTCGCGCAAAGCATGCCCGCCACAAACGTCCCGTGCAAGCACGCGACACTGCTGGCAAGCAAGCACGCTGCGCTATGCTGTGCGGGGACTTCGCGGATATGAGCTACGGAAAGATCCGGATGATCCATAGCTACCGGGCCGTCAATCAATCCGATCATTACCTGTGACCTTCCGCTTGACCGAGCCATGAGGCGATCTAGCCTTACGAATTCTAGAGGCCCCATAACAGAGTTCCCTCGGTTGTCTAGGGTGAGGCCGCAATATTACACCCGTTCGTCTCCGGGGCAGCAGAATAATTCGTAAAGATTGAAGCCAGCGGTCTCAGCTAACCCAGCAGGGTGCCCCACTCGTTCGCGGGTTTCGAATGAGTGGGAAAGCGACCACAGAGTAGAGTGTCGCCGGCTGAAGCCGGCTCACGATTCAATATAACCAGCCGGGTGCCCCACACATTCGCGGGTTTCGAATGTGTGGGATCAAGAGTCGGTCAAGCTACTTGGACTGCCACTCATTCCAAAAGCAGGAATGAGTGGGGCACCCAGGGATAATGCTTTCGGTTTTACTGAGATTGTCGGGGGGAGCGGCCATATTCGGAGCGGCACAACCGCAAACTGCCAATACGATTGACGCCTGTTCGCCGTTTAAGGGCTGCCCTCTGACCCCAGAGAGCAGCTCAAAACGGGAGTTCGGCTACTTCTTGGCAGCTGCGGTGGATTTGGTGTGTGCGTCCTGGGAATGCTGGTGCGCGTTCTTTGAATGCTGCAGCGCTTCGCCTGAATGTCGGTACCCGGCTTCGTGATCGCCCTTGCCATGGTGCTCTGCAGCGGCGCGGTGTGATTTCGCGGCTTTCTCGTGATGGTCGGCGGCCGTGTTGTGTTGGTCTTTTGGCATGGTGAATCTCCTTATAATTTGGATCTATTCGTTCCCAATCGGGGCATGTAGCTGGGGGTTGCTCCTAATGACTGCCTAGTCGGGATCGAACTCTGAAAGCAGTATGCGCCTTTTTGGCGCGCGATCTTTGGATTCACAGGATATTAATAATCTATCGTAGGCGGGCGGCGCCGAAAGCCATATGGTTCACGGAACTCTCTGTGACGTGGCGCTTTCTTGAATCTCCACTCCGAATCGCTTTGCGGCAGACTGTATCCGCTTCCACGCAGCACGACGTTCCACTTCCGTAACGCCCTTCACCTGATTGAAGCGCGCAACAGCGTTGCGTACGTGAGAAGCATTTTCCAGCGGCTCCTGGCGTTGCTTGGGGAACGCGAACTTGGTTGCGGATATCCGATCACGAGCCGGGTGCCCCGGGTTCGCCCTTCTTTTGGGCTAACCTGGGGATCACCGAACGCGGACGGGAAGGGTAGGTCTTGTGCATCGGGCTTAGTCGAGCTTCTCCGGCTCCAGTGCGATGCCCTTCTCGCCGGCGGCCTTCCTCTCCCAATACTTGCGGACCCAGGCTTCCCAGCTTTTTCCGGCGGCAGTGTCGCGTCCGCTGAACGCCAGAGCGGCGATGTCGGAATAAGCAATGGAAATTTTCTGCGAGGGATTCTGCGGCGAGGAATTCTGCGGAATGAGGCGCACGACCGATGCGTCGAGCGTCGGGCCGTTGCGGCGATCGAAGATGTAGCCTTCCACGCGCGTGCCATCCTTGCGCGTGATGGTCACGTCGCCGCGATAGTCGAAGGCCTTCTCCAGCGCGTCGCGCAGCTCGGCCTCGGTCGCCAGCTCGGGAATCCAGCCTTCGATTTGGTTGCGCTCACGACCGTCGACGACTTCAAGATGGTCAACGGTCAGATTGTGCTGCGGTTCGGACATGGTTTCGCTTGTCGCCTTTCGCTCTTCGCCAAAGTCTCTATTCACCACGGAGGCACGGAGAACACGGAGGAATTCCTATGTTTTAAACCCGCGTTGAAATCGCTCTAACAAACCAAAAAAGGATACCTGTAAACAGGAAACTACCCAGAAATTCGTTTGGTTTCCTCCGTGCACTCCGTGTCCGAGCCTGCCCTGAGCAACGCCGAAGGGTGGTGAAAATACTGCTTAAGACTCGACATTCCCGATTTGCACCAGCGGATCGTAAGCGTGTACCGGAAGCGTCGTCTCCTTCAGCATGGCCAGCGCTTCGTCGTCTTTGTACTTGCTGGAGAACGTCGCGCGCACGGTTCCCAGAAATCCGCGCAGCGAGCCGAAGGTATCGTGCACCGCGGAAGCTTCGTATCCGCTATGCACCATACAATTGGCGCACTGCGGATTGCCCGACTCGGTGCCGTACTTGTGCCACTCGGTCTCGCGCATCAACTCGTCGAAGGTGTCGGCGTAGCCGTCCTGCAGCAGGTAACACGGCTTCTGCCAGCCGAACATGTTGAAGGTCGGCATGCCCCACGGCGTGCACGGGTAGTCGCGCTTGCCCATCAGGAATTCCAGGAACAGCGGCGACTGGTTGAACACCCATTTGGCCTTGCGGTTCGCCAGGATCGCACGGAACAACCGCCGCGTCCGCGCCCGTCCCAGAAAATGCTTCTGGTCGGGGGCCTTGTCGTACGAGTAGCCGGGCGAAAGCATCATGCCTTCGACGCCGAGATCCATCATCTCGTCGAAGAAAGCGCGGACGCTGTTGGGATCGGCGCCATCGAAGAG
>PLQW01000234.1 GCA_003160215.1 Acidobacteriaceae bacterium
GCTCACGCAAATCCTGCGAATAGGATTGCATCTCAGCCTCCCCTAAAACCGCAGGATAAGTATCGCACAAATTGTATACACTTAAATTAGAAATGCTCTAGCCGCATAGATTATACTGCGGATAAATACGCATTAAAACGATAAATATATACGATTTAACTTATCTGTCCGTCGCGGGGATAGCCAAGCCCAATGCAAGAGGCAGAGCTGACGGCAACCAGATCGAGCGTTTCTTTATGGGGTAGTGTCGGGTTTGAAGATCATGCCTTGGCCGGTCTTGCCGTTCATCACCACCACAAGTGGCGCCGCAAACTGCAAGTGGCGGACGCAGCTATGCTCCTCGACCGCAGGTTGTTCAGCCAGCCACTGCCAATCGACGAAGCCCTCGCCTGCGTCGGGATTGACGGTGAAGTAGCCGATCTGAAAGGCGGTGAGATTCTGGAAAAAATGGCTGCCCTGCGACGGAATCACGCGCAGGTCGCGGAATCCTGACTCCACAATCACCCGGGCCCCGGAAATCTGGTCCCAAGCCACCGGAATTCCGAGCCACGAATCCGTCGATCCCCAGCGGCCCACTCCGATCAGCAGATACGGGGTATTCTCCTCGGAAAGCTGGGCGTTGAAATAGGCGACGCTTTGGGCTACGTCGTGGCTGTGGGCGCGTTCGAAGCGGTGAAAGTCGACCACGATCACGTGGCGAAGATCCTGCAAACGGCCGTGTCCCAGCACCTGCGAGCTTTGGCATACGAGGCGATCCGGTTCAACATTCTCCAGGCGAATCTCTTCGCCGCCGCGGGAGAGCACCAGGGGACGCAACTGAAGAAACCCGAAGTCCGCCGCTTCGTTGGGTTCCCGCGGAAGCCGAACCGCGAACTCGATTTCCACTGGCCTTCCCATGGCGTCCTCACCCATTCGCATAAGCTGATCGAGGATGGCGGGCAGGGGAAACATGCCGTGCTTGAGGACGGGCGCGAAACTGACAATGCGCGGACCCGGCCGGCTGAGCCCGTCATATACCGCGTGATTGTCCAGCGAGTAGGTGGATCCCAGCATCTGCAAGGTCCCGTCGGCCTCTGCCTTGTCGAGTCCAAACGCCACCTCTCGCAGGTCGTTAACCGGATTGGTTGGGTCGGCCCCATGGTCCAGATTGAGCGCCCAAAATTCCGTTTGCGAGTTCGCCAGGATGTCTTCCACGGACGAAAACTGTAGCAGGTGCCGAGGGTGACGCGGACTGAACGTCAGCGATTTTCCTCCACTCACGACGGCGCGTCCCAACCCCAAGGCGACCGCGGCAAAGCCATCCTCAACCTTGACGGGTTCAACGGGATAAAAGTTGCGCGATCGCACCACCCCGGAGAAATCCGGATAGAAGCGGTTGCCATGGGTCGCGCCCGCCACCTGCTGAACCAGGACTGCCATTTTTTCTTCTTCCAGGCGATACGGTGTGGCGCGCACGTAGGACTTGGCATGCTGGCTGAAGGTCGAGGCGTACACCCGTTTGATCGCCTCCAGAAGCTGCTCCAGCCGCAGTTGGATGCCGGCCTGATGGTTCCCCAGCATAAAGGTTTCGTACACCCCGGAGAACGGCTGGTATTGCGAATCCTCCAGCAGGCTGGAAGAGCGGACCGCCAGCGGATAGCGCACCTCATGCAAGAAGCCCAGGAGCTTATCGATGACGGCGATCGGCAGTGGCGCTGCCAGGAAGCGCCGCACGATCTCTTCGTCGTCGGTGCTGTGAATCGCGAAGTCCAGTAGGTGGTTTTCGTGCAGGAAGTTGTCGAACAAGTCCGTGGTCAACACCAGCGTAGGCGGCACGGCAATGCGAATGCCGGGGAACCTGTGCGTCACGCGGCGCTGGTAGAGCAGGTGTCGTATGAAGGCCAGGCCGCGCGCTTTACCGCCCAACGAACCGCCGCCGATCTGAAGGAAGAAATTATCTGCCGGCTGAAATGTCGCCGGATTGAATTCGCCGATGAGCGTCTGGCTTTGCTCGCGGCGATACTCCGCAATGGACTCGATCAGGTCGCGCCGCAGGTCTTCATGTGTACCGAAGTCGGAAACTTTGCGCGGCCTGAGCTTCTGCGCCAGGGCGAATTCGGTCCGCGCCATCAACCAGTGCGAGAAGTGATTGTGTTCGCCGTGATAGGCAATGCTTTCTACCGGGACCGTGTGCAGTAGCATCTCCAGCGCGTTCAAATCGCTGGCGCGTGCAACTTCAGTTTTGCCATCGGGCAGACGAAAAACAAAGTCGCCGAACCCAACCTGCTCGATCAGAATGCGGCGCAGATCTCCCAGCAAAGTGGGAGACCGCTTTTGCAGGAATGAAAACTCTTCCGCGTAAGCGCGCTCCATGAATTCCGTTCGGCTGGACTGAAGCACGATGGGGACATCCCGTACCGTGCGGCGGACCATGCGGGCCAGCTCGAAGCCGGCCTCCGGAGTCAGCTTTCCGCCGCGTGGAAACTCCACATCCGACACCACCCCGAGAAGGTTGTCGCGGTACTGCATCACCTGCTCCTCGGCATCCTCGTAGTTCGAGCACAGCAGGATCTTTGGCCGGGCCCGCATTCGCACCAGCTTGTGCGCCACATTCAGTCCTTCGCTGAGCAGCCGCCGGGACTGGCTGATGAGCTCGGTGTAAATGACGGGCAAGAACAACGAGTAATAACGAATGTCATCTTCCACCACCAGCATCACGGGTACGCCCATGGCTTCGGTGTCGTGCTTGACGTTGCGCTTGTCCTCGATGTACTTGACGATCGAGATCAGGATGCGGGCGTTACCTTGCCACAGAAATATCCGCTCGATGCCGGTCTGCGGATTGCGCGCAATGAAGTCCTTAATCTCGCGATAATCGTAGGCCAGAGCGATGACCGGAACGTCGAGATCTGCGGCCTTGATTTCACGCGCCAATTGAGCGGCATCCATGTCCCCGACTTGCAGGTTGGTCACGATCAGGTTGAAGCGCGGCTGGGAGCGCGCCAGTTCCAGCGCTTTCGCACCGCTGGGGACATGCGTGATACCGGGGACCTGATGAATGTCCAATTCTAGCGACTCGCCCATCAGCAGTTCGTTCAGGCGTCCGTCCTCGCGCAGGATGAAGGAGTCGTAGAGGCTGGAGACGAGCAGAATGTCGTTCACGCGGAACGGCATCAGGTTCTCGAAGCCCTCGAATTGGAGCTCGGGCGGGGCGGGGTCGGGAGTTGGGCGAGTTGTCATGAGACGTTCCCGGGTGTTTGAAAGCACCGGACTTCACCTAACGATCCTACTTGCAGTCGAGCGAACTTTCGAGCGGATTCGTCACCTTCGAATAGGTCGCTAGCGCAGCGGAGCTACGCTCATGATCTAACCCCACGAGAATCATGACAAACGGCGAACAGTAGTCGCCTCAACTCTCACAGCAAATAATGATCCAAAAGCTTGACCGAATCTGGCTGGAAGCGATGCTGATAGACAAGCAGGAAGAAGAGCAAGAATGCGGGCCTTTGCTCAAGTTCAGAAGGAATGGTAATACTCGATCGGTCTTCCGATTCTTCAAGAAGTGCTTTCCAGCTCTGCGGCTGGGGCGCGGATCGCGTGTCTAACACCGCGTTAGAACTTCTCCATCGCAACCACTCATGTGGCTCTTGTATGCGAAGACTTGCAAAGTTCACGAATGTAATGTCTTCCCACAATGATCGGAGCGCTTGCCTGCGCCAACGTCGTACCAACAGATGAACTAGTGACTGCGTGTACGAGTGTCTTACAAAGTCTTCCGAGTGGTTCGGCTCCAATCCAACCTGTAGCCGCAAGCACTTTTCAGGATCCCAGTAGGGGTTTGGAAATCCACCCCCATTTGGCCCGCTGAGGGCGCATATCGCTCTGATCAGGTTCAGAATGATGCCTTCGGCTATCATCTGTTTACCGCTGGACTCTAAGGCGAGCGCCGTCAGGACGAAAAATGGTACTGCCGATTCGCCCCAGGCTTTTCCCTTCTTCCAGTGCATAAACAGGAACTCATCTGCAAAATCCGCGTAGGTGTCGGGTGACTTATTGACGATGTGTGCGAGTCGGTGTGCAGCTATCAACCCGCACAGAATCAACATCCGCGCGCCGTACACGTAGCCATCACTCAACGGCGAGCCCTGAGTAAAAAGTGTTGTGTTTCCGAGGCACTCCTCACAGAGATCGTGGAGAGCTGCATAAGCCTGCTCCTCGCAAAGCTTGAACGAGTATTCCCAGAATTTCGCTGGAGCCTTCGACTTTGCCGCCAGAGATAACACGGCTGTGCCAGCGATGACCCAAGCCTCAAACAATGCCCAATGATTGCGGTGCGCGACGTGATTTTGTGTTAGATAGTTCGTGAGGAGAACGGCGCTCGCCGTAGCTCTGCGGATATCCAAGCCAGCTACGTGTGCAGCTTCCAGCGGCAGGATAGTTTCAATAAAGTTTACGAAACTTTCTTTGGAGAGTGGCGCCTGCCCTTCGGCGGTGTAGAGCTCCAGGAACGCTTTCAAGTCTGTCGGGGACTCTGGAAGATATTTCCCGTGTGCCTTGCGGAAACGTGCCAGCAGTTCCTCATGTCCTACGGGCGTCAGGGGCCCGTAGCCCCTTCGCTTCCAAGCTTCATTTCGTTGGTTAATGGCGTTCAGTACGGGATCTTTAATGGTGCCATTCGTGACAAAGAAAGACTTGTGCGCAGGTGCGTCCGACGGGAGCGCGGGATTGCTGGGGTGCGATTCAACGAGCTGCACTACTTCGTCCTGGCACTTTCGCCATTCCGACATCGCAATGTCGCCTTGCTTGAGCTGGTAACCTCTCGGGGCCCCGACCGCGTCAATTGACAGAATGTCGATACCCAACTCAAGCTGCCCATGGGTTGACACGTATAGAATCTTCTCGCCTTCAGATGCGAGAAGTTGGCAGAAGGGCATTTGATACTGACGCTCATTCAGACTAGTCAACCAGTTTTCGATTACTCTCTCGATCACGCCATTCTTCCTTCTTGCGGTATTCCACCTCTTTGACCTTCTTCATGAACGCTGCATCCTTCTCCCATTCTTTCCACAATTCTTGCATTGCCTCAGCCATCACCGGATGGGCAATGAACACTGAATCAGGGCTCCAGTCCACTCGCTCCATCATGTCCAGCACCATTTCCTGAGTCATGGGTCCACCGCCCGCATCAATGGAATTCCCAACCTTGGCTGTCTCACGGCCTATGGTTTCGTAAAACAGGTGGCTTGTCTGACGAGCCATCTCATCAGCCATTGCGTCAATTCTTGCCTCAAGCTTTTCACCAATCAAGTGTGGCACTTCCGCCATTGAGATCTCAAAACGCGCAGACATAGCCTGATAGCCCTGCGTGATCGTCCCAGTTCCTTTCTGATGATATGAATGCTGTGCCCCTTCGTGCTGAGTGATGCTGTGCACCAGCGCTCCAATGACGCTCTTCGAGCGCGTCTTCATGTGAACGCGGTATCTTGCGGCATCGTCCAGTGCTCTACGTATCCCCGGAAAATCGGGCAGCATATAGAAACCCACCCCTCTGGGAGAGGCACCTTACCGCTCAGGTGAGGTACACAACAATCGGGAGGCAGGTGTCCCGCCGCCCTAATAGCGCGGGGTGGATTGCTCCACCCCGCATCATACTCAACGCTAGAACTGAGGACTACACAAGTCCCTGGTCCAGCATGGCATTGGCGACCTTCAGGAAGCCGCCGATGTTGGCGCCGTTCACCAGATTGCCCGGGGTGCCATAGGTTTCGGCAGTCTCGAAGCAGGTCTTGTGGATGGCGATCATGATCTTGTGCAGCCGATCGTCCACTTCCTCGCGGGTCCAGCTCAGCCGTGCGCTGTTCTGTGACATCTCGAGGCCGGAGGTGGCCACACCGCCAGCGTTCGCAGCCTTGGCCGGACCATAGAGGACTTTCGCCTCCAGGAACAGCTTGGTGGCTTCGAGGGTGCTGGGCATGTTCGCGCCTTCGGCAATGACCTTGACCCCGTTGTTGATGAGGTTGGTCGCGTCCTTGGCGTTGATTTCATTCTGGGTGGCGCTGGGGAAGGCGCAATCAGCCTTGATGTTCCACAGCGGGTTGTAGCCCAGCTTGAGGTCGGTGGGCATGAAGATGCCCTTCTTGAACTGGTCCGTATACTCACGAATACGGCCACGCTTGGTGTTCTTCAGCTCCATGACCCAGGCTAGCTTCTCGCGCGTGATGCCGTCGGGATCGTAGATCGCGCCGTCGGAGTCGGAGAACGTAACCGGCTTCGCGCCCAGATCGAGCAGCTTCTCCACCGTGTACTGAGAAACGTTGCCGCTTCCTGATACCAGGCAGAGTTTGCCGTCGAGCGAGTCCTTGCGGCTCTTCAGCATTTCGGCAGCGAAATACACGCAGCCGTAGCCCGTGGCTTCAGGACGAATCAGCGAGCCGCCCCAGTTCAAGCCCTTGCCGGTCAGCACACCGGTGAATTCATTCCGGATGCGCTTGTACTGGCCGAACATGAAGCCGATCTCGCGTCCGCCTACGCCGATGTCGCCGGCCGGTACGTCGGTGTCCGGTCCAATGTGGCGGCAGAGTTCGGTCATGAAGCTCTGGCAGAAGCGCATCACTTCGTTATCGCTCTTGCCCTTGGGATCGAAATCGGACCCGCCTTTGCCGCCGCCCATGGGCAGCGTGGTCAGCGAGTTCTTGAAGACCTGCTCGAAGGCCAGGAACTTCAGGATGCCGAGATTGACCGACGGATGGAAGCGCAGTCCGCCCTTGTAGGGGCCGATGGCGCTGTTCATTTCGATACGGAAGCCGCGATTGACCTGGACGTTGCCTTGGTCGTCAAACCAGGGCACGCGGAACATGACGAGGCGCTCGGGTTCTGTGATGCGCTCAAGAATGCGGGCCGAAATGTATTCCGGATGCCTGTCCAGAACCAGGCGCAGCGACTCCATCACTTCCTGGACCGCTTGATGAAATTCAGGCTCTGCTGGGTTCTTCGTCTTCACCAGCGTCATAACATCGTTAATGTAGTTGCCCGGAGTTTTGATTCCGGACTGGGATGTGGTTACGACACTCATAGAGGTCCTCCTCGAACCTTATAGCTTATTTCTAGGGCCGGTACTAAAATCTGGAATCGTTCGTTATTCGAGCCGATCGAACGATTATTTTGAGGCCGGTTCTATTTCAATCCAATCTGGGCAGCCCCGCCGTGACCGCTATCACCCGGAAGCGTGACGAGCCCTCGATATGGTACCCCTTCCAGCACCCCCACGGGCTGGGAATATCTGCGCCCGGTGTACTCCCCAACAACAGGAAACATCTTCTCGCAGCCCGTTGCAGATAACATACGAAGGATATGGCGAATGGCCCCACATACGTCGTGTCCGAAGCGGCATTGGAACGTCTGCTCGACGAGGTGCGGAATTCGGCGGCAGGCTCGGCACATGGGATTTTCGGCCCCGCCTCGGTCAGTTGGAAGGTCAATCGCGAGTCGGCGCTATTTCTGGCGGCGGGACGGGCGGCGTTGTTGCAGTTGGCGCATCCCTGGGTCGCCGCCGCCATTGCCGAACACTCGACCACGCTCGGTGATCCTATCGGCCGCTTTCATCGGACCTTTCGCGTGATGTTCACCATGGCCTTCGGCTCGCTCGAACAAGTTCTGGGGGCTTCGCGACGGCTGGAGCGGCGCCACTCCAGCATTCGGGGCAAGCTACCGGAGGCGGTAGGCCGCTTCGCCGAGGGCTCCCCTTATGAAGCGAACGAGATTGCCGCTCTTCGCTGGGTTTACGCGACCTTGGTGGACAGTGCGTTGGTGGCGTACGAGCTTGTGCTGCCCCCGTTGAGCGAGGCGGAGCGGGAGCAGTATTACGCTGAGAGCAAGATCATGGCTGCGCTCTTCGGCATTTCCGGCAACTGCCTGCCGTTACATTGGCTGGAGTTCAAGACCTACGTCGAATCCACCTGCGAGTCGAGTTTGCTGGCGGTGGGTCCTGGCACGCGCGACATGGCCCACCAGCTTCAGCGAGGTGCGGGATCTTGGCTGCGGCCGCCGTTCTGGTATCGCGCGCTCACCACCCGTCTGCTCCCACCGCGTCTGCGCGAAGAGTTTCAGCTCGCCTACGGAAACAGGGAAGAGCTTTCCGCCGCGCGTGCGCTGCGCTGGCTCCCAAAGATCTATCGGCGGCTGCCGGACAGCGTTCGCTTCGTTGGCCCCTACCGAGAGGTGCAGGCCAAGCTGCGAGGAAAATCCCATCCAGGTCTGACGGTGCGATTGAGCAACCGGTTGTGGGTCGGCGAAGCGACACTTCTGAGTTTCGATGAATCTCCGGAGAATTTGCGCGAACCCGGAAAATGTTTTGGAGATAAAATAGCGCCATGAACCCAGACGTTTCCGACCTTCTGAAAAAGGCGCTCGCGCTCCCGCCCGCGGCACGCGCCGCATTGGCCGGCTCCCTTCTCGAAAGCCTTGATGACACTGTGGACGAGCGGGCAGAGGAAGAATGGAGGAAGGAGATCACGCGCCGGATCGCGGAATTGGATTCTGGCAAAGTGAAACCTATTCCTTGGCCGAAGCTCGCCGCCAGATCTCAGCCATTCTCAAGTAACGATCATAGCTATCCTGCTCTGCCCTCGTCCCATTCTTCCCGTCAATTGACGCCAATTTCGGTGTAGCATGTATGCCAACCAGATGTTCCGGGTCGTGGGGACCACCGTATTAGCAGGAGCCGTGCCATGAATGTTCTCCTCCTTTCCATGCCCGACTCGTTCGAGCACATGCCGACGGTCGCGGTGCGGATGCCCAATGGAGCGCTGTGTTCCTTGGCGGGGAACATCGACCCGCACCACAAGGCAGTTGCCGCCGACCTGATCCTGGTTCAGCACCAGGTGCGCGAAACGGTTGAGCGGCTGGTGCGCGACGTCCAGCCGGATGTAGTTGGCCTTTCCATCATGACTTTTCAGCGCAAGACTGCGCTCCGCATCATCAAACTGGTGCGCTTGTTGCAACCCGATGTTCGCATCGTCGTGGGCGGTTATGATCCCAGCCTCGCTCCCGAAGCCTACATGGAAAACGGCTGCGGCATCGATTACATTGTCCGCGGCGAAGGTGAGATTACCTTCCGCGAGCTGCTGCGCGCGATCGAGAGCGGCGAGGGTTTGGCTGCGATTCAAGGACTGTCGTATCGCGCGGACGATAGTTGGCATCAGAATCTTCCGCGTCCGGTGCACACTCTCGAGGGAAATGAAATCCGCTTACCCAAGCGCGACGCCCGTGTGCTCGGCGGCTACACCATGCTTGGCCGCGGGGTGGATGTCGTGGAAACCTCTCGCGGATGCACCTTCGACTGCGGCTTCTGCTCGATCATCGAGATGCGGGGCCGCAACTTTCATACCTACTCGTTCGAGCGGGTGCTCGCCGACATTCGCGACGCCAGGGACCACGGCGCACGCTCCATCTTTATTGTGGATGACAACATCAGCCTTAACATCCGCCGCTTTGAAGCGCTCTGCCGCGCCATCATCGATGCGGGCTTGAACGACATCGATTACACCGTTCAGGCGATGACGTCGCCCATTGCCATGCATGGAGAAACCCTGGCACCGCTGATGCGCCAGGCTGGATTTCGCTATGTTTTTCTCGGTATCGAGAACATCCTTGAAGATGATCTCCACTTCCTGAAAGCGGCGGCCAAGAATGAGTTCCGCGAAGATGGCCGTGCGACGGGCAACGCTTCGCTCCGCGCCATTGAGTTTCTGCACAAGAACAAAATGTTTGTGGTCGGCGGCCTCATCGTCGGCAATCCCGATGACACGCGGGAATCCATTCGGGCCAACCTGGAGTTTGCCAGCAAATATGTGGATTGGCCCTACATTCAGCATCCGACTCCCTATCCGGGTACGCCGATGACGAAGGATTTTCGCGCACGCAAGTTGATCGTCATCGACAAAATGGAAGAGTACGACGGCACCACCGCTGTGGTAGCCACGCAGCACCTGCAACCCGAGGAAATCGAGTACGAGCGGTGGCGCGCCGAGCGTTGGATGAAGACCAGGCACATCCCGGCGGTGATGGCGCATGACCCGCTATTCGTTCTGCGCAACTGGTGGAAGATGCTGACGCACACTTTCCGCGGGACCTCGATCAAATCGCTGCTCGGTTTCGAAAGCGACATGGTAGTCTTCCAGCGCTATAGAAACCTGCGCAGTGCCGAACGAGTGTACCTCTAGTGCTCCAACCTGTCAGAGCAAATGTGCTTCCCTTACACGCCAACCATTTCTGCTGCCCCGGAATGAGGAATCGCTGTAGAGTAAAAGCAAGCAGGATTTGATCTCATGCCGCCGGCTCCCCCCACACACGACAATAAGGCCGGGCTCGCCTATTGGGCGCAGCGCGCGCTGGAGGAGTGTGACAAAGCCAGCCAGGAATTTGCTCCCGATCCCGTGCACGATCTCCGGGTCGCGATTCGCCGTTGCCGCTCGATGGCGGACGGCTTCCTGTCCGTCGATCCGGAATCCGCATGGAAGGAGATGAAGAGGTTGGGCAAGACCCTCTTCAGCAGCCTGGGCGATCTTCGCGATGTGCAGGTCATGTCGGAATGGGTCACTCGCCTTTCGGAACCTGACGATTCTGTTCGCCGAGTTTTGCTCGAAACCTTGGGCCAGAAAGAGGGCCAACTCAAGGCTGCCGCGCAAGAGACGCTTCGCAACTTCGACCGCAAACGATGGACTGCGCTGAATGCAAGGCTAGCCAGACGGGCGAGTCGGGTTCCGCTGGAAGGACTGGTGTTTCAGCATCTCGCGCTGGAGCGCTGGATGGAAGCGCATGAACTTCACCGGCAGGCGCTGCGAAACCGGACGCAAGTCGGCTATCACCAGTTGCGAATCGGCATCAAGCGGTTTCGCTACATGTGCGAGAATTTCCTTCCGCAGCGCCACCAAAAGTGGGCCAAGGACTTGCGCGAGTTGCAGGACGCTCTCGGCGAGGTCCACGATTTCGATGTACTGAAGGCTACGATCAAAGCGCAGCCTGGGATCGAGGCCGAAGACCGCGAACGCTGGAACAAGAGAATTGCGGGGGAACGACAGCAGCGGCTCGATCTTTATCGTCAGAAGATGTTGGGCAAGAGTTCGCTCTGGCCGGTGTGGCGTGCTGAACTGCCGAGCGGTTCCTCATTGGAACAAGCCGCCATGGAGAAACTGCGGACCTGGGCCTCCTTCCTGGATCCTGACGTGAACCACTCGGCGCATGTGACGCGACTCGCGCTGCAACTTTACGATGGCTTGTCGAAGAATGGGACCGTGACCGCTGGAGCGGAGTACCGCCGCATCCTGGAGGCCGCAGCCATCCTGCATGAGGTGGGACGAAGCCGGGGCCCTGAGGGCCATCGTAAACGCGCCTATTCCATGATTCGCCGGCTCAAGCCTCCCCTGGGATGGAGCGCGGAGGAACTCCAGTGTGCCGCCGTGATTGCCCGCTATCATGGCGGCATGCTTCCGCAAACCAGTAACTCCGCGTTTGTGGGACTCACCCCAAAACGGCGAAGGGCCCTCCTGCCCATCGCGGGCATTCTGAGACTGGCGGACGCTTTCGATTTTTTTCACGACCGAAAGATCGATCAGGTGTCGGTAGAACAACGGGATGGAATGGTGATTGTCTACGGACGCGGCCTACAAGGAATCAGTCCTGTGGCGGAACGGCTAGCCCGCGCTCGATATCTGCTGGAAACGACCTGTGGCTGCCCGATTATGATTCGTCCTCAGGCTCTCAAGCCGGCAACCGCCTCTCACGCTGCGGGACACGCGCGTGAAGTAGCGGCCGGTTCATGATGCAAGACTTAATCCTGAATCAGGCAACCGATTTTTTCTTCTTGTAAGGGTCTCCAACAACCACAAAAGGATATTTGCGGAGCGCCTGCACATCGCGCGCGGCGGCGTAGCCCTCAACTTCCGCCATCAGATTCGCAACTTGGTCGGGAGGCATGTCCTTGGTGGCCCGCCAAAACTTGTCCGGGAAAAACCAAATACGTTCGCGATGGTCAGCCTCGGTAGCACTGTCGGAATTCAATATCATAAATCTCCTCCCACAATGTGGGATATGCAGAAATCACGGTGAGTTTGAAGAATGAGTGCCTGGATCGACTGATTGCTCAAACATGATTATGGACCGCGGCTGTCCGCTTGTAAACCGCCAATAGAGCGCGCATGCGCTTTGCATTCCCGTTTCTGCGCCAACGCCCACCTCCCCACTAGCCTAACTTCAACAAACTAAAAGGAGGCGTCTTCTTGCGAGAGCGAGGAATGGCGCGCCCGCAAACTTGGCAGGCTACGGCCCCGCGGGCTGCGGGCGCTTTATCCCGCACCGGTCGCTCATGGGGCTACAATCCTGCAAGCGTTGAGATGCGCTTCGCTGCGGTCCTTCGCGTATCTCACATTGTGGGATATTACGATTCTTAATGCGAAAGTGCAACGGACCGTGCGGGATCGGCCAGTTTCGCAGGTTGTCTGCACTTGACAGGCGAAATGGAGATGTCTTCTGAGACTGCGTCGCAGCTCCGTTAGCGTCTTCGGCAAGTGGCAGGAAGTCGCGAAAACCAGCCGCGCGGCGACGGCATCGAAATTAACCCCAAGGCGTGAAGCTCGGCGGGAAACTGCGTGCGCTCGGTGATGAACGATATGTACCAGTCATTATGACGATTCATTTGGGCCGAGGGGCACGCGTGGGTCAAGCGGCAAATTGACCAGAGCCGCGTAGCGGTGGCACGGAACGACACCGTCTCTTCACGTCTGCATTGGGCTAGCCCGGCGAACCGGCTTTCGCCGGTGAGGAGCGCTTCCCAATGTTCACTCTGAAATAGGTCCAACTAACTGAGATAGGTCCAACTAACCCCCCTTCTCACAGAGTGCCATGAAAGGACCTGCCCGACCGGAGCCCCATACGCCGGTCGAGTTTTTCAGTGGATCGTCGCTAGCGTTCGAGCCGCATCAAAAAAAACGCCACGGGAAGTGGCGTAAACTCGCGGTCAACAAGAATCGTCCGTGACTGTGATGCAGAACGGCATCCACCGGTTTCGGGCAGATGCCGTTTTAGCGCACTTCCAGTTTTGCTTCTACGCCTGACCCTCAACAGCGGTCCTGTTCGCCACTAATAGACGAACCCAGTCTACTTAGGCGCGGAACTTACGGCGAACTACGCCAGCGATCCCGAGAAGCCCACTGCCGAACAGAACTAACGTGCCCGGTTCGGGAGTGGTTCCACCTCCCGTGGTCACGCCCACGTTATCCAAGAACCAGTATCCAGGATCGTTTCGGAACGTGAACTCTAAAAGGGTCGACGTGCTGGTCGCGACATTGGTCAACTGAAACTCGGTCCAGCCAAACGCCACTGGGAAGTTGCTGAGGCTGAAGTCGGCGTTGCCAAATTGCGCTTCGAAGAAATTTGGGACTCCGCCGCTCGGTTGGTTGGCCAAGTAGAACGTAAGCGTGTACAGCTGTCCCACCACGGTGGGTACGTCCTGGAAAATGCCGCCAGTGTCACCGACTGGGCCAAAATATGCCGCGTAGTTACCCGCATACGGCGGGAAGTTGCCTGGGCAGGTTGAAGTCTGACACACCCCGGAGAACGAGGTGTCGCCAAACTGCGTCCAACCGGTGAAGTCTCCGGTCTCGAAGCCCCCATTAGTAATTGGAACAGCGGCGCTTGGAACTGGAACAGTACCAGCGAATACGGCAGTTCCAAACGAAAGAAGTGCAACGGCCAGTGTTACGCGAACCAATTTGTTGATCAAGCGAAAGCCCTCCTTTGGGATTCGTCAAAGCGGCTGCCCATAATGGTGCAATTTTGACACCAAATAAGGAAAGTGGAAACGAAAGCAACTAAACAGGTTACGGCTGGGGCAGCGGCTGGGTGTGCAGAAACTTGCAATGTACAGGAATTTGGTTTCTCTTTCTTGTGTCCAAAAGGTAGGGGATTTGCCATCATCAGCATGGCACAAAGGAGCCAGTCGAAAGTATGGTGCTTCATGGATTCAGCAAGCTCGATCAATTGTCCAGCTCGGCCGGCCGGCCAGTAAGCCGCTCGATGCGCTTGGCGATCGGCGGATGGGTCGAGAACAGATTCGCGAAGCTGACCCCGCTGAGCAGCGGCGCAACGATGAAGAGATGTGCGTTCGATGGCGAAGCCTGCATGGGGATGCGCTTCGAACAGGCATCGAGCTTTTTCAGCGCGCTAGCCAGAGCATAGGGATTACCGGTGAGCTGTGCGCTGGTGGCGTCGGCCTGGTATTCGCGCGACCTGGATACGGCGAGCTGGATCAGGGTAGCCGCGATGGGAGCGAGGATCAACATCAGCAACGCAACGAAGCCACCGCCGCCTCCACGGTCGCGGTCGTCGCGGCCTCCCATGCCCCCGAAAAGTGAAGCCCAATAGCCCATACGTGCCAGCATCGTGATGGCGCCAGCCAGAGTTGCGGCGATCGAGCTGATGAGAATGTCGCGGTTCTTCACGTGCCCTAGCTCATGCGCCAGCACGCCTTCAGTTCCTCGTCGGTAAGCAGGTTCAAAATCCCTTCGGTTACCGCAACCGAGGCGTGTTGTGGGTTGCGTCCGGTCGCAAATGCGTTGGGCGAATCGGTAGGGATAACGTATATCTTGGGCATTGGGATGCCGATCTTCTGCGTAAGGCGCTCGACGACTTGGTAAGCGCGCGGCAGTTGTTCGCGCGTGACCGGCTGCGCGCGGTACATGGCCAGCGCGATCTTGTCGCTAAAGAAATACGAAACGAAGTTCATGACGACGGCCAGCGCGAGAGCGATCTCCATGCCACGCTGGCCGCCGAAGACCTGTCCCATAAACAGCAGGAAAAGCGTCAACGCGGTCAGCAGTAACGCTGTCTTAAAGGTGTTTCCCATATCTACAGAGTAGATGATAACGGCTGTGTCCGGTTGCGGGAAATTCAGTTGGCAGTACGGCAGTTGCAGTTGTGAGTTGGCCAGAAAAAGCCGAAGCAGGCCCGGTCAAGACTGCACCCTGCAACTGGCCGCTGACAACTGACAACCGGCAACTGTACTATTTCCCCATGCCCGAGTTACCCGTTCTCCACCCCCGAGCGCACGAAGAACTGATCCTCATCGGCTTCCGTGTGGACGCCGGCCATGATGGTCCGCAGTTTTACACCTTATTGGCAGTCGGCAGCGATAATGAACGGCCAGTTGCCTCCGACGGACGGGTCGTATTCTTCGTTCACCCCGGGTTGGCTGCGAGGGCGCTGGCGCTCGATCCCAGCATGGCGCGGCTTGGTCCTCCCCCGGAGGGCATCGAAACGTTTTGCGATGTCGCCGAGGCACTGTATCGGGTTAACTCCCAACAAGCTGACCCGGACGGCGTGATCCTGGATTGCCTACTGGTCCTCGACGATCTGGTGCGTGCCACCAAGCTCCACATGCCGGACCGCTATCAGGGCATCTTGACCGAGTTGGTGGCGCGCCTGACGGAGGGCGCACCGTTGCGAACTATCTTTACCAACCAATCGCTGCGAGAGCACGTGGAAGATGCGCTGCTGTGGTGCGTGGGTGCGGTGGCTGTGAAGGCGCGGATGCTCACTCAGTGAACCCTGGGTGTACCACAGACAACCTCAGCCTGATGAGCGGCGGAAAATCCTCAACGCCGTGATCGTTGTCCCAGCGCATTCGCAAACCGCGCAAAGGCAAATCGCTGGCGATTCGAATTCACTCCGACGTGAAGTAGTCCACCGAAACGGGGTTCTCAAACAGAGAATAATCGCGCGTCACAACCGTGATGCCGCTGTCGGTCACGTGATACTTCTGGCGGTCAGCCTCGGTGTCGTAGCCGATAACGGTCCCCTCGGGGATATCCACGTCGCGATCGATGATGGCCTTGCGGATGCGGCAGTGCCGGCCGACTTTTACATGGGAAAAAATAATGCTGGTATCGATCTCCGAATAGGAGTTCACCCGCACGTCGGGGGAGAGCACGCTGTTGCGCACAGCCCCGCCGGAGATAATGCAGCCCATCGAGACGATCGAGTCATGCGCTTCTCCGGTGCGGCCGGGATCGTTGAACACGAACTTGGCCGGGGGATACTGCCGCATATGGGTGCGAATCGGCCAGGCAGCGTCATACACGTTGAAAACCGGGGCCACCGAGACCAGGTCCATGTTGACCTCGTAATAGGATTCCAGGGTCCCCACATCGCGCCAGTAAAGCGCCTCCTTCCTGTTCTCGTCGATGAAGTTGAAGGAGTAAACCTTGTAGTCGTCCACCATCCTGGGCAGAACGTTGTGCCCGAAGTCGTGGCGCGAAGTCTGGTCTTCCGCGTCTTTCAGCAGCGCCGGAATGAGCACATCGGTGTTGAACAGGTAAACGCCCATCGAGGCCGAAACCATTCGCGGGTTGTAGGGCGAGCGCAGGTCGGTTTGCTCGGGCTTCTCCTGGAAGCCGACAACTCGGCCCGTACGATCGATCTCGACTACGCCAAAATGCTTCGTCTCAGCCGGATCGACAAGGATAGAAGCCAGCGTGACGTCCGCGCCCGAATCCTTATGCTGACGCAGCATCAGGTCGTAATTCATCTTGTAGATGTGATCGCCCGACAGGATAAGCACGTGGCGCGGCTGCTCCGAGCCAATGGAGTAGATATTCTGGTACACCGCATCGGCCGTGCCCATATACCAGTTCTCGCTGACCCGTTTCATTGGCGGCAGGATCTCGATGAACTCTCCCAGTTCACGTCCCACAATGTTGCCCCAGCCTTCACGAATGTGCCGGTTCAGCGACAGCGCTTTGTATTGCGTCAGGATATAGACTTTTCGCAGATCGGAGTTGATACAGTTGGACAGCGTAATGTCAATGATGCGGTAAATGCCGCCGAAGGTGACGGCCGGCTTGGCACGATCGCGTGTCAGCGGATATAAACGCTCGCCCGCTCCTCCCGCCAGTAAGACTCCGAGGGTGTCTCTCATCCTGATGATTTCCGAGTACGAATTTCCCCGCTGGGATCCAAGAGCGCTTGTTTGCTGGAGGGCTGACTGCACCTTAGTGGCGCGGGCCGGCCCACAGGCGAAGTCGAATGTTAGCACACCCATGCGGTTCAGGACGTTTCAGCCCGCATGCCTGGGCTGCGACGCTACTTCTCGTAATCTACCTTGATGCGAAGGGATTTCAGAAACCTCATATCCTGTGACGTCACCTGAAAATCGGCGGCTGAGCGCTGGTCGTTGACCGGTGACGGCTCCGCGGCTTCGTCGCGCCCATGGAACCCTATAGTCGCCTCGAGTACGAGAAATACATCGTATCCCCCGGCTTTAATGCGAGTGATGACCTCCGCGATCTGTTCGGAATCGGAAAGCGAGTTATTGATCGCTTCCCCCAATTCTCTCATCAGGCTCTTGAGTCGTTGATCCACGCTTGCATCTTAGCAGTAGTGTAGAGGGATGCCACGTCCGCCCTTTCCTCGAACTCTCCGCTGGTTTCAGCTTCAGTTTGCCAGCGAAGAGGCCTGCCAACAGTATCTGGCCGCCTGCCGTTGGCCCGAGGGTACAGGTGCTCCCAATGTGCGCAGAGTCGCGGCTATGCGCGGGTAGGACGAAGACGCTGGCAGTGCGGGGCTAGGCTGGGCGCGGATTTGCGCGGTTTACGCCGATCCGATTTTGACAGCAAACAGAAATCGATCGGATGTTCGCGCAGTCTCAGGCTGAATGACGGAAGTCGCGGGCCCTTCAGATCGGATATTCGATTTCGGAACTGTCCGCGACGATCCGCGGTTGCTTTTGCTCTGCCACTGACCACGACCCAGTTCTTACGCCGGAAGCGCCGCGGAGCTTACTTCGTCCTCAACGCTCTGCGCTGGGCTCGGAACTTTCCCGTTGAGCAGCGTTTCGAAGAACCTGTCCACCGCGTCGAGGATTTCGATCCCGCACTTCGACTCGTAAACCGACTTGCGCAACTGAGCGCCATGGGGCACGCCGTGGGTGAACCACGCCGCGAACTGCTTCATTTTGCCTTCCGCGCCGCCAACTTTCTCTTCCACCAGCATGCTGAAGTAGGTGCGGATCATGTGGCAGCGGTCGGCATCGCTGGGCAGTTCGTACGATCCGGTGTGGGTGAATTGCTCGATCTGCCGGAAGATCCACGGATTCGACGCCGCGCTGCGCCCGATCATTACCGCGTCGCATCCGGTCTGCGCCACCATGGCGGCGGCGTCCTCCGGAGAGCGCACGTCGCCATTGCCGATCACCGGAATCTTGACTGCGTCCTTCACCGCTGCAATCCACTCCCACTGCGCCTGCCCGCTGTAGCCCTGCTCACGAGTGCGAGCATGCAGCGCGACCGCGGCCAGTCCGCAGTCCTCGGCCATCTTCGCCAGGTTGATATGTACGATCTCCTTATCGCTCCAACCCGCCCGGAACTTCACTGTGAACGGCACTTTTACCGCTGTCCGAACGGACTCGAAGATGTTCTTGATGAGCGGCAGATCGCGCAGCAGCCCCGAGCCGCCATTGCACTTCACGACTTTCTTCGCTGGGCATCCGAGATTGAGGTCGACGAGATCGAAGCCCAGTCCCTCGACGACGCGCGCCGCCTCGGCCAACGTAGCCGGATCGCTGCCGAACAGTTGCGCGGAGATCGGATGTTCGTTCCCGTAGAAGGTGAGGTACTGCTTGGCCTTCTTGTCTTTGTGGCGGATGATGCCATCGGCTGAGGTGAACTCCGTCATCATCAGGCCGCAGCCGCCCAGGTTGCGGATGAAGCGCCGAAACACCGTGTCGGTGATGCCGGCCATCGGCGCCAGGACGGTGGCGGGCCGGATTTCGACTCCGCCCAGCAACACCGACGCGGGCACGCGGGCATCAGCCGGCGCGCTGCGCTCAGCCGGATTGTCGAAATACTTGTGCACGGTTCGATTGTAATCGAATCGCTGAACTATAAAAGGATGGAACAAAGTAAAGCCCCCGCCGCAGCGGAGGCTCTGTCTTAAACACTTGCAGACGTTAGTTCTTCGTGCCTTCGACTTTCGCCGCCTCGACCTTCGCTGCTTCGGCCTTGCCTGCATCGCTCTTGGCGTACTTACGGCGGAAGCGCTCGACCCGGCCCGCGGTGTCCATCAACTTCTGTTTGCCGGTGAAGAACGGGTGGCACGCGGAACAGATTTCCACATTGATGTCGCCCTTGTGGGTCGAACGGGTCATAAAGGCGTTGCCGCATGCACAGTGCACGCGTACTTGGTCATAAGCCGGATGGATGGCTGCTTTCATAAGAACTCCCTGACTCGCTGGTCGCAAACTTTAATTCTACCGGAAATTGGCCAATGGCGGCAATCGCCGCCCAGCGGCGGCCAATGTTCAAACGATTGGATTCGGATCAGGAGAAAACGATTCGTCGAGGCACGCCTTACGCGTGACTTCATCTTTACCCAAGTCCTTTGCTTCCATCTTCGACCTCGCGACTAGAAATAACGCGGCAGAGCTTTCGCCCTGCCGCAAGTCGCCCGCCGCGGCGGGCTGCTCGAATGAAATTGATTCAGCTATTTCTTATTGACGGCCTTCTTCAGCACGACGCCCGGAGTAAACTTGGCAACCTTCCGGGCCGCAATCTTAATGACGCCTCCCGTCTGCGGATTGCGTCCGTTGCGCGCCTTACGCTGGGAGACGGAGAAGGTGCCGAATCCCACCAGAGTCACCCGATCGCCTTTTTTCAGCGCAGCCGTGACCGCATCAATTATTGTGTCGATCGCGCCGCCGGCGCTCGTTTTGCTGATTCCGTGGGCGGCTGCGATTTTCTCAACCAGATCCCCTTTGTTCATGCTCGCTCCTCGCCAGGTCAGAACCTGTGGGCCAGTATTTACTTGCGAAACCGGGCCCATGTCAAGAAAAACCTTGAAAATTCGCGGTTTTCCACCGGCCACGCCGCAAACCAAGGGAGGAATACGCTCAGTTGAAGGAGTCCTGCAATGGATTTGAAGGGGCGCACCTTCAGGCGCGCCGCTAAGCCTTGTTGTTTCTTGTCATCCTTAAAGCCCGTTTTATAAGCTGCTGAAAGAGTCCGAGAAGCAAGCCTGCCGTCGGCTGAAGCCGACCCCATCTGATGAAAACAAAAGGCTTGGATGCGAACCTGAAGGTCCGCACTACCCGAACCTCGCTCCTTCAGCAGCCTCCTCAGTTCGGGCAAACGACAACTGACACCTGCCAGTTCCTACGTCGTCTCGACTGCCACCGGTTCCACGCACACTCCCAGCTTCTCGCCCAACCCTGCAAACTCGCTGACCCAGCGTTGCGAGGACTCGTCGCCGTCCAGCGCGACGGTTGGGTACACGTTCTGCAGGAGCTGGTAAAACACGTTTTGCACCGGTCCCAGGTTTACCTCAAAGGGCAGAGAGCGCACCAGGCTGACGGCAGCATTGAAGCGCTGCAGCCGTTCTTCGCGAGGATTCACCGCCAGTTCGTCGGCCATGCGGACCAGACGGCGATTGAGCGCATAGCCCAGCCACGCTTCATCCCATTGGATTTTCTCCCGCGCGGCCGTATCCAGCAGGGTCTGGATACGTTCCAGATCGATTTCATCGGCGAGGAACTCCTTGCGCAGCGCGGTGTTCAGCACGAATTCCGCAGTCAGGTGCAGCATCTTCGGCAGAGGCGCTCCCATGTCGCTGAGGAATCCCATCAGGGGAGCATGGTGCTCGTAGATCTGGCGGTACGCGGCCTCGGCTTCATCCATGGTCGAGCCCAGGATCTTGCTGACAACCTTTTGCCGCTCGTCGCGGAACAGCGATCGCAGACTGTAGGTCGCGCCCTCGAAATGCTTATCGAGCAGGCGCAAAACAGCGGGTAGGTCGGCCGACTGGAAGCAGTCACGCAGCTCCCGCGCCGCAGTCTTGAATTCCTGTTCTCCTCGAAACCCTCGCACCCCCGCGGTGACATTGTGATCGCCGAAGTGGAGCACGCCGAAGCTGACCTCCTGCTGCTCGTGCGTAATGCGCGAGCGGATCTGCGCGGTACCCATGGCCAGCCGCGCCCGTCCTGACTCCAGGCGAACATCGTCACGCTGCCGCACCTCGTAACAGTTGATGGAGCTGCTCTCTCCCATTCGCTCGAACATGGAAGCGATCGCGAAGTGGGCGGCCACGGACAGCAGGTTCACCTCGGCCGGTTCCACCCACTTCTCGAAGATGCGCGCGCCGTCGCCGGCCTCGGCAAGATTGCTCTTCGCCAGCGCCAGCAGCTGCTTGAACCTTTCTTCCCGGTGGTCGGGAAACAGCGTCTGGGCAAGCTGCAAGGCGCGTCCCGCGTACATGATCGTTTGCACGGTTTCGATACCCGACAACTCGTCGAAGAACCAGCCGCAACTGGTGTACATCAGCATGGCGTGGCGCTGCATTTCCAGCAGGGCGAGGGCGGTCACCGTGTCTGCATCGGTCAATTCGGCTTTGCCGTGTTTGGCGAAGAAGGCTTGCAGGCTGCTCTCGCTGCGGTCGAGCACCACGTTGATGTACTCATCGCGTGCCCGCCACGGATCGCGCAGTAACTCGGAGGCTTTGCGTTCATACTCCGGACCCAGCTCGTCACGAAGGTGATCGAACGCGTCGCGCAGCGGAGCGCGCCAGGCCTGGTTCCATCCCGGCTTGCCGCCACTGTTACAGCCGCAGTCCCGGCTCCAGCGGCCCACCCCGTGGATGCAGCTCCACGCCGTGTTCTCCACGATCTCCACTTCGTGGGTCGGCGGATTGATCTCCAGATACTCGCCGTAGTTGGTGAGCTTCGCCAGCTTATTGCTGTCGATGTGATGCAGCGCGTAGGCCAGCGCCATGTCGCCCTTGGGATGATGATGGCCATAGGTCTCGCCATCCGTGGCGATGTGCATGAGTTGAGGCCAACGCCGGTTGTCCGAAAATCCGCTGAGCAGCCGGTTGGCAAAAGTCTCGCCGTCGCTCAGCAGCCCTTCGAAAGCCACCGCGCGCGAGATGGGTCCGTCATAAAAAAACAGGTTAATGCTGCGCCCCGACGGCAGCTGGCAAACATAGGGGCGCGTCGGGTCGATCTTGCCGCCTTCCACATTCTTGAACTTCGTGGTTCCGGCGCGCCGCTCGTGCAGGGCTTGCGATGGAGCCAGTACTGTGAACTTGATGTCATGCTCAGCTAGAACTTCCAGCGTCTCCACATCGACCGCGGTTTCCGCCAGCCACATGCCTTCGGGCTTGCGGCCGAAGCGATGCTCGAAATCGCCCAGGCCCCAGACCACCTGCGTCTGCTTGTCCCGCCGGTTCGCCAGCGGCATGATCATGTGGTTGTATACCTGCGCGATGGCGTTGCCGTGCCCGGAAAAACGCTGCAGGCTTTCCTGGTCGGCGGCCAGGATCGCCTGGTAGGTGTCGGGCGCGTGCTCCTCCAGCCACGACAACAACGTGGGTCCAAAGTTGAAGCTGATCCGCGAATAGTTGTTGACGATGTGGGTGATGCGATTGTCGCCCGTCAGTATGCGCGAAGTGGCGTTAGCCGCGTAGCACTCCGCCGTAATGCGCTCGTTCCAGTCGTGGTAGGGATACGCCGAGTCTTGTAGCTCGATCGCCTCGAGCCAGGGGTTCTCGCGCGGCGGCTGATAAAAATGGCAATGAATGCAAAGATATCGGTCCATGTATGAGGGGCGCCCTTGTCAAATGTTGCGCCCTAAATTATATGCGGACATGCGCGGTAGAGTCGCGCGGTTGCTGCAGGCCAACTTTAGGGGCCCTTTAACCACGGGTTTACACGGATGAGCACGGATCTAACAATAGTCTTTGAGGGCTTATCCTCAAAGACCTATCCGTGTCTATCCGTGAAATCCGTGGTTGCTTTCCGTTAACGGGTCGAACTCCCCGTTCTTTACCGTCGCCTCCGCAATGTTGCGCGCGACCTTCCAATCCTTTGACCGGACTGAAGGCGCGCACTACACTGGCTGTAAAACCACGCGGGAGGCGGGCCGATGATCCGTGAAGATATTCTGCAGCAATTTCCAGAGTTGTTCGGAAGCAAGAACATCAATGGTCGACAGGTCAACGTCGAAGAAACGCTTGCGACGCTCACCCGCGAACTGCGTCCTGCCATTGCCGAGGCCCTAAGTGCCCGGCGAGCGCTGCTCGAGAGTGCCGAGCCGGTGCGAAGTAAATACGGCTGGCCGGCGTGGGAGGAGAGGTTCGACGACCCGGTCACCGGACGTTCCTGGACATTTCGCCAGATTGTACAAGGCATGATCGACAACTTTCTGGGCCGCGAGAGCGAATGGCGCTGGCGGCTCAACGACGAAGTATCCATCCCCGCCGACGTGCATCCGCTGAAAAACCCCGGATTGGAGCTTACCGGTCCCTGGCACCCGCTGGATATGGCGTTCAACGCTTTGAATAGCGCCGCGCCCATGAACATGCCCGATTTTGAAGACGCCTCACCGTCGCACTTTCAGCCTCAGGGCGCACCCAAGGGCCAGCCGGTGGGAATGTTTGCGGCCCTGCAGAACGCCAAAGACATTTTCCAAGGCCGCTGGGCCAGCAAGGCCTACGAAGTGCTGAAGAAGGACAACAAGCGCTCTTACAGAATCAACACGCCGCCCCAGCAGTGGCCCACGCGCCTGGTCCGTCCGCCCAGCATTCACGTGCTCTATGATCATGTCACCGTCGATGGCCAGCCCGCCCCCGGCCTGATTGCGGTGGTCGTTCTCTGGGCGTTGAACAACTACGAAGCTCTGAAGAGCGCCGGCACAGGCGTGTATTTTTACATCCCGAAGATGCAGACGCCCGGGGAAGCGCTCATCGTAGAGAAGTTGCTAGCGCGGGTGGAAGGAATCATCGGGGTCCCGGCTGGCACCTTCAAGATCAAGATTCTCTACGAGGAAGGCAATGGCGGCCGTTATCTGCCGGCCATCGCCTGGGTTTTCCGGCGGCGGCTGCTGGGCACCAATGTCGGCCGCTGGGACTATCTCGGCAGCCTCATCGAGATGTGGAAAGACGACCCCACTGGCGTGTTTCCCGATCCGCAAACCATCGGCATGGCTTCGCCGAACATGATCGCCTACCAGCGCTACAACGCGCTCACGATGCTCATGGCAGGCATGAAACATGGCGAGCTCACGCAGGGTGCGCCCATCGGCGGAATGGCGGCGGTGATGATCTATCACCCGAGCGATGTCTATGGCCGCTCGCGGTATAACCCGCTGGCGCTGCGTGCGGTCGCCGTCGACAAGCTGCGCGAGCGGCTGCTGGGACTGATGTTCGTGGCTGACGGGCCCATCCCCACCGGCCAGCAGGTTACGCTCGACGACATCCTTGCCGGACGCGTCAAGGGACGGCTTTACGACGCGTATCGCCAAAGCTGGGTTGCCAGTCCAGAGCCCGCATACGTGGCTGCGGGAAATGGGCCGCTGCGCGTGCCGCTAGCGGAATTGCAGGCGGTGCTGGATGCGCCGCGCGAGACGGTGGATGCCAACGGCAAAGCGGTGCCCACCGTTGCCAGTGGTCTGGTGGACTCGGAGCGGGCGCTGCTCGAATCCCGCGGCTTGCTGAACCCGCAGGGCAAGATCACGCCGAGCATCCTTAGCAAGGACGCGTTGGACACGCCGGAGAAGCTCTTGTCGCGTGAGCTGTGGAACGCCATCTACAGCGTGCCGAAAGGCGACATCACAATCGAGCACATCCAGCACGCGTTTTACATGGCCGCCAACTATGGTTTCCAGATCCTGAACGGCAACTTCGCCGCTGCCATCGATGACTACGAACTCAAGCAGCGCTTCATGAACGATTTGGCCACCTACCGCATCGACGTTTCCTGGCTGTGGACGCTGGTGGCTCATCAGGCGGTCATCACCAAGGATGGATATTTTCAGCGGTCGGCGCTCACCGAAGACGGCGTGGTGCTGGCGCCCAGCACTGAGCAGGTCACGGCGGGGACCCGCTTCACCAAGGAGCTGTTCCAGAAGGTGTTGGATTATCACAACGAATGGACCGCGGAGTTCTTCGCCGAACAGGACCGGCGCGGCGATCCGGGACGCTTTGACCGGGCGAAAGCACCCCTCATCATGGTCCTGCTGAAGCGGCAACTGCTTTCGCCGAAATACATACAGCACAGCGCGCGCGTGCTGTTCTTGTTGGCGCAGGCCACCGCTGAGGAGAGAGAGCAAATCCTGGCAGCCATCTTCGATGTTTCGCGCCAGGAAATCGTGAAGCGGCTGCAGGCCGGCGCCATGAAACCAGCCGCTTTGGCCGTTCATGATTATGTTTACGACATTTTCCCAGTGTCGTAGGAGCATCTCGTCGCGACGCCATGACATATCGAGTCAGCGGAACAAAAGACAACCGCAGATTGCGCGGAGGACGCGGATTGTCTCAGGGTTTCTTTCTTGCAGACTTATCCGCGAAATCCGTGTGAATCCGCGGTTAAGACTTTGCTCTCCCCCAATTTACACAGGCGTGCACAGCTTTTACGGTCACTGTGCGCAATCTCCTTCGCCATCGCCATTGCGCGCCGCCCCGCCCGGCAGTAGATTCAAATTTGTGACCACCCCGACCGAAACATGCCCCATCTGCCGCGGCACTGGATGGCAGACCATCGAGCGCGGCAAAGAGCGCGAAGCGGTGCGCTGTGAATGCCGCGTGCGCGACCGCGGGGAGCGCCTGCTGGACGCCGCGCACATCCCGCCGCGCTACGCTGGTTGCGATCTGACAAATTTCAATACCGAAGGCGAGCGCGAAACGTTGCTGGATGCCAAGCGAACGGCCGAGCAATTCGCCGAGAACTACCCGCTGGAAAAAAGAGGCCTCCTTTTTGTCGGCTCTCCTGGGGTTGGCAAGACCCATCTAGCCGTGTCAATTCTGAGGCGACTGATGGGCGACAAAGGTATCCAATGCCGCTTTGTAGATTATCGCGAGCTTCTCAAGCAGATTCAATATACGTACAACCCGACGGTACAGATGACGGAACTGGAACTGCTACAGCCGGTCTTTGAGACCGAGGTGGTGCTGCTCGATGAGCTCGGGGCAATCAGAACTTCACAATGGGTTTGGGACACCGTCGCTCATATCTTGAACAATCGCTACGCCGAGAATAGAACAACGCTCATCACGACGAATTTCGAAGACAGGGCTGAGAGAGCTTTGGAGGAGAAAGAACGGGGAGAGCATTTCACAGATCCCGAACGCGCGGTGCGCGGCGAGACTCTGGGAGATCGAATTGGCGGGGCGATGTGGTCGCGATTGCATGAAATGTGCCAGAAGGTAGATATGGTGGGAGGCGACTATCGGAGGCGCTTCTACTCAACCCGCCTCGTGAGAAAACGCATGAGCGTAAAGTCACACAAAGACGAACCCCCCCCGGCGGTCGAAGAGAACTAGCGGTTCCTCTGTGCCTGCGTTGCTAACCTTATGGGTCTGCGCAGCGGACTACGTCTTTCTTAGCCAATAAAAACGAGTGTCATGCTGAGCGGAGCCTGCCCCGCCGTTTGGGCAGGCGGAGTCGAAGCACCCCTATTCGACCCCGGACATACGGGTGGGAATAGGGGCCCTTCGACTCGCGGCTAAACCCGCCGCTCGCTCAGGGTGACAGGCATCAGACTTAGCTTCTAGTTTTAGTTTCTCTGTGCCTCTGTGTCTCTGTGGTGGATAGAATGTCTTTGTGCTTCCGCACCGTATCGAGTTCGTCCCTGACCGCGACGCTGACCTGTTCGCCGCCGTGCCGGGGAGTGCTGCGGTGTTTCTGCTGCGTGGAAAGGACGAGGCCGGCGAGCCGTACGTCAGCAAAACCTCGAACTTGCGCCGCCGCTTGCGCCGCCTGCTCGGCCTCCTCGATGGACACACCCGCAAGCTGAACCTGCGCGAGCGCGTGCGCTGGGTCGAGTGGACCGCCATCGGCTCCGACTTCGAAGCGTCGTTCCTGCTCTACCAGACGCTGCGCCACGAATTTCCCAAGGCCTACGACAGACGCCTGCGCCTGCGTTTCGCGCCGCTGGTCAAGCTGATCCTCGATAATCCTTACCCGCGTGCGATGGTCACTACGCGCATCAGTGCGGTGAAGGGCAATGCGCAATACTTCGGTCCGTTCGCCACCCGCGCCGCCGCCGAGAAGTTCGCCAACGATGCGCTCGACCTGTTCAAGATGCGCCGCTGCATCGACGATCTCCATCCCGACCCGCAATTCCCCGGCTGTATTTATTCCGAGATGAAGATGTGCCTGGCGCCTTGCTTCAAGGGATGCAGCGACGAGGAATACGCGAACGAAGTGGGGCGCGTGCAACAGTTTTTCGAAACCGGCGGGCAGTCGCTGGTGCGCGAGATCGAGCGGCAGCGCAACGATGCTTCGACCAATCTCGATTTCGAGGCTGCCGCCGCCCTGCACACCCGCCTGGAGAAGGTGAAGGCCGCCGCCGCGCAGTTGCCGGACATCGTGCGCCGTCTAGACGAACTCAACGGCGTGATGGTGCAGCCCTCGGCGGAGCGCGAATCGGTAGCGCTGTTCAAGATCGTTGCCGGGCGAATCTGTCCCGCGGTCGCGCTCAACGTCGGCCAACCGGTCAGCGCCGGGCATCTCACCTCGAGGCCGCAATCGATGGAGTCGCGCATCACCGAAGCGCTCGCTGTGGTCGAAGCCCCCAAGCTGCGCTCCGCGCTGGAGTGGATGGAGCACCTCGCGCTACTGAAGCGCTGGTACTACCGCACCATCAAAGTCGGAGAATTGTTTCTTGCCGAAAACGGCGAGCTGCCAATGCGGCGCGTGGTGCGTGGCGTGTCGCGGGTCTTTCGCGGCGAGAAGCCCGCCGGCGACCTGAGCGAAACCGCGGGAGACTACTGGAAATTCCGGGCGCGTGAGGCTGGACTGACGGAAGGCTAAGCAACCAGATCTAATCAACCACGGATTGACACGGATTCCCACGGATTTTCTTTTGATCATTGTCCAGAAGCATCCGGCGAAACTGAGGACGGACGCCGAAGTTGAGCAATAGGCCGACTTCGAAGTCAGTGGTTTTGAGGTAATTTAACAATTGTGCTTCATGCATGCGGTCCAGAGTGCGCGCATTTGAGTTCTACAATGACTGTGTTCTGCACAAGGAGGTCGGTGCGGAACACTCCCACAACTTGCCCCCGAAATGTGACCTGACAAGCTTTCTCGCGATCAACGGATAGACCTTTCGACTGTAGAACAACACGCAGGGCATCCCGATACACCGACTCTAGAAACCCGTGCCCAAGCTCGTTGTAGACATCGTAGAAGCTGCCAATAATTGCCTCCGTAATGTCGGCGTATTTCAGCTTAGTGCCATCGTTCATCATGAATACCTCAATCAATCCGTGTTCATCCGTGGAGATCCGTGGTTAATAGATGTTAATCCGCGGTTCAAGCTTTCTGTGGGTGCTTCTTGTTCACCACCCGCAAGCCATTGCGCCAGCGCTCATCCACCTGCACCAGCGTCCACTCGATGCGCGGCGAGAGGTAGCGCAGCAGAACGTCGCTGGCAGGATGTACTCGCAACGCCGGAGCGACCAGAAACAAAAGCGGCGGGGCGCTGGAGAGTTCGCGGCCGGCGAAGTATCCGTTGCGCGCGAATTCGCCGTGCTGCTGATGCCAGCGGACTCGCGCCCAGTAGTCGAGCCCTTGCAGCGGCAAGTGAATGTCCTCGTTGGCCTTCAGCTCCAGAATGGCCAGCCGGCCGTCGAGCGTGCACGTGAGCACGTCGAGCATGGCACGATCGGAGGCCGCGAATGCCGGCACCTGCGAGTACACGAAGCGGCCATCGAGCCGCTCGTCGATCACGCGAACGTCGCGCGTGACCAGGGTTTCCAGCCAGCGCTCGGGAGCCAGCCGGAAGAACAAGTTGGTAGGCGAGCCGTCGGGTTGGCGCTGCTCGAGGATGCCCTGCACCAGCTCACCAAACAGCGCTTCGGTGCTTTCGTCCAACACATACTCCGCCGAGCCGATGCCGAAGACAATCGACTCGGCGTTGCGGAACGATCCTGAAACTGGAGTCAGGCAGGCGCGAGCAAATTCCAGTCCGAAGAGCCGGAACACGATCTCGGAGGCGGACTCGACCGTGATCTCCGCCGCAGGCGCCAGGGCGTGAATGCGCGCAATAGACGCAGCGAAGCGCTGGCGCGCACCCTCCGCGTCTACCGCATGTGTCAGGCGCGTGACGATGTTGCCGGTATCGGCAAGGTCGAGCGGTTCGCACAGCTCGGAGCGTTCGTCAAGTTCATAGAGCTGCCACTTGGCGGCTTCAGGATGAAGATGCGCCGCGCGCTGGCGCACGATCTCCGCCCGTCCGGGCGGCAGGAACAGCTTCAGCCCTTCCACGTGAGCTCGCCCGGCGAGCTGCTGCCGCTGGTAGTCCATCCAGAGAATGCCGAAGGTGAGCACCGCATCCACTGACGACTGCGTCTCCTCGGCGTTGACCCCGAGCACGGCAAACGCCGACTGCCCAGCCCGCAGCACGGCGCGCGTGTACACCTGGCTGAATGAATGTTCCAGATCCGGGCTGGCGCTTAAGTGCTCGATCTTGAACCCGGGATACTCGTGCAGCAAGACCCGCTCCAGCAGGTGCTGATACCGTGCGCGAGCCGCGTGCTTGGCGGCGCCCTTGCGGCGGTCACGGTCGGCGCAGATCTCCAGCACCCTGGGCTGCGACTGCCCAAAGCGCATCACGCTAAGGCGCAGGGTTCGGCCCTTCACTTCCGCATCGAGCACCCGGCGCACGGCATTGCGCTCCTCCGACCACAGATGCAGAATGCACTTGCCTTCGCCGGATACGGAGTACTTCGCGGTAGCGAATTCAAACAGCAACTCGCCGTCTTCGATGGCCACAGCCTGGGGCGCGTCAGCCAGGAATTGCTCCAGGACTTTAGCCAGAAAGTTGGGCGAAATGGCGCTGTTTTGCACGATGAAAGCGGTCCGAGTTTATTTTGAAGGATAATCGCCTGGTTTTAAAAAGTAATGTATTGCGACACTCAGCTTTGAAGGGGCGCAGCTTTAGCAGGTTGCCGAAAAAGTGAACGATGGATGTTGTCTCCGTAGCGCGGACTTGAAGGGGCGCACCTTAAGGGCCTGCCCTGAGCCCGTCGAAGGGCGCGCCGGCAAGTCCTTTTATTCTTGTCGTCCCGAGCCGGCGGATTGGGGTAAAGTTCAGCCGGCGAGGGAATCTACTTTTCGCACCTTCTCCCCAGCTGTGAAGCCGTGCCCTTTCAAAACACGACTTATCTCATTCCCTTCACGGGAAAGGGTAATTCAACCATGAGCATACCGCATCTTCCAACGGCACAGCCCTGTGTGATAATCAAAGGTTCGGATCTGGGCCGTCAGCCGCGTCTTCTCCGGCGGTCGAACATCCAATGAGTGTGACTATGGACAAGAAGTTCTTTTTCGAGCGCTACGGAATGACGCAAGCCGATGTCGAACGCTACCTCTCCGCGGCACTCTCCGCTGGCGGCGACTTCGCCGACCTTTATTTTGAATACCAGACCTCCACCTCGGTTTCGCTTGATGAGAGCATGGTGAAGTCGGCCACGCAGGGCATCTCGGTGGGCTGCGGAGTGCGGGTGTTGTCGGGGGAACGCACCGGTTACGCCTACACCGACGATCTTTCGCCGCAACGCCTTCTGCACGCCGCCAGGACCGCGGCGCTAATCGCCAGCGGTCCGGCGAAGCAACCGGTTGTGGGCCTGACTAACAAGCCGGCGCACAATCTTTATCCTGTGCCGCTGCCATCGGTGGAAGCCGAAGTTCTGGCCAAGGTTGACCTGGTGCAGCGTGCCGACAAAGCGGCGCGCGCCTACGATCCGCGCATTCATGAAGTACGCGTGAGCTACGCCGATGAGTTGCGGCGCATCCTGGTGATTGGTTCCGACGGCAGCTTTGCCGAGGATGCTCAGCCCCTGGCGCGCATGAGCGTCTTCTGCATCGCCAAGGACGAGGTTGCCGGCTCGGCACGGGGCACCGCAGGTGGCGGCGGCCGTGTAGCCCTGGATTATTTCCAGGGCGAGGCGTCGCCTGAGCACTTCGCCAAGGAAGCGGGACGGCAGGCCATCATTCAGCTCGACGCGCGTGAGGCGCCGGCCGGTGAAATGGAAGTGGTGCTCGGTCCGGGGTGGCCCGGGATCCTGCTGCACGAAGCCATCGGACATGGCCTGGAAGCCGACTTCAATCGTAAGAAGACTTCTGCGTTCTCGGGAATGCTGGGCCGGCGCGTCGCCAGCGACAAATGCACCGTGGTGGACAACGGCACCATGCCGGGCCGTCGCGGCTCGCTCAACGTGGACGACGAAGGCAACCAGACCGAGAACACGGTGCTCATCGAGAACGGCATCCTCAAGGCCTATCTCTCCGACAAGTTGTCGTCGCGCCTGATGGGCATTCCCAACACCGGCAACGGCCGTCGCGAGAGCTATCAGCACATCCCCATTCCGCGCATGACCAACACTTACATGCTCGCCGGGCAGGACTCGCCGGAAGACATTATTAAGTCGGTGAAGTACGGCGTTTACGCGGCGAACTTCGGCGGGGGGCAGGTGGACATCACCAACGGCAAGTTCGTCTTCTCCGCCTCGGAAGCGTATCTGATCGAGAACGGCATCATTACTTCGCCGCTGAAGAACGCGACGCTCATTGGGAATGGGCCAGATGTGCTGACCCGAGTCTCAATGGTCGGCAGCGATCTGCAACTCGACGAGGGTGTCGGGACCTGTGGCAAGGATGGACAGTCGGTGCCAGTCGGCGTGGGTATTCCCACGCTCAAGGTAGACCGGCTCACCGTCGGGGGGACTGGCGGGTAAACCGAAAGGCAACCGCGGATTGCACGGATAACGCGGATACGACTTAGAACGAAAAAGCCTTTTCGGTTTTTGCTAAGACCGTTGGTCTACTGAGAAAACGTTTCTTTGTTTACTTCATCCAGGTCCGCGTTCATCCGCGAAAATCCGCGGTTAATTCGCTTTTGATATCTCACAATGTGGGACTGCTAAGGGACGAACTTGATCTTATGAATTTTTCTACCCAGGAACGCGAAATCGGAACCCAGTCGGGCTCTACAGATCTGAAGGAAATTGCGGCCGACGTTGTCCGCCGCGCCATGCAGGGCGGAGCTACCGCCGCTGAAGCCGTCGCCATGGACGGCAGCGAATTCTCCACCGTGGTCCGTCTCGGCGAAGTGGAGACGCTGAAGGAATCCGGCTCCAAGGCCATCGGCGTCCGTGTTTTTTTCGGACAGCGCGCCGCCAGCACCTACTCCAGCGATTTGACGCCGGAAGGCGTGAAGCAGTTGGTGGACTCGGCGCTGGCGCTGGCTAAGATCACCAGCGAGGATCCGTTCGCCGGAATTCCAGAAGTTTCGCAGCTCGGCAAACTTGAGGGCGACCTCGACCTTTATTACGACGATGTCTACTCGCTTTCCACCGCCGATCGCATCGACTACGCGCGCCGTGCCGAGAAAGCGGCCCTCGACGCCGACCCGCGCATCGTCAACTCCGAGGGCGGCACCTTCGACGCCGCCATCGGCTACAAGGTGCTGGCCAATTCGCACGGGTTCGTCGGCGACTACCAGCGCTCCTATTGCTCGGTTTCGGCCGTACCCATCGCGCAGGTCGAAGGCTCGTCGATGCAGCGCGACTACTGGTATTCGGTCGCGATGACGCTGAAGAAGCTGGAGTCGCCGGAAGAAGTCGGCAAGATCGCCGCGCAGCGGACCTTGCGGCGCATCGGAGCGCGCAAGGTGAAGACTGCAAAAGTTCCCATCGTGTTCGAGCGCACCGTCGCCGGAGCGCTGGTCGGCCACATCTTCGAAGCGGTCAACGGCGACTCGATCTATCGCGGCGCCTCGTTCCTTACCGGCAAGCTGAACGAGAAGATTGCAGGCGACAACATCAACGTGGTGGACGACGGCACCATGCGCGGCGGCTTTGGCACCAGCCCGTTCGATTCCGAAGGCGTTCCCAGCCGCAAGACTGTTGTGGTCGAAAACGGCGTGCTTAAGTCGTACCTGCTGAATACCTACACCGCGAAAAAGCTGAACATGCAGACCACCGGCAACGCTTCGCGCGGCCTGGCGGGAACGCCGGGCATCGGTCCGGGCAACTTCTTTCTCCAGCCGGGCGCGAAGAGCCTGGAGCAGATCATTGGCGACATCAAGGAAGGTCTGTTCGTCACCGAGTTTCTCGGCTTCGGCGTGAACCTGGTGACCGGCGACTTCTCGCGCGGCGCCAGCGGCCTTTGGATCGAGAACGGCGAACTCACCTATCCGGTGGAGGAGATCACCGTCGCCGGAAACTTGAAAGACATGTTCTTCAACATTGCGGAGATCGGCAACGACCTCGAATTCCGCGGCGCCATCGCCTCACCCACGCTGCGGATCGATGGCATGACAGTGGCGGGAGAATAAATCGGCTTTTCAAAAGCGACGGCCGGCACGTAATTTGCGATGCCGGCCGGGGTGACCTTGCGGAACTTCAGTTACGGCGTGATCTCCCAGACGACACCATAGCCACTATAACCTTGACCGGCTCCGCCCCATGGCGTAACGCCGAAAAGGTCGCCGTGCCCGTCCAGCACCACACTGCCCTGCGGCTGTCCTCCGTCAATCCCGCCAGCGAAGTCGTACAGGTCGGTGTATGTCCAGCCGCCGCTTCCAGGGGTTAGCTTGAAAATAGAACCCCATCCGTACGCTCCGTCCTCCCGCGCAGTGCCGTAAAGGTTGCCAGCGGTGTCGATGGTCAGCCTGCCTACAGGTCCGGCAGCCCCAGAAAGACTGTGAAGCAAAGTAAACGTCCAGCCGTTGGATGAACGCACTAGCTCGTAAACCGTTCCACCGCCTCCACTACCACCAGAGTAGGTCGCCCCGTAGAGATTGCCCGACTGATCAAAGACCAGGTCGCTCGGTCCCGAACCGTCGCTTCCGCACTGGAAACTGTACAGAGTATTCTCAGTCCAACCGAATCCGGATGGTGAGAGCCGGAAAACTGTACCGCACCCGGCGGCTCCTCCTCCAGCCGTACCGTAAAGATTGCCGACCGTGTCGAAGATCACGCCGCCTGGCCCTCCACCATCATTCCCGCCGGTGAAGCTGTAAAGAACGGTTTCTGTCCAGTTGCTACCCGAGGGAGACAGTTTGTACACGGTACCGTAACCGTAACCTCCGTTACCGCTGCCTCCGCCGAGCCACGTCGTGCCGTAGATATTGCCGTCACGGTCGAAGACGACAGGACTAACTGGATAGAGTCCATCGCTGCCTCCCAGGAACCGATGGAGCACAATCTCCGTCCAAAGGCACGAGCCTGCGCGACAGCGCGAGGCGGACGCTATGGGGCGCAGACTGTAGACTGTACCCCCGTCCACGTAGCCACCACCACCGTACTCTGTCGCGCCGTAGAATATCCCGTTCGCGCCTATGCTCACTCCCGATAGCGGATGAGCACCATCGGTGCCTCCAAGAAAGCTGTAGAGCGGACGCAGGACCCAGCCGGAGCCTCTGTTCCATAACTTGAAATCCGTGCCGCAGCCAATAGGGGCGCAATCATCTCTAGTGAAGCCGCCCTCGGCCGTCGTTCCGTAGAGATCGCCTGCGGCATCCATCCTTAAGTCAATCGGCAATATCCCGTCCGGTTCGTTCGTGAAGGTGTAGATCACATTGAATCTCTGGCCCTCTGCCGGCTGCGCCGTGACGGTTAGGAACAAGAATACGAATATGAGGAACAGCAGCAGAACCATGATGGCGAGCGCCGCACTGTCCGGTCGCAGCCTCGCACCGAACATCACGTTTGGAAATCGTCCCTTGTTGTGCATTGGATTACCTCCTCGCTATGTGTCGCAAAAGAAAACGGACCAAAGGAATGGGCGCACGCGGAGGTCTTGGGAGAAGGAAGAGGGTCTTGTTCGCGCGGACTCGACAGGAGTGGGTGGGAAAAAGGCCGGGCAAACTCCCCCGAGACACCCATCAAAATTCCACGCTTGCGGCAAGCGTTTGTCAGTGACGTATGGGGCAGCGGCAAGTGATAACGGCAAAACTAGAAACGGCCGACACCCAATCCAGGATGCCAACCGGTGTGGACGCGAGTGAAGCACGATCAGCGAGATCAAGACCACCGAACCGAAGATCCCTTCACTCAGGCTGAAAGAGGGTGTGTGAGAGGTGTGCTGTTCCTAAAGGGACTCGGATCTATTCCCGCGTGACCCTGCACTTCGCCTGCGCCTCCGTGGTGGGCTAGTCTACAGTGTCGATGAACATAATTCCCCACTGTACCGAGGTGCAAGAGTGAATCTCAATTTCTACTCCTGCATGTTCCCCCAAAGGCGCCGTGTTTGTTGAGAGTTTTCTTTTGGGATTCCGGCAGCGTCGGAGACTCGCGCATTGCCCTTGAAGTTTTCCATTGGCATACCTAAGATTTCTCCAGTAGGCAAGGCTAACTTGGTCGGATAAAACAAGAGTGGCTCGGGCGAGTGCAAGAGCAACGCGCTACAATGACCGGGCAGGCCGTCGGCCGTACTGGCCGCGCTCCGGCCCCGATGCGTCTCCAAGGAGGAAATCAATGACAGATAGGACGTTGAAGAGGCAGACATTGTCCGTCGCCCTGTGTTTGGTTCTGATTGTGGCCACGATGGGGTCCGGGGCCGACGCTGCAATGATGTACCAAAGCCAGGGAGCGGCGCCCGCGTCAGCACCCTCGTCTGGGTATCCGGGCCAAGGCACTCCCGAGACCGCTGAAGAGCTGCAGGCATTGGTGGCTCCCATCGCACTGTACCCGGACGCGTTGGTGGCCCAGATTCTCAGCGGAGCGACCTTCCCGGACCAGATCGCGGTCGCCAATTACTGGCTGCAGCAAAACAAAAGCCTCACCGGCTCAGCCTTGGGTCAGGCGGTGGACAAACAAACCTGGGACCCCAGCGTCAAGGCGCTTACTCAGTTTCCTTCGGTGCTGAACAATATGGCGCAGAACCTGTCGTGGACGTCGCAATTGGGAGAGGCCTATCACAACCAGTCGTCCGACGTAATGGCCGCCGTACAGACCTTGCGCGCCCAGGCCAAGGCCGACGGTAATCTCAAGTCCGGTTCTCAGATCACGGTGGTGCAACAGACGCCGCAGACGATTGTCATCCAGCCTACAAATCCCCAAATTGTGTATGTTCCGGAATACAACCCAACGGTGGTTTACGGAACGGCTTACGTCACTCCCGGATACAGCATCGGTGACCTGGTGGCGACGGGCCTTCTTTCCTTTGGGGCCGGAATGGCGGTTGGCGCAATGATGGGCGGAGGTTGCTGCGGTTGGGGATACAGCAGTTGGAACTGCAACTGGTATCACGGCGGCGGGGTGTACTACGGTAACCACCCTTACTACGGAAACAACGCGTGGCACGGTGGGTACTACGGCAACGGCTACAACAATGCCAACCACTACAACAATGGGTACAACAGCAGTGGCTATCATGCCAACAGCTACAGCCACAATACGAATGTGAGCGGCAACACGGTCAACGTGAATAATGCCAACCGGCAGAACGCAAACGCCGATCATAGCGGCGATTCCGCTTCCTCCCGCGGTTGGGGAGGCAGTGGAAGTGGAAGCGGCCGCGGATCGACGGCCTTCAGCGGCTTCGGAGATCGCTCCGGTTCCTCGAGCGGCGCCGGCGGCGGAGGCTGGGGAGATCGCTCGGCCAGCTCTCGCGGCTGGGCAAGCCGCGGCGGAGGCGGAGGCTGGGGCGGTGGCGGCCGCAGCTTCGGCGGCGGCGGCGGTGGCCGGAGGTGACACCGGAGACATGGCTTGGATTAGCTGCCGATGTACCGCAGAAAAGCTCAGCCGTCAACCATGAAATACAACGTTTGGAGGATGGGAATGTCGCACATCAAGGTCATGATTTTGCGGTGTTGCGTGGTCTTTGCACTCCTCGCCCTGGTGATTTCCTTCGCCTCGTGCAACAAATCGGAGAAGCACGCCGCTACGGAAGCCGCGCAGAAGACATTCGCGTCGGCCGAGGATGCCGGCAAAGAGTTGGTGGAAGCGGCGAAAGCGGGTAGTCACGACGCATTGGTCGCGATCTTCGGTCCGGGATCGCGGGACATTATCTTCTCCGGCGATACTGCGCAGGACAAGATGTCGTTCGAACATTTCGTATCAGCCTATGGAACGATGAATCGCTGGCGCAAACAGACCGATGGAAGCCAAGTGCTCTACCTCGGGGCCGACAATAATCCTTTTCCAATCCCGCTTAAGAAGAACGGTTCCGGACAATGGTACTTCGACACCGCGGCGGGAAAAGACGAGATTCTTTCGCGGCGTATCGGCGATAACGAATTGGCCGCGATGGACGTAGTTGCCGCCATGGCGGATACCCAAGCCGAATATTTTTCGCAACGTCACGACGGCGTAAAGCAGTACGCGCAGAAGCTTATCAGCGACGAAGGCAAACAGAACGGGCTGTATTGGAAGTCGCCAGAGGGGCAGCCTAAGAGCCCGCTTGGGCCGCTGGCAGCGTATGCTGCTGCCACGGAAGGATTGACGCTGCAGGCGAACAAGCAGCAGCCATTTCACGGCTACTTCTATCACACTCTCACCAAACAGGGCGCGGACGCCAAAGGCGGCGCTAAAGATTACGTCGTAAACGGAAAGATGACCGGAGGCTTCGCCTTCGTCGCCTATCCTGAGAAGTACGGCGATACGGGCATCACGACCTTCATTATCAACCAGAACGGAGTCGTGTACGAGAAGGACCTTGGGAAGGATACCGCCACGGTGGCAAAAGCGATAACCGAGTTCAATCCCGACAAGAGTTGGGCTCCGGTGCAGTAAAGGCGGTCGTGCCCGAGCTTTGCTGACCTGATGCAAGGTTCAACCGGGACAGAGGGAGCAGTTACTCCGAGGGTGCTCACACAAGCTTCTTTTGCTTGGGTGGGGTAGTTCTGGCGCGTGGCCCGAGTGATAAACATGGGGTACCCCGTTCTAGCCTGGTTTCGGCTGGGGCGGGACAATTAAAGGGTTGATAATGCGAACCCGCAGCGGCATCCCCATACACGCGCGCTTTCGCCCTTCCGCTCCATGCAATCGTCAGCGCACACAAAAACTCTGGCAGCGATGGCTGGTGTTTCGACTTGAAGCAACTGCGGGACTGTGGCAAGATGCGCGGGCTTGTGCCAACTAGAGGAAGGTGAAGGAAGATGAAATCGAACGTCCGCGTCAGGTCAACGATTGCATTATTCGTACTCGCGATACTCGGGCTGTGCCACTCGTTGAGCTTCGCTCAAGGCAAGACAGAAGCGCCGGCGAAGACCGATTACTTCAAACCCATCACGGATGGCGACGGCATGAGGTATCCGCTCGAGATCGGGCCTCTGGTGTGGCATGTGTTGGGGAGTGGTATCTATCCCGTGAAGGGATCGGATGGCCTTACTCATCTCGCGTACGAACTGATGTTCACCAACGTGTGGCGTTTCCCGGCAACCATCAATTCGGTGGAAGTGGTGGATCTTGCGCAGGACAACAAAGTCACGGGTAGCAACCGCGTGCTCAGCATCAAGAACGAAGACGTGACTGGCCAGGTCAAGCTTTTTTCCCTCCCCAATACCCAAGACAAGGCGAACTACTCGACCGAGGTTCCCGGAGGCCAGTCCGGCGTGATGTTCTTCGATGTCACCTACGCCGATCCCAGCCAGGTACCGCGCGCCATCGCGCACCGGGTGACCGTTTCCATCCCGCAGGTCGAGCGCATGCCCAAGTCCGTGGTGGTGAGCCGGCCGGTGAAGGTAAGCAGCATGGACGCGATTGTGTTGAGTCCTCCGATGAAGGGAGACGGCTGGGTGGACTCGAACGGTTGTTGCCTGGAGATCGGGCCGCATCGTTTCGTGACCAACCCGATGAACGGGACGCTGGATCCCAGTGAAGGATTTGCCATCGACTGGATCAAAGTGGATGCACAGGGGCACGCCTACACGGGAGACGGCAAGAAGCCGGAACAATGGCTGGACTATGGCGTCGACGTTCTCGCGGTAGCCCCGGGCACAGTTGTCGAGGTGATGCGCAATCTCCCCAACGAACCGCCTGGCAAAACTCCGGACGACTTGACCATTGCGCAGATCGCGGGCAATCGCGTGATTCTCGATCTGGGCTACGGCAGATATGTGATGTACGCCCATCTGGTTCCCAACAGCATTCCGGTCCAGGTCGGCGACTACGTACGACAGGGCGAAAAGATTGGCTTGCTGGGAAACTCGGGAAACACCGACGCGCCGCACTTGCATTTCCAGGTGATGGACCGTCCATCTTCGCTGGATGCGACCTCGTTGCCGTTTGTTTTCGATAGCATGCAGTTGCAGGGACGCATCAAGATGAACCTCGACGAGTTGGATAACACGATAATCCACAAAGCATCGGACCTTCCCATCCAATCCATGGGAGACAAGGCGCTAACGCGTAGCATGCCGCTGTCGCTCGACATCGTCAGCTTCAAGTAGTGATCACGAACCCAGCAGTGCGTTGACCTTCGACATCACCTCGAAGGCGTCGGCCACGTACAAGACGTCAGCTTTGCCCCGGGCCCATCCGCAGTTGGGATCGAGGTTGATGGCGCGCCGCTCGCCAATGAATCGCCAACCCACCGTGTGAGGCTCCTCGCCGTGGCAGCATGCGGAGAGCCCCTTGGGATGACGAGGCGTGGCCCCGGTCTGTCCCACCTGGTTGAGGTGGCTCATGAAGCGCAAGGCCGATTGGTTCTCTCCGCTCATCTCGACCAGGGACTTGCTGCTGCCGAGCGATGCTTTGGATTTCTTCAGGAAATCCACAATGATGGTTTCGGCTTCGGGCACATGGGTCTGGCCGTCTTTCTGTTTCTTGGTCCAGCCCGCGCCCGCGACGAACAGCAGCTTGGCGTCCGGACGAATGGTTTGCTGGTCCGCGGGCGGCGTAATCGTGCCGCGAACGGTGGTGCGCCTCATACTCTCGCTCACCGGCACGGCAATCGGTTCCGGCGTGACCGAGCCACTCTCGCCTTGCCAAGCTGCGTGCGCGCTCGGATCGAGCAGCAGTACCCACGGACGCTGCGTGCGAGTGAGTGAAGCTTCGATGCGCTGGCGATAAAACCAGCGCGTCAAGGTTACAGAGCCTGAATCGGCAGCGATACCGGTAACATGCGTGTCCACGCATCCGCCTACGCGAAGGGTAACTCCTGCCGTGATGCGCGAGGAGCGCGAGGTGGCAGCAGTGATGACAATCGTCGCCTGCGCCGCGCGTATCAGGGCCTCGCAAGCGGCGGCATTGGTGGCGTAGCGCGCGGACGCGAAGTCTTCTCCGGCAACAGCGAGGAACCGCGACGCGCCACAGTTTGCGATAGCATCGGCCGCCGGCTGTACCGTGGCCCCGTAAACCGCGGCGACCAATGTTCCGCGCAACGCCTGACTTAACTCCACTGCGGCGCCAAGCGCTTCCCGCGCGGGTTGGCCGAGTGCGCCGTCTTCTTCGCTGTGCGCCAGGAAAAGAATGATGTCCATGGTTCTTCGTTACTCCTGTTTGATCCACTGCACGATTTCGCGCGCGATGTCTTCCGGCGGCAGGTCCTTTACGATCCGGGTCTGCCGCTGCTGCTTCGGCGTGGCGACGTTGGTATACTGCAATCCCTCGGCAGAAATTGCTGCGACTGTCGCCCGCTGCAACGCGGGCATGATGCTGCGCATGTTGGCCATGCCGACTTGCGGATCGTTGCGCGGTTCGCCCAGATTGCCCGTCGCCCATCCCAGTACCGCCGGCGGTCCGGCACACAACGAGACTTGGTGGCGCGCGCCTTCAATACGTTCCAGCACTTCGAAGGAGCCGTCGTCCTGCGGAGTGATTGCGTCAACTCCCTGGAACTGGTCCACAATTCCGAGTTCTTCGCCGATGAGCTGCAAGGTCACGCCCGCGCTGCGGCTGGCCGATTCCCATCCGCCGAACAAGAGCAGCCGCGACAGCTCGATGCCCACGATGCCGCGAATGGCCGCTGCCAGCGCCGCCGCGGTCTGATGAGCATCGGCGAAGCCGCTGGAGGGGCCGTCCACGGCCACCAGTTGCAGCGGAACTTTCTGCGCCACCGTCATCATCACCTGCTGCAACTTGGCCTTGGGCGCCATGCTCACCAGCCACAGCTTGCTGCCGGCGATGTGCTTCACCAGGTTGGCGCCTTCGTACAGCGCGTGCGACGCCCAGGGATCGAGAATCGCGGGCAACATCATCTCGTTCTTCAGCGCCGGTCCGGACGGTCCGGTGACAGGTTCCAGCGTCTGCAAGGGATCGGGAACGACGCTGGCGCAAACTACAACGTGATAGGGAGTGGTCATCTTTAAGTTTTCCAATGAATCCGGATTATTCATCTGTTTCGGTAGCTTTGAAAGGGTACGGCTTCACACGCTGCGAAGAAAGTCGACTGCATCTCGCTTCGAAGGGGCGCACCTTTAGGTGCGCCGCTGGAAGCCCTTATTTTTTGTTATCCCGAGCGGGCTCTGGCCCGCGAGCGACCTGCGACGCCACTTACCGGGTGGCACGAGCTGTCATAACACCCCAGAAAATCAGAATGAGCGAACCAACAAGGAACGTGGGTGCCAAATATCCCAGCGCAGGCGACCAGTGGTTCTGCCCTGCAACCTGAATATAGGTTCGGTACATGCGGACAGAGGACGCAATCGTTGTCCATCTGCTCTTTACCAATCCCTTATTCCAAAGGCGAGCTTGGATTAGCAAATACATCACTCCATGTATGATGAATAGAGAAATGCCTAAACGGATCAGTAGCATATGAAGAATCTCACCTCAGCAGTAAGCACCAAGCCGCTGCTCCAAAAATATTAAACGAAGGGCGAGTTCTCTCCGGGGCTGAAGCCCAACTCTCCACGCCCACGTAACGGCACGGCTGAAGCCGTGCCCCTTCAAAGCGTTGAGAACCTCCTGAATTATGCGGGCCATGCTCCCACCCTATACACGTGTGATTACACTAGTTTTCCGCCGAGTGCAGCCCGCCCGCGCCCGCTCGGAATTGCAAATTTGGACTCCCCTCGACACTCTCCGGACAGTTCCACATGCACGCGCCGCAGAACACGCATTTCTCGCGATCGAAATTCGGCGGCCCTTCCAGGCTTCGGGTGATGGCTTGTCCGGAACACATCTCCACGCACAGCTTGGTTCCGCAGCGGCCGCACACCTCGAGGTCGCGGAAGCGAACGTGGTCGGCGTATCCCGCGGGAGCCTGGACCTTACCGCCCATCAGCAGTACGTCCTGATGCGATACCAGCAGCGAACCATCGTGAGCGATCGCGGGCCAGCCGCTCGCGTCCATCAAGGAATCATGGAGCGAAGAGCCGCCGACGTTGCACTGATGCTGGATACTTTCGATCTCCCGCGGCTTGAGCTTTCCTCGATAAAACTCCTCCGGCGACACGATTCGTTCGCACGGATTGGAAGGATGGCTGCCTAACGAGAGCCGGCCTTTTGTAAATGCTGTCGCGGCCATCCCGATCAATCCCGTGACGACTCCGCGCTGGAAGCCGTCACGCGACTTCTCCGCAATGCGGGCCTCCCGTTCCAGCCAACTTGCTCTCCGCCGGGCTTCGTAAGCCTGGGCCAGGTTTTCGCGGGTGAACGGCTTGCCGGCTTGCAACAGCTCCAGCACGCCTTCAGCGAGTTGCACACCGGATGTCCATGCCTCGTCCACCCCTGAACCCGTGAGCACATTTGTACTGCCTGAGGACTCACCAATCCGAGCGTAACCGTCGCCCACCAGATAGGGCTCGCCGCGCTTGCCCGATTCCTGCAGAGACTTGGCTCCCCACGAGCGTAGCTTGCCGTCTTCGAGATAGCGCCAGAGATACGGGTGCTGAATGTAATGCTGTAAGTAGCGGTACACGGTGCGCGTCGGACAATCGAACCACGACGGAACAAAGATGCCGACGGACGCCACACCGCCGGGATGAACATAGAAGAAGCCAAAGATCTCCGGCTCGGGAAAGCCGAAGGTGTGGAAGACCGTGCCAGGTTCGAGATCAACCTCGGGCCGAAGTTCGATGACGAACTTCATGCCCAGCGCCCACTCGCGGACTTCATTGCCCGGGGGAGTTCCCAGCCGAGTGTCGAGGTCGTGACCGACCGCCCCGACAGGCCCATCTCCGATGACCGTGAGCGCCGCGCGTATATCCATTCCGGCAGTGAAGCCGGGCTCCGGTTTTCCCTGGCGGTCCACACCCTGATCGAGCAGGCGCACACCCAGGACCTTGCCGTCCTCGATCAGTGCCTTGTCCACCGGCATCCCCGGCCAGATTTGCACCGCGCCGCTCGACATCAATTGCGAGCCTACCCACTGGTTGAACTGGCCGATGGAAAGTACAAGCCCATCTTTTTTGTGAAGGAAACTCGGCGTGTAGGGCAGTTCGAGTGCATTGTGAGTAACGCCTAGAATCTTGCCAAGCGCGCGGATGCAGCGATCCCCGGTTCGCAGAACGCGCGAGCGCCGGCTGGCGCCCACGGGATCGAGCAGGTACACCACCTTCTCGTTTGCGACCGGCGCTGCCATGGGAATTTGTGCAGTATCCAGATCTGGGAAGCTGGCTCGAATGCCGCGCGCGCGTGTGACAACTCCGGAAACGCCGAAGCCAATGTCGTCAGCGCGCTCATAGCAGATGACCTGCAATGGCAGGCCCGGCGCGGCCTTGCTCTCGATCGCCGGGCTGCCATCCTCGTTGAGCAGTTGGCGCGAGAGCGTCGTCAGAAAACCGCCCGTGGCAGGCCCAAAGCCGACGCAGGCAATGTCAACGTCGATGGTCGCACGCTCGATGGCAGGTTGGTCTTCAGTGCTCAAGTAATGTCCTCAATGTTTTCCGACCCGCTTCATTCCGTCGAAAATCATTTACCACCCTTCGGCTTCGCTCAGGGCAGGCTTCGACACAGAGACACGGAGTTTTTTGTTTCTATTGAGTTTTCTCCGTGATCTCCGTGCCTCCGTGGTTAATCTCCCTATGGGATGACAGCGGGATACAGCGATCGTCGAACAGCCTAGCGCGGATAATCCAGCGCTTCCGGAATCATCACTTTCGAGATAGCCTCGGCAAGCCGATCCTTGGCGAGCTGCGCACCGGTAAGGCAGCCATCCAACTTGGAGCGAAGACGCTGAAATCCTTCCAGGCCCTGGCATGAGGCGCACGGGCCTGCTTTCACGGGATGGCTTCCGTCCGCGCCGACAACATCTGTCGCACATGATGCAATGCCCGGAATCAGGCCTTCCAGCGAGTCCAATTCGTCGCTCCGATAGCAACCCTTGTAACCTTCTTCATCCCATGCCGGATGCCGGTTGTATCCAAAGACCAGCTCGGCGCAGATGCGGCCCGCTTCCCCTGCGGCACGCGCCGCCTGTATGTGGCAAAGGTCAGTCAAGAAACTGAGAGTACTGGCCAGTCCTTCCGCCAGCACTGGGTTCTCGGGACCCTTGGTTTCCAACTCGATCAAGTCCAGCGTCTGCTGACGCGTGGCCAGCAACCATCCAAGCGCGTCGGCCAGCGGAAAGGTCACGCCTTGGCGAGCGCTCTGATACAGCGCTCCACCGTCGGCATCGGTGGCGACCCGCAGGTGGCGATAAGTCCACAGCCACAACTGCATCGCGGTTGCTAGAGTGCATGCCCCCGTTCCCGGACGGTGCTCCGCAACCCGGCGCATTTCGCCGATCCATTGCCGGTACTGGGCGAGGAACAATTCATTGGTCATGGTGACGCTGAGGTTGCGACGCTGCACCGCCTCGGGACCCTCATAGGTAGCTTCGAGTTGCGAATCCATCCATTTGTAAGCCAGGAAGCCGGGACAGTCTTCGGTGATTCCATAGCCGCCCATCAGGCTTAGCGCTTCGCGCATCGAGTTTGCGCCGGTGCCGGTGTTCCACAGCTTGGCCGCCGGACAAAGCACGTTCGCCACCGCATCCTTCAAGGCAAACTCGACGAGCCGGTCATTTTTCAGCGTGTCATACACATCACGGTTGCGCTTCTCCTCCGCAGTCGCCTCAAGGCGCAGCAACTCCAGCGCCGATTGATTCACCTCGCGGAAGAACTTTAACTCGGCCTTGCCGCCGCGAATTCCTTTAGTCGCCAGGATCGCGTCCTTCTCGCGCTCCAGGGGATCGAGTTCGTCGTACAACCGCGCCGCGGCAAATCCAAGCGCAGCGCCCGCTTCGCCAATCGCCCACAGGTTGGCCAGCCGATGCAGAGCATCCTGGCGCTGCTGCAAGCCCAGTTCGTAGCGAAGCATGCCCGGCTTGGCCTGCTCGGAGCCACGAAAACGCCCGCGCTGATAACGAATGATCGGCTCGATGGCAGACAGTAGTTTGGCCGAGGTCATCAACGCGACGGTGACACGGGTGCGTTTGAAGACGGCCTCGATGACCTCGCTGTGGTTGTAGTTGGGGATGATGGCGCCGTCTTTGATGGTGTATCCGCCGACGATGCGGCTGGCAGGCACGTGCACATTGAAGATGGGATCGCAGGTGGAGGAGAGCTGATGCACCAGTTTGCGCGTCGGGGTGCCGCGGTCGAACACGCCCGGATCGCTTTCCTCGATAATCACCATGCAGGAGCCCTTGATGCGATCGTCCCCGGAATCGACTGCGGCGGTAACGAAGTTGGCGAAGCCCATGTTAGTGATGAAGCGGCCGCGCTTCTCCACGTGCAGGAGCGGCTCCTGGCCGTCACTCCATTCCGTGACGCGAACTTTGCCGCTCAACATGCCGGTATCCACGCCAACATAGGGAATCGGTTCGGTGAGACAGAAGGCCCCGCGATAGGTATGGCGATCCTCCCCGGGTGCGGGAGGAGCGGCCAGCGCCATGTAATGCGCGCGCTGTTCCGGCGTGCCCCGCTCGTGAATTGGCGCCAGGGCCAGGCATCCCGCCAGGCTGCAAGTGGCGGCGCCGGCGTCCACCCAGGCCAGTTCAAAGGCGATCAGGGCCAGCGCAAGATTCTTGGGTCCAACCAGGTAGCCGCCGTGCTCGGGATCCATGAAGACGGCGGTGATTCCGGACTGATCGAAAGCTTCGAGTAACTTGGCTTTCTTGCTGGTCCACTCGTGAGTGCCGCGGGACCCCTCGGAAACCAGACGCGCCACCGGCCCGCGCGCCACCTCGCGCGCCGACTGCACCAGCATCTGCAGTTCATAACGGTCGGCGAAATGCCACAGAATCTGGCGAACGCTGTCGTCGGGCAGCGTACGCAGGGTCTCGGACCGCACTTTCGGCACAGTGGTTGCCATGCGCTCACCTCCGGGTGCTATAAGTCTCATTGTGATTTGCCGTTAACCATTGGTGCTGTGACGCATGTCATAGGGGTCAGTGACGGATGGGCAGGCATGGCCGGACTTCAAAAGGTCAGGAAGGAATCGATTCTTGCAAATCAGCCAGCACCCGCAGCACCTCGCCAGGATCGCGGCTGTGGTTTTGTTCGCGGCGGACGCGGCGCTAAAGCGCCGCTCTACCCTTGCTCGCAGGATATAGTACTTTAGGAATCGCATTAGAGTTCCCCCTTTCCCGCGCCTTACGGTTTCAGCCCTTGCGAATACGGCGAAGGAAGACCGTCCTTCAGCCGGTGCTTTCGCATTTCAACTGCCTGATGGGTGCGGATGGTTAGGTCCGAGCACGGTCTTCCGGTACACAACAGCCCAAATCCCGCCTCGCGGTCCTGAGGAAAGAAGGCCAGCGAGTCGGCTTGGTCAACTTCGCCCTGTCCCTCGATTCGGCCCGCGCAGGTCAGGCACCAACCCTGATGACAAAGCGCGGGTAGTTCGACACCTTGTTCAAATGCCGCATCCCAGATGTGCTGGTCACTTGCCACTCGAATGGAACGCTCTTCCCGCGGTGTCAGCAGGGTAACGTCGAAAAACTTCGACGGATTGGTGTCGTGTTTCACGAAAACGGCTTCATGCAGTGCTGCCCGGCTCTTCACCGGGCAGCATCTGCGGGTTGCGAGGCTGGTGTGCCTAACTTCCGATATAGAACGAAGCATTCTTGCTGTAGGGAGCGTGGCCCGGCTCGCCGCGGCGGAAGTGGCCGCTGGGGACCGACTTTCCATCGCGCTCGAAGGCCAGCAACTCGATGAACCACGCCTCATGTTCGATCTCTTCGTTCAGGATGCGTGCCGCCATATCGTAGGTACGCGGGTCCTTACCGAAGGTCATGTCGCAAATCGCGATCCAGCTCCGAATCGCGCACCGTTCCGACTCGAGCAGAAGAATCAAAATATTTACTGCCGTTGGCGGGTCCGGCAACTTAGCGGCGCGGCAGCCGGCCTGGTCGTGAAACGCCGGCAAATCGTTGGGCAAGTCGCCACCGAGTTCGTAGATACGCGGTACGATCAGCTCGAAATGCGCCCGGTCCTCCAACCGCGCGTCCTCGCAGATCTCCTTGTAATCCTCGTGCCCTGCCAGGTGCATGCGCAGGATGGTGTAGTAGTAGTAGGTGCTTGCGAACTCTGCCGCCGCATTGGCGATCAGCATTCGAATCAGTTTCTCCACATCGACGCCACGCGCGCGAATCACTTCGACTCCTACGCGCTGGGTGACATCGCCCGGTTTCACGACGCGCTCTTTAGGCATTTGTCTCCTCCAAAGTTGATCGCTAAAGGTTGGTGACGGATAAAGGCCGCTAGTCACGAGCTACGGAGAGCGGGTACTAAGACGTTTCCCGGTTGGCCCTGGTTGCGGACCGTAACGACTCGGACTCAGCGGCCAAACACCGTCCTGTGAACCAACAGCCGGTAAATCGATGCCAGGGCCATGGCTGACAAAATTTACTACCCGATAAAAGTTACTAATCAAGACTACGCCTGTCAAGCCCTCCCTGCCAACAGTTCGCGCTGCGGAAAACTCGACGCAGGTCTCCGGTCAATCTCTGGAACCCGAGCGTGGTCGCGGCGCGAATTCGAGGGACCTGCTCCGCGCCTTTCCGCCATGTATGAAAGCGCCTCTAGGCTGGTATGCAGGATTGGCCGGAGCCGCCGCTAATTACTAGCAATGGTAGTAGATATCGCGTCAGAGTAGCCTTGGAAATTTGAATCACCACCACTAAACCTCGCCGGACAAATGCTCCGTGCAGTACAGGAAAGCTAATGATGCTGCCGAAATTGAATGGACGGTCACTCCGAAGCGCTCTACTGACAATCTGCATTCTCACTCTGCTTCCGTTCGCGCTGCGCGCGCAGAATGCGACGGGCTCGCTGCTGGGCGAAGTGCAGGATGCCAGCGGAGCTCGAATCAAGTCCGCCAATGTCATGGTGACGGATAATGCTTCCAGCGTTGCCCGCAAGGCAACCACCGACAGCCGCGGACAATTCCGATTTCCCGACCTGATGCCGGGAAACTACCGCGTAGCCGTCAATGCCAAAGGGTTTGCCGAGGCCAGTTCCGATGTGACGGTGCAGGTGAGTAACGTGCGCGACGTCCTGGTCACGTTGCGTCCGGAAGCCGTTCAGCAGACCGTTAATGTGAAGGCGGAACCTTCCTCCATCACTACCCAGATGCTCGATACCACGGATGCCGTTAATGGAGGAGTCGTTACGGGCAAGGACCTGGAGACCATTCCTCTGGCGGCCCGCAGCTTCGCTAACATTGCCTACATGGTGGCGGGCACGGAGCCGGTCGAGCCTTCCGACCCTACCAAGGCGCGCATTACCGCGGTGTCCACTGGTGGAAGCTCCGGGCTGAACAACCAGCTCTCGGTGGACGGCGCCGACAATTCGGACGACTACATCGGCGGCTTCCTGCAGAACTTTTCTCCCGATGTAATTCGGGAATTCGCCGTGCAGACCTCGCAGGCGAATGCGGACGTTGGCCGCACTACCGCTGCCGCCGTGATCATCAGCACGAAGAGCGGCACTAACGACTGGCACGGCGACCTCGCGGTGTATGAGCGGGCCGCCGCATTGAACGCCCGGTTCCCCATCGATAATCCGTCACCCGAGCCCAAGCAGCCCTTCTCACGGCAGAATTACGTGGGCACGATTGGCGGGCCGATTGTGAAGGACAAGCTCTGGATTTTCACCGGGTTCGAGATGGTGAACGAGCACGCCAGCGTCAACTACAGTCCGGCCAGCCTGACGCAATTCAACGCGCTGAATCAACTGGCGCAAGAGGGGTTGATTCCGAAAACGAGTTCGATTCCAGTTCCGCCGTACGTTCGCGTCCCGTACCAGTCTTATCTGGGTATGATGCGACTCGACTGGGCGCAATCGCAGCGTTCGCAGTGGTTCCTGCGCTACGCCCTCGACAACTCCACCACCAACAATGCCCTGGTGCAGCAAGGCACGCTGCCCTCTACCGGCGCGACGACGCATCCCAATTATCAGAACGGCGTCATCGGTAACACGTACACCTTCAGTCCATCGTGGGTGGGAAACCTGACCCTTGATACCAGTTATCTGCACTTGACCGCAGACCGTAATGGATATCTCGGCTTTGCGCTGGCGTTTCCATTTAGCTCCACTTCCAAAACCATCTCCGGCTTCGAAACCTATGGCGACAACCAGTTTGTTACCCCCATCACCGCGTTCCCGGTGATTCGCAACCAGGAGAAGTATCAGTTTCGCTATGATGTGAGCGGCTCTGTTGGCAGGCACGCTCCCAAGTTCGGCATCGACTTCATTCACGAGCCGGTAATGAGCGGCGCCTTTCCGGGTCAGGCGGAAACACTCTACACCCTTACTCAGAACCCGACCTACTATCTGACCAACCCGAGTCAACTCACGGCTGAGCTGAACTGCCAGCCGCCCTTCGACGGCGCCAATTGTCAGACCACATCCACTCCGGCCGGCAACGGCAATTTTTCCCAGAACGTGCAAAGGCTGGGCTTGTACGCCATGGATTCCTGGCGAGTGACGCCGCAGGTGACCGTCAACTACGGGCTGCGCTACGACACGACCTTTGGATTGTTCCAGGCTTCGGGGGTGAGCCAGTTGCTCAATCCTGGAGTGCAGACCATTGCAGGACTGCAACTGCCGCTGCCCACGGGCGCGCCTCATGATTACCGCAAGGCTTTTGCGCCGCGTTTGGGAATTTCCTACAATCCCGACCGGATTGAAGACCTGGTCATTCGCGCCGGCATCGGCATGTACTACGACGATCTGGCGCAGAACGGATGGGCGACGGCTTTCCAGGCGGTGAACACGCCGTCGGCGTTTCAGCCTTGCACCAAGCCGGGCGATCCCGGCTGCCTGCCAGGTGCGGCGAACGGCGGACAGGGCGCGGTAATCGATCCCAACTACCACACGCCTTACGCGCTGCATGTCAGCGGCGGAGTGCAGTATCTATGGCACAAGAACTGGACCCTCAGCGCCGACTATGTGCACGAGCAGGGCGTCCATGGCTACCGGCGTTATGAGTACACCGCAGGCTACACACTCTTCTCTCCGCTATTCGCGCAAGATCAGGCAACCCAGATGGCTAACGTGCCCAACCTGTCCGTCTTCAAGTCGGACAACACGTCCAGCTACAACGCCATGATGCTGCATCTGCAGGGCAACGTCTCCCGGCGCTTCAACATCACTGCCAACTACGTGCTGTCGAGAGCGAAGACTTGGGGCTGCGTTTTGGGAGAGCTTTTTGACTACGTCAACGGAGTCTGCAATGCGCTGAACCCCTTCGCTCCAGGCGACTACGGCCCGTCGGGCGAAGATGTCACCAGCCGCTTCACTCTCGCGGGTGTCGTGTATGTTCCGGGTGGCTTTCAAATATCGACGTTGATTCAGGCGGAAACTGGCCGTCCGATTACTCTAACGACTCCGGTGGACGTGAACGGGCTGGGCGATCCGGCAGATGATCGCGCCGTCATCAACGGGGTCCAAACGACGCTCGACCAGTTCCGCGGAACGCCTTATATCCAGGTTGATCTCCGCGTCACCCGGCCGTTTAAGGTCGGAGAACGCTGGCAGATCCTGCCCTTCGTCGAGTTCTTCAATCTGTTCAATCGCAACAATCCGGGCGCCAACTATGTCACTAACATCGCGGCCCTGCCGACGCCGGTGAACAATCTATACAATGCCACGGCATTTTGCCCGACGCCAGCGTGCAACGTACCAATTACGAACCCGAATCAGTTGCTGGTGCCCGCCGGCGCGCTCGGCGATTTCTTTGGTCCCGGAACCACGGTGGGTATTCCGTTCGCGGCTCAGATTGGGGTGCGAGCGACTTTCTAAAGCAGTTTCAGAATTGGTGTAGTCTGGCGAGTACGGGTAGAGCGGCGCTTTAGCGCCGCGTTCGCTGCGGATAAACGAATCGTTTGAGCCACTGCGGTCATTGAAAATGACCGCAGTGGCTCAAACCTTATGGTGTGGGTGATCTTGGACGCCAGCCTGAAGGCTGGCTCTATCCGGTCTACACCAACTCTGAAACTGGCCTAACGTGCGCGTTGGGAAATTGCGGCTAACGAAGAAGCCGACCGGAAAGGCCGGCTTCTATACGTGTTCTGAGCGGCAGACTTACTTCTTGAGGGTCATCACGTAGTTGGAAATTTCCCCCGCCTGAGCGGCGGTCAAGCCTGCAACCGCTTTGCTGTGCGGCGCCTTCTTTCCGGCTGCGCCGTTGGTGAGTAAATCAGCGACTTGCTGCTGATTCAATGCTGTCTTCTGCAAGGACGGCCCGACTTTTCCTTCACCCATAGGACCGTGGCACATGGCACATTTTGCCTTATAGAGGGCGGCGCCATCCTGGGCCCATGCCATGCTCGAAACCAGTGTGACTGCCGCCAACATTATCAAGTAACGTTTCATAGAAACATGATCTCCTTAAGTTTTGGGAATGAACAAAATTCCGAAGCCGAACCAGCCTTCGGTTACCTGCACGAACTGCTCGCGCTGCAACTGTGATGTGAGGATGGCCCCATTTCTCACATTGGCTGGTATTGTAGAGCGGATTGGGCAACTTGCGATCACTTAATTGCGGTGACCAGCGCAGAGTGACGCAGGTCATATGCAAATCCTCCGAACTTAAGATTGATTTCGGCTTGGTGAGTTATGGAAGAACTTCGCCGAATCCTGGCTTCGTGCTACCCTGCTTAACTTCAGGAACTTTTCCCGATGACCCAACGTTTTCTCGCCGCTGTGGTTGTTTCTTCGATGCTGTGGCTCCCGATTCGTGCCTTCACCGAAGCCCTTGAACCGGCCCCGCAGAATGCCGATATGAGCAGCGCCGACATGCTCTACCGATCGGGCAGGTTCGCGGAGGCGGCGGCAAAGTTTCAAGCCATCGTGAAGGCAGATCCGAAGATTGTGCCGGCGCAGGTTGGGTTGATTCATTCCTTGCTGCGCGAACAAAAAATCGATGATGCCCAAGCCGCCGCCATCAGGGCGCTCACCTTGCAGCCGAACTCTGCCCCGCTGGTGACGGCCATGGGGGATGTTCAATTCCGGCTTGGAGAAATGCCGGAGGCGGAAAGGTCGTATCTTAAGGCGGAGAGTCTGAATCCCAATGACCCTGCTCCTTATATCGGCGTGGCCCGCGTGTACCGCGCGTACTCCCTCTACCGTCGCGCCTTCGATCAACTGAGCCGTGCGCACCAACTCGCGCCCGACAGCCCAGACATGCAGCGCATGTGGCTTGGCATGTTGCCCCCACGCGAGCGGATCTCGGCGATTGAAGCCTATCTCGCCAGTGGACGTTCCGGGGACCCGGAAGAAACGGCTTTACTGCGTCGTTATCTCGACTTCCTCAAGGCCACGGTGGATAAACCCGCTCACGCCTGCCGGCTGGTTAGCAAAGTCCAGCAAACCAATACCAAGCTGCTGGTGTTGCCCTCCAGCAAATTTCGCCTCGGAGCTTCAGGTCTCGAAGTGAAACTCAACGGCCACGGCAATCGCCTGGCTCTAGATACCGGCACTAGCGGAATCCTGGTCCGCAGCGATGCGGCGGAGAAAGCCGGGCTCACCCGTATCGCCGAGCAGCGCATTGGCGGCCTCGGTGACAAAGGCCAACAGAGTGGCTATGTCGCCGTGGCTGGCCATATTCGTATCGGCGAACTCGAGTTTGAAGACTGCGTGGTGCGCGTCGTTGATGCGGCGGGGCCCGGTGAGAACGACGGTCTGATTGGTACCGATGTCTTTGGCGCGTATTTGATCGATATCGACATTCCCGGGCAGAAGCTCAGACTGTCGCCACTTCCGAAGCGTCCGGACGAGGTTGCTGCCCCAACAGCCCTGAACAGTGCCGGCGAGACCCGTGCCACCCCTGAGGACAATGTGGAGAACGGAGGCGAACAGAGGACAGCGCCACCGCCCAACCAGACGAAGCAGGCAAACGTGGCGGCAAACCCGCACCTGCCGAAAGACGCCTATGTTGCTCCCGAGATGGCCCGCTGGACCAAGGTCTTTCGCTTTGGCCATGTGCTGCTGATTCCCACGCTGGTGGATGGCTCCGGGCCGATGCTGTTCATGATCGACACCGGCTCGTTCACTAACATTCTTTCTACCAGGGCTGCTCGCGAGGTCACGAAGGTCAGGGCGGATTCCCGCATGCAAGTGAAAGGACTGAGCGGTACGGTGGCTAACGTCTACCGTGCCGACAAAGCTACGCTTCAGTTCGGCCACTATTCCCAGGAGAATCAGGATATTGTGACGTTGGATCTATCCGCGGTCAGCAAATCTGCCGGCACCGAGGTGGCGGGCATTCTCGGCTTCGAGATGCTGCGAATCCTGCAGGTCAAGATCGATTACCGCGACGGACTGGTCGACTTTCTCTACGACCCGAAGCATCTCCCCAAAGGAATCAGTATTCGTTAGGCAAACGCCTACTTCTTCCGCCGAAAGTCGAAGCGCCCGGTGCTCAGCTTGCCGTGATTGTCCACATACGTCCACTCTTCGATGTGATGATCCGGGCCATCGAAGATGAACGCCACCGCCTGCATGTGACCATCGTTCGGCCCGATGTTGGTTCCATCCTTGAAATCGAAGACCACGCGATTGGGATCGCCGCCCGGGGTTGCCACCATGCGCGGCTGGTTATGCGCCGCACAATAGTGCGTCGCCATCAACTTGTTACCGTCCAGGTGGAAGATGGTGACCATTTCGTCGGACGTGCCCTCGCCGAGCCAGCCCATCAGCGCCGAACCGTCGGAGACCATCATGAACCGGGTAGTGGCCGGATACTCTTTACCGCCTTCGAGCATGGTGCCCACCCAGGCGCCATCGAGCGTCTTCATCTTGTCGAACGACGCATTGGGCGCCATAGCGGACTTGTCTTCGCCAAGCAGGGGCGGCGTCAGCGCTAGCAACAGAAGCAGGACAGCAGCGATTTTGCAGTTCATAGTCAACTCCTGACGACGGGTGGATTGTAGCTGAGTTCTCGCCGCCGCACGAGGATTTTCAGATGAAGGGCGGCCGGCAGCTGCTTGCATTCCTTCTCGCACCTCATACAATAGTTGCGGAATCCAATCGTCGGTTGTTCGACGCGATATCGGTTTAGAAAGTAAGGAGACTTCTCATGTCCGCTTCGATTCCCGAGAATTATCTTGACCTCTTCAAGAAGAAGGCATTCGGCAGTTTTACCACCCTGATGCCCGACGGCAGTCCGCAGACCACACCGGTGTGGGTGGATTACGCTGACGGCAAAGTTCTGGTTAACTCCGCGCTCGGCCGCCAGAAAGACAAGAACCTTCGTCGCGACCCCCGCGTGGCAATCACCCTCATTGATCCCGACAATCCCTATCGCTACCTGGAAGTGCGCGGCCGGGTCAGCGAAATCACCCAGGAAGGTGCCGACAAACTGATCGACAAGTTGGCCAAGAAGTATCTGGATAAGGACAAGTATCCGTTCGCGCAGCCCGGCGAGCAGCGCGTTATCTACAAGATCGAGCCCGAGCACGTCAGCCCGCACGGCTAGGCTCTGATCGCGAGAGAGCGGGCCACGTGCCTGCTTTTTGCTTGCCGCTCCGGAAGGCGTTGCCTCATGGCTTGTCGTCCCGTCTCGCGAAGCTATAGCAATTCCAGACTGGTTATACGTTGGGTAGTGCGGGCCTTCAGATCGTGTATGAGAACTCGCTTTGAATTGGCGGCTTCATACGCATCGAAAAAAGGAACGCACTGCTCGGGCAGTGCATTCGTTGAGAGGATGTGCGAGAACGAAGCTTGGGCATTCGCCAGGGGAATATGCTAGCGGAAAATCCAGCGCCGTAGGCGCGGCTCAGTNNAGGCGGAGTGCTGGGTAGAGTGGGAAATAGATCCGAGTCCCGTAGGGGACGGCACAGTTCTCACCCACCCGCTTTAGGCCCGCGTTGAGACCGCCCGCGCAATTCCTAGCTTCAGCCGCTGAGGTCGTCGACCTCAGCGGCTGAAGCGAATCCCTGGAGGCGGGCCTGAAGGCCCGCACTACCCGTGCATGCGGATACATCAATCCGATCCCTATTCCTTCGCCTTCCGCTCCGGCTGCACCGCCTCGAATCCATACGGGCAATGCCGGCACCCCGATTCGCAGCAATATCCTCGCTGGCGCAGGTAAACCGCAGTGAAGACCATGAACCCATTTTCCATGTAGTAATGGACGCCCTCTACTAGATCGTCCGGCATCATTGTGCGGCAGCCTCAAGCAGTGCGCTTGAGCGCTCCACGGCTTCGACGGGAATGCCGTCACGGAAGCTGACATACTTGCCGGAGATCGCCGCCACGCGCTCGCCCGGCACGATGAAGCCCACCAGGTTCAAAGGGTCGGCAGCGGAGATGGTCACGACTTCGCCGCTGGCCGGGAGGTTACGCATCGCGCGCAGCGACTCGACGGCTTCGGGCAGGGCGAATTGCTCGCCGAGAAATCCGTTGACGAATCTTCCTCCGCGCACTTCGCCGCGATCTTCCAGGCGGCGGAACGCGATCAGCAGCTCACGCCACTTCGGCAGGTTCGACTCCCGCGCCAGAGTCTCGCGGAAGACGACGCCGTAGCGGCGCAGCAGCATCCAACAAGTGGCCTCGACCACCTTGGAGCGATCGGCGCCCTCGCCGGGATAGAGCAGCGACCAGCGTCCCCCGGTGTGGCGGGGCCGGGTGAGCTTGGGCGTGCCGGTCGCATTGCGACGGCGCGGATTGATCAACGAGCGCAAATTTTCGAAGCCGTCGGCGGTGACCACGCCAGCGGCCACGAGTTCCCAGAGTGCGGTTTCGATTTCCGCTTTCAGCCGGTCGGTTCCACGGACGATGTCGGCGAAAAACGACGCGCCGCGGCGCCGCAGAAATTCCAGCACGCTGCGGGCGGCCTCGCTCAGCACGCGTTCAAAGTTCTGCTCCTCATTGCCGAGGCGAGGCTGCATCCAATCGGAATCGTCGCGGACAAAGAGAGTGATGGGCGCGACGCTGGTGGGCACGACGCGGCGGCGGCCTTCGCCGGAATCTTCGAGCGTGGCCGGATGCGGCGACAGCCGTCCCCAGCCAACCGCTCCGGTCAGGCAAAGCTGATCGAGCGCAGCGGGATCGTAGTTGTTCAGCCGCGCCGCCAGGATGTGCTTCTCCCAGGCGTTCGCCGGAATCTCGAAACCCTGCAATTGACGCACAGCCTCCAACAGTCCGCGTTCGCCGCTCAACTGCGATTGCGGAGCCACGTGCTGCCAGCGCAACAGCCAGCGCATATACTGCGCCGCCGTGACGGGCTCGACCTGCTTGCGCAGGGTGGCGACCGTGAGGTGGTGAATGCGCGCCAGCAATCGCCGGTCGCACCACTCAGCAGTGCCTGGCTCGTTGCCTTGCGCCTGTCCGCTGAAATTCCCGCGCAGGATCGAACCCGACGCCTCCATGCGGAGCAGGGCTTGCTCAACCTCGGCGGCGGACAGGCCGAGCCAATAGGCCAACGCAGCCGCCGTAACCGGCCCGCAGTGCATCATCCAGCCAGTCACCATGGCGAGCAGAGCGTCGTCGCGCGAGGCTGTATTGGATGGCAGCTCCGGAGGCGTAACTTCGAACCGCGCTTCGGGAAAAATCAGCGCGAAGTCTTTCGCGCGCTCGGAGGCAACGAGATATCGTCGGGTGCCGCCGGCTGAAGCCGGCTCAGAGGAAGAGAAAGGAGCATCTGACGGCGCAGCTAAAGCTGCGCCCCTTCCGCCGACCAAGGGCTGCTCCGCCGGGTGCCCCACCCAAGCCTCTTTTGCTGGGGTGGGGATTTTCGCCCGGACTACTCGCCAACTCTCCAGCAGCTCATTGCCCAGCGGGGTCCAGCTTGCGATCGCGTGCTGCCAATCGCTATCGGCAATCTCTTCTGGGACCGCAACCAGCGTCTGCAACACGTCGTGCAACTCGTCGCTGTCGCGAACATCGGGCCGGGCCTCCTCGCGGACCCGCGCAATCGCCGCCTGGTCGAGCCGTCCCACTTCCTGCAAAACCGCTTCCGGCAGCATGCGCCGCATCTGCACTGCGCGGGCACGCCGCTCTTCCAGCGGAGCGTCGTCCAGGAACGCGTAGGGATTCGCGTTCAGTATTTCGTGCGAGAACTGCGATGGCACCGGCGTGTCGATCGCCAGCGTGCGAATCGCCCCACTGCGAATCCCGTCGAGCACCCGCCGCAGCCCGTCAATATCCATGGCCTCGGTGAGGACATCCTTCATCACTTCCTGGACCAGCGGATGGTCGGGAATCTGGATATCGCCAACGATGTTTTCCTGGCACGCGGCCACGTCGGGGAAGACCGACGCCATAAGATCGTCGCTGCGAATGCGCTGAATCTGAGGCGGAACTTTCTTGCCGCCCTGGAAGCGCAGTAGCGCCAGCGAGCGGTTGGCATCCCAGCGCCAGCGCGTGGCGAAGATAGGCGAAGCCAGCGCCGCTTGCTCCAAGACTTCCTGCACTGTCTCGGTTTGCAGGTAGTGGAAGACGTCGCTGAGCGGAAAGCTATGCTGCTCGGCCAGGGCGATGTTTAGCCCGTTGTCCGTTGCAGCGGCTTGCAACTCAAAGTTAAACGAGCGGCAAAAGCGCTTGCGCAGCGCCAGACCCCAGGCTTTGTTTATGCGGCCGCCGAAGGGCGCGTGGATGATGAGCTGCATCCCGCCGCCCTCATCGAAGAAGCGCTCGGCGATGATGCAGTCCTGCGTCGGGACCTCGGTCAGCACCGCGCGGCCGGTGACGATGTACTCCACCAGTTGCTCAGCGCCGGAATCGTCAAGCCCGCACTCGTCCTTCAGCCATGCGACCGCGTTCTGCACTTCGGGGCTAGATGCAATTCCGCGCAGACGGGCCCTTGGTACTGTTGAAGGAGAAGTGTCGCCGGCTGAAGCCGGCTCGGGGAAAGAAAGAGGCGGCGTGGACGCGGCGCTAAAGCGCCGCTCTACCCGAGCGTCGTGGTGGGCATTTGGCTCTACCCGGGCATCGCCGCTACCGCCTTCCAATTTGTCATCACGAAGGGACTTTAGTCCCCGAGGGATCTGCTTTTCCTGGCCAGGGACCGGTATCTCCGGATTGCTCGGTACCGCCAGCGGCGCCGTGTTCGGCAGCAGCGCGCTGACGCGCTCGCGCAATTCCGCCACGTGATGCGAAAGCTCGTCGGTGCGCGCCGGAGCTTCGCCGCGCCAGAAGGGAATGCTCGGCGGCGCGCCGTGCGCATCCTCCACCAGCAGACGTCCGGAATTGGACTCAATGCGACGAATCCGCCACGAGGTGTTACCCAGCAGCATGATGTCGCCTGCGTTGCTTTCCACGGCGAAGTCCTCGTCGACCGTGCCCACGACGATCTCATCCGGTTGCGCAACCACGGTGAACAGGGCCGTATCGGGGATCGCCCCGCCGCTGGTAATCGCCGCCAGACGGGCTCCGCGCCGCCCGCGAAGGCGGCGGTTGACCATGTCGCGAAACAGATAAGCGCCGTAGCGGCCGCGCTTGACTGCGATCCCTTGCGAGAGCATTTCCAGAATGCTGTCGTACTCTTCGCGCCGCAGTTCGCCATAGGGATAGGCGCGGCGCACGCAGTCGAACAGCGCGTCCTCGTCCCACTCCTCGCAACTGCACATGGCGACGATTTGCTGTGCCAGGATGTCGAGCGGCGCCACGGGAATCTGGATGCGGTCGAGATCGCCCTGCTTGATGGCCCGGACCGCGGCTGCGCATTCGACAAGATCGTCGCGGGTGGTGACGAACAGGCGTCCCTTGGGAATGGCTCCGCGCCAGTGACCGGCGCGGCCCACGCGCTGCAAGGCCACCGCAATCGCACGCGGCGAATTGATCTGGCAAACCAGATCAACGTTGCCGATATCGATTCCAAGCTCCAGGGAAGCCGTCGCCACCAGCAGACGAATTTCGCCGTTCTTCAGTTTGCGCTCCGCGTTGAGGCGGAGCTTGCGCGCCAGGCTGCCGTGATGCGTCGCCACCAGCTCTTCGCCAATTCTCTCGCCCAGATGAAGGGCCACGCGCTCCGCCAACCGCCGCGTGTTGACGAAGACCAGCGTCGAGCGGTGTTGCAGGGCCAGTTCCGCGATACGGTCGTAGATCTCGCCCCACATCTCGTTGCTGGCAATTGGGCCAAGCTCTGACGGCGGAACCTCAACCGCCAGGTCGAGCTTGCGGCGGTGGCCAATGTTGACGACGGCCGGGGCAGGGCGTCCCGCACCCGTGAGGAAATGCGCGATCTCCTCAATGGGCTTCTGTGTGGCCGAGAGCCCGATGCGCGTTGGCCGGTTCGCCAGCAGGTCAAGCCGCTCGAGCGACAGCGTCAGGTGTGCGCCGCGCTTGTCATCGGCGACGGCGTGGATCTCGTCCACGATGACGGTCTCGACATCGTGCAGGATGGCGCGGCTGCCGTTCGCGGTGAGCAGAATGTAGAGCGACTCAGGCGTGGTGACCAGGATGTGCGGCGGACGCTTGAGCATCTGGCGGCGCTCTTTCATCAGCGTGTCGCCAGTGCGGACGGCAGTGCGAATCTCGGGCATCAGGAGGCCGCGTTCGGCGGCCAGCGCCAGAATCTCGCTCAGCGGTCCGTCGAGGTTCTTTTGAATATCGTTGCCGAGCGCTTTGAGGGGCGAGACGTACAGGACTTCCGTGCGGTCGTGCAGCGAGCCGTCCAGCGCTTTGCGCACCAGGCGATCGATGCAGATAAGAAACGCAGCGAGCGTCTTGCCGGAACCGGTGGGAGCGGATATCAGCGTGGTGCGGCCGGCAAGGATCTCCGGCCAACCTTGCTCCTGCGGCTCGGTGGGCGAACCGAAGCGTCCCAGGAACCACTCCGCAACCAGCGGATGCGCCCAGGCCAGCGCGACCGGAATTTCTCCCACAGGCATCCGGCTATTTTAGCAGAGTTTCGCCAATTGTTCGCCGCTATGACTTCACCACGGAGGACACAGAGAACACGGAGGAGTTCTATTCACCACAGAGAGACAAGCCGTCCCGAAAATAATTGTCTTCATGATATTTGCAGCGCTTTGAAATCAGTGCCACGATGAGGCATCTCAAACCAAGGAGCATTGAATGATGTGTTCGTGTGGAGAGCAACACCACCGCACATTTCCTGCAAGGATTCAATACAGCGTTTACTTTGACGCCAACCGTCGGACTGTGCCAGCCGTCTGGACGCAGGAGGAATTGTGGGTCTGTCTTGCTTGTGGGAATATCAGCAGCGCAGTACCGGATGCTGAGTTGAACGAACTTAGAGCGGGGCCGGTGAAAGCTAGAAACCATCAAATAAGAATTTCTCAGTGTCCTCCGTGTCTCCGTGATGATAGGTTTTTTCGGATTTCCTACTGCTAAACTGGCCCCATGTCCGATGAGCGCGCGAAGAAGATCAAGATGATGCTGTTCGACGTGGACGGCGTGATGACCGACGGCACGATTTTCCTGTTCCCGGCACCGGGCGCGGGAGCAGGTCAGGAGACCCACGAGCGTCGCCAGCAGATGGCCGACAAGGGCGGCTTCGGGTTCGCCGGCCAGAAGATGATCGAGGCCAAAGGATTCAATGCGCACGATGGTGCAGGATTTTCGCTGGCGCGTCTGGGCGGGCTGAAGACGGGTATCATCACCAAGCGTATTTCCGAAACCGTGGCGCTGCGGGCGCGCGACCTGAAGATCGAGCACGTCTATCAAGGGCAGCAGGACAAGGCGTCCGCGTTTTACGAGATTCTGGCGAAGGAAGGCCTGGCGCCGCAAGAGGTCTGCTATGTTGGGGACGATGTCATCGATCTGCCCGTGATGCGGCTGTGCGGGCTGGCTATTGCGGTGAAGAACGCGCGGCCGGAAGTGCTGCGCGAGTCGCACTACGTGACGCCCCACGAAGGCGGCAAAGGCGCGGTGCGCGACGCGATTGAGTACGTTTTGCGCGAACAGGGCTTGCTGGATCGGGTTATAGACGAGTACATCCGATCCAGAGCCGCCGATCGGGCACCCACGGCGGAATAAAGATCCGAGTCAGAAGCACGAGGAAATCGGGGCAGAAAAATCCCCTCCGAAGGGCAGGGGCGAATTGCACTTCGGAGGGGTAGCCGTTATTACACGACCATTCTCAGGGTTGTTATCGGATCAAACACTCCACCTTTTGGGAAGTTTCGCTCACCGCGAAAAAGCTATCGGAATTCGACAAGGGGTTGCTAGAGGAGCATTTTGGACGGCTCTCGGCCATGGCCTGAGTGGGTCGATTCGTAATCGACAGGTCATCGGTTCAAGTCCGATCGTCGGCTCCAGTAAGTCTCTGCGCATCTTCCACTTCGCCGCCTCTCCCGGGTCGGGGTTTGAGTGGGTTGTAAATTGTGTCGCTTCCCCCAACAGTACCCTCCTGTGCCTGTTACCCATGGCTGCCCTGACGCGCGCCTGAGCGAGTACATGCACTCAGTAGCGCACTGGCCAGAATACTCAGCGTTACCGCTCATCAAGAATATTTATCTTGAATTCACGATTGCCATCGCGGAGAATCGATTGGGCCCATGAAAGATACCCGATTCGCACTGGCATTCCTCTTCTTCTCTCTCCTCTCCTGTGTGCTGGCTCCTGCAGTTCATCTAGACGCACAGGTCATTGCCCGCGACCCCGGACCGCGGGGCGGCAAGGTCGGCGCCGGGCAACCGGTGCGAGGCCTAACCCCCGGCCAGCAGCGCTTCTTCAATAATGCGTTGTCGCGTTTCCTGGAAGTGGACTCGGTAGGTGGGAATCTGCCCGGGGAAACCGGCAAGGGCCTGGGCCCCGGCTTCAACGGCAACCAGTGCGCCAGTTGTCACGCGCAACCTGCGACCGGAGGCTCGAGCCCAAGCCGCACTGCCTTCCCATTTCTTGGACCGAACCCGCAGATCGCGGTAGCTAACCTGGATGGAGCCAGCAACAACATACCGTTCTTCATCAGCGAAGACGGGCCGGTGAGGGAAGCGCGGTTCAAGTACTTCCCCAATCCCGGTGGCGTTCTAAGCGGCCAGCGGGATGGCGGAGTGCATGATCTGTTCACGATTCAAGGTCGAGTGGATGCAACCAACACTCCCGGGATCAGCGGACACTTGCAGACTTGCCAACTTTTACAGCCGGACTTCGAGAAGATGGGCCAACTCGGGAACCTGAGCTATCGCATTCCAACTCCGCTGTTTGGTGGTGGATTGATCGAGAACATTCCCGACGCGACGATTGAACGCAACATGGTGTCGGCTTCCGCCGCGAAGCTTGCCCTGGGTATAGCCGGTCATCCCAATCGCAACCCGAATGACGGAACCATCACGCGCTTCGGATGGAAGGCGCAGAACAAGTCGCTCCAACTATTTGCCGCCGAGGCTTACAGCGTAGAAATGGGAGTCAGTAACGAAGTATTTCCCAGCGAACGTGGCTATCCGCCCATGCCTCCACCGACAAGCTGCTTGTTCAATGCCACACCGGAGGATGGGACGAACATGGAGCAAACCGGCACTGATCCCACTGCCGTTCCCAGTGACATCGTGCAGTTTGGAAACTACATGCGTTATCTGGACCAACCTACTCCGGCCTGCGAAGGCGACCGCTGTCCACCGTCAGTCCAGAGCGGACATCGCCTGTTTATCGGCGTGGGATGCGCGCTTTGTCATATCCAAAGCATGAGAACTACCGCGTCCTATTACGGAGAAGCCCTGAGCAACAAGGACGCGAACCTATATTCGGACCTCTTGGTGCACCATATGGGTCCCAAGCTGGCGGACGATATTATCCAGGGCAGCGCCGGGCCCGACGAATTTCGAAGCGCCCCGCTTTGGGGAATCGGTCAGCGAGTTTTCTTTCTGCACGATGGACGGACTCAGGACCTGGTGGAAGCGATTGCACAGCACGCCAGCCCGGGCTCCGAAGCTAACGGCGTCATGACCCGATTCAACCATCTCACCGAAAATGAGAAGCAGGATATTCTGAACTTTCTGAGGTCGCTGTAGACAGCAGGGTGGTTCTCTGCGCGGCCGCGGTGGACGAAAACCCTGTCTTTGGCCTAAGTGTTGTCCGGCTTGAATCGAATCGGGCCGGCCGGAGCCAACCGCCGGCCTTGCTTTTACTCCACTTTCTACTTTGACTGCCCCTCGGCGCGAGACTTCAGGAAAATTGGACGCCAGCCTGAAGGCTGGCTCCACCCGGTCTACGCCAACTCTGAAACTGGTCTAGAACGGGGCGCTCAAATTTCTCTAGGAAGCTACGGGCAGGATGTCTTCTCCTGCCGCATGGTTGAGCCGAGCGCGACCCGCTAAGCGTAACTGGCCGCGCTCGGCCTCCTATCATTGGGTCGGTGGAGTGGTGTACTGACACTGCGTTTTCTGACCGAATTTGCTGGTGTCAACCGTCTTAAACTGCACATTCCCCTTGTCGAAATACGTATCGTCACTGAATTTCCCTGCTGCGGGAGGATCGACAGGGTTGGGCGGAGCCACCCAATCGGAGGGCATGGTGAAGGCGAATCCATAGCAGCCCGCATTGGGACAATCCGGATCCTTAGGACCCCAGCTGCACACGGTGTCATCTTTGCAGCTCGACCCGAGGGCTATGGTGCAGCCACACGTTCTGGTTCCGTCTTTTCCGACTTTTACTCCACAGTAGCTTTTGGGCTGGCAAGCATCACTGAACTCATTGGCGAATTCCGTCGCAATGGAACTCTTGCTCAAATCCACAGTTACGGTCAGCAAATTCGTATCTTTGTCGTACACCGGGGTTGGAAGCCAAGGCGTTGCGCCCTTGACGGGGTTGAACACATAAGTATCGGTGTCGAATGTGCCCCGAACCCCAGCTACCTTCCACTTCCCGGTTTCATCGTTGGGGCCAAGGTAAATGTCAAACGTCAACTGCGTCGAAGGTTTGCCATAAATGAAATACACGTAGTAAGTTTGGCCTCCCTGGAAGACTGAGACGCCGTTTTCGGAAGCTGGGTTAGAGACAATGCACCCGCCCTGGCTCGAGCAGTTGTTGCTGGTGTCAATGTAGTAATGACCGTGATTGAGAGTGAGCGTACTTCGCTGCCCCGAGTCCTGGCCCAGCATTAAGGCACGCGGCTTGGGTGGCGGAGACTCCATGAGTTCGGCGGCGGTCAAGTATTGGCGATACAGGGGCACGCCGAAGGTTTGCGGCGTGGCGCCCTGGTGAGTCCAATACGCGGGACCGGTTAAGGGATCACCTTGTATGCACTCGTGGGGATAGGAACACTGCAGGCCCTGATTGGGGGGCGGACATGGTCTCGTCCCAGGGTAGAATCCGATCGCGCAGCCGGCGATGATTCCCGTGGTTACATACTCGTAGGGGCTGGTCTTGGCGGTTCCCGGGGCTCCCTTTCCATCCGCAATGCTGTCGTGCTTGTCGGAGGCGCATTCCACGGTTTCCAGCGGAGCATTGAAGAACGGATCTTCGTTGACTGAGATGGTCTCCCGGCCGGTGGTTGGCGTGGGGCTAGTCTCGGAGGCAATCAAGCCGGTCAGGGCTCCGTCACCACCTGGTACGTTCATGCCCATCTTGTTCTTGGTATCGGGCACGCCGTCGTTCAGGACTGTCTGCCGGTCAATGTCGGTGAAATTGTTAAACATCCCAGGTGAGTCATTACCCGGACAGTAACGCTTATGGATCGCATCGTCGTTCGGCATATACGGCCAGGTATTGGCTACGAACAACGGTTCAATCAGGAAGTGCCGGATATTATCATTCCGGAACATCAGGTTCTGGGAATGAAAGGCTGGCGGGTAATAGAACCCGTTAGGCTGTTTCCACGCAATGCCCGCGTTGGGAAGATAGCACGTACCCGAGGCATCCTTGGGAACGCCATCCACGAAGAACTGCCGATACATCCAGCCAGTCCCGCTGCCCGGCATCAGCGTCGGATAAACGTCCAAGTATGCGTTCGACTGCTGGAAGGCCGGTCCATCATAGACGCTGAACAGGCGTTGGCCGGGGAAAGGATTCACCTGAATGCTAATGGCATCCGCAGTCGAGAGGCAGTAACCACGATCAGCCTGGTTGGCGCAATTCAACCCGGTTTTTGGATTGAACGGCCCGGCCTCGGAGGCATAGCCATTGGCCGGAAAACCGTCGCTGCCTATCGTCTGCGAGGTGCCAATGAAAGCAGTCTTATAGGCCAGCATCCAGTTGCCGAGGGGGTTATCGGACTGCGTGTATCCGCCGCCGGTGGTGAAGTTCAAGCCGGCGTACTGCGAATCGGTGACCGCACCGTCAGTGAAGAGAAACCACTTGGGTCGCATCCAAATCGCGGCAAAGTTGGTCTGCGCGTAATTGAATGATGTGTCGTAGTGGTCCAGGACAGTGGCCTCACAAATTGACTTATTCGGTCCAGTGTTGGCGCAAGGAGGGACCGTGGTGTTGCCGCTGCTGCAATCGGTTGGGTTCTTAGGATCGTCAGCTCCCAGGCACTGNNGGTTCCGCAAGCCGGTAATCTGCGGATAATAGACCCGGTAAGCGGGGGTATTAGACTGAGTTACCGGTGGCGCAAACGTGTTGGTGACCGCCTGCAACGTCGTGTCATTCGCGGGACCGTCGCTGAACCCGCCGCAATCATAGGTGTCTCCAATGCTGGTAAAGGAGAGCTGGGAGGCAACGCAACTATTCCCGATAAAGCTCTTCAATGGCGTCAGCCCCGAGCGTCCGGTGTTGTCCATCCGCAACGACGACATATCTTGAACATTCAGCTGCTGAGACGCATACCCATCCCACGTCTCAAACATGGAGGGGCCACCGTTGGCGCCGGGCAGCAGCCAATAGCAGGAGCCGCAACTGGTGACACCTGCGGCCATGTTGTACTGAAAGTCGTTCCAGCCGTTCATGATCCAGAACGCACTAGGGTGATTCCAGTCGGAGCGGTAGGGCATGAAGTCGCCGCGGGGGCTGTCGCCTGGCCGCGCGAGAATTCCTGGCGTGTCGCGCGGGTTCAAGGTAGCACTGTGCACTCCCGCGATCACGCTTACGCCCAAGTTGGCATAAAGCTTGTTATTGACCTCCGTAGCGTCTTCCAGATAGTAGCCATGCCCTATGGAAACGAAGCCGACATTGCGGGCGATGGTCATGCCCTGCGTGGCATGCACGGTGATCCAGCGCGTCATGGATTCGTGGATGGAAGAATCCCGCACGTAAGGCATTAGTGTGGGATCCGTAGGCTGCGGCGTTTTCCGGGCCATGTGGAAGTGCACGGGATAATGCCCGATCAGTCCGCCCTGTCCCAGGTGGTAGAACTCCACACCCTTGATCTGGTAGTTGGTAAAACCCTGACGGACAATCGTATGTCCGCCAAAGTAGTTGTCCTTGGTGGGAGGGAAGTGGTCGTGCTCGGAAGTGTCAGTGTCGGGCTCATCCCCTTCGGAAAGAATCTCAATGCTGCGCGTCAGCAATCCGACCGCCGCGCGAGTGTCGATGCAGCGTGTGTTGTTGGGAGTACCAGAAGAACAGGTGACGTGTGAGTCTTGCGTCGGCCCAATCCCAGTCGGAACGCCGGCCAAGGTGTAGGTCTGACCGTTATGAGGAAAGCAAACGCCAGTGCCGGCGCCTTCGCACGGAACATTCGGATAGCCGGCATTTCGAGTGAATGTTACGGACTTTTTATCGCTGCCTACCGTTACGATGGTTAGCTGTTCCGAGTGGGTGGGCATGTAATCGGTGGTGGTGACCACAATCTGGTCACCGGCTGCCCAGTCCACCGCGCGGGACAGAGACAGGCTGGTGGCTCCTTTGCTGAGTGAGCCATTGAGCCGCACCCAACTGGTTCCCGTGTCCCCCGGATCGCCGTCCACCTTGACATCATAGGTGGCACCTTTCATTCCCAACAACTGGATCGTTCCGCCATAGGAAAGGGCCAGGACCTTGTGGCCGAAGTAGGCTGCTTTGCCTTTGTCGGCCGCGTCAAAGGAATCGTAACCATAAAAGCAGTCGTCGCCAGGCAGTTTGTACTTGGGATCAATCGAGCTGGCCTTTTTGCAGGCCATGTCTTTCGGCATTGGCACCGTATGCGTCATCAACGTGGTGTTCGAGGTCCAGAGTTTGCTGGGAACACCACACTGCGCTCCGTAGCAGAGCGCCCCGGCATCGGTGCTTGCGCCCCAGAGGTAAATTCTGAGCCTCGCGCCCACCTCTCCCATGATTCGCGGATTCATGCCGATGGGGTGCATAATGGTGCCCGCCGCAAGCTTCCCACCGCTCTCGACAATGATGGATTCGGCGTGGAAATCAATCCGGGTATCGGCGAACGTCAGCGACCCAGGGGCAACGATGTTGACGTTGTGGAATACGTAAACCGCTACCGAACCCGGGGTACCGTCCACCGTACAGGGACCATTGACTAAGAGATCAGTGGTGGCGCTGCCTCCGGGAGGCAGTGACCCGCTGCACGGCTGGGGGTCAGCGAAGGCCGCACTCGACGAACACATACAGAAGGCGGTCAACACTGTAATTGTCATAACAACGGACATCGCCCGAACGAGCGAGCGGACGCAGCAGAGGGAAGACATAGAGACTCCTCACTTTTCGAGTATTTGTGCGAGCGCATGAACGATGAGACTAAGCCGCGGATTGCCTAAGTTGCGCAACCGCGGAAATCAACCCCTGAATAAGCTTTCAGCCGACCGCTGCGAATTTGGAAAATGCCCTGAAGTGGCAGAGAGATAGTATCCAAGGAAAACGGAAAGTCAAGTGGAAAAATCGGGGACGTGACGGCGGGGCAGTTAAGGGCTTCGTGATCTTCACTCGCGGCGCCGTTTCCATGCGCTCGCGTTTTCGGTCCATCCATAGAGATTCGATCTCCGCCACACTCTGCGCCGGCAGCGTAATGGCGAAAACTTCCACCCCTACAAGCGCAGAGTCGGCGCTCGTTGGGGACTCCGGCTGCTCCACGGCCGATGCTCCGGTTTGTCGAGCTTTTCTGCTGCGCATGGAGTTGTGGCGGGATACAATTCCGGCTGTTCCCTACATCTAAGTCCCAAAGGTGAGCATGGCACGAGGGATCCCGCAAAGCACGGATACCGGCAGCGCCCCGGACACTGCCAAGAACTACCGCGGCCCCCTGGCGATGGTCACCACCTTGTTTTTCATCTGGGGATCTCTCACTTCCCTGAACGACGTGCTGATCCCATTTGCTCAGAACGCATTTCATCTGAAACTCGACGCCAGCATGCTGATTCAGACGGCGTTCTTCTCCGCTTACTTTGTTTTCTCGGTTCCAGCGGCCAGGGTAATTGACTGGATCGGGTATCAAAAAGCCATCGTAATCGGACTACTTACGATGGTACTGGCATGCCTCATCTTTTACCCTGCGGCCAAACTTGCATCGTTCCCCCTTTTCCTGGTTGCGCTCATTGTCCTCGCCACCGGAATAACTATCCTCCAAGTTGCGGCAAACCCCTACGTAGCAATCCTCGGGAAGCCTCAGGCGGCCTCCAGCCGGTTGAATCTGACGCAGGCGTTCAACTCTCTCGGGACAGCCATCTTCCCATGGATCGGAGCACATCTGATTCTGAGAACCACAACCGCTTCAATGGAGCAAGGCGCTTCTCAGCAAGCCGACGCAGTGATCAAGCTTTACGTGTACTTCTTCAGTATCGTGCTCGCTCTTTTGGTGGTCGCGATTGGCTTATTCAATTTTCCCAAGATAGAATCCGCCGCGCATCACCTCGGTGAAGCCGTCAACGACTCCGTTTGGAGACATCCGAATCTCATTCTTGGCGCGGTGGCCATTTTTGTGTATGTCGGCGCAGAGGTATCGATCGGCAGTTCCATTTCCAACTATCTCGGACTCGACAGCATCGGCCATTTCGTCGACCCTTCCTCCGTGCTCGATCCCGCCAGCCGTTACCGCGCTGCCGTGGCACTGGCGGCGAGATACATCTCTCTCTATTGGGTGGGTGCGATGGTCGGACGGTTCGTTGGATCGGCGGTGTTGCAGAAGATGAAACCGAGGAACCTGCTCGCTTTGTGCGCCGCCGCTGCCGCGCTGTTAGTAGCAATGTCGGTATTCACAACTGGGCACACGGCTATGTGGGCGATCCTCCTGGTCGGCTTGTTCAACTCGATCATGTTTCCGACTATTTTTACGCTCGGCATCGCTGAACTCGGGCCGCTGACCGGCGACGGCTCTGGACTATTGAATATGGCGATTGTGGGTGGCGCAATTATTCCCTGGCTGGTTGGTAAGACCGCCGTCCTAATCAACAGAAGTTACTATCCGACGATGAGCGAAGGCCAAACAAGTTGGGGTCCCGGCATACATTACGCCCTAGTAATCGCCTCGGCTTGCTATCTTTACATCTTGTTCTTTGCTGTGAGTGGCGCCAAACCGAATAGCGAAAGGGCTTAAAGATGCAGTCGGCGGCGCGATCATTCCGGTATTACAGGGCATGCTGGCTGACCGCATCGGGATCCATCACGCCTTTGTGCTGCCCGTGATCTGCTATCTGTACATCCTTTTCTTCGCTATGAGGGGACAACCGAAGCGGCGGGCAGTTGCAGCTGAAGCGCGGTAGTCAAGATTGCCTTGGAGGGAGCGATTGAAGTTGTCGGCCTGGTTCCAGTTTCCTAGCACCGACCGTCCATCCGGAACGTCGTCCCTCACAGTGCGGCCGTGCAATTTCGCCCAGCACTCTTAGCCTGGTACAAGGCAGTATCGGCGATTGCCAGAATCTCTTTTTCAGCGACGGTGCTGCCCGTCGTAACCGTCACCCCGATGCTGGCCGTGACCAGGATTTCGGCGCCAGCTGCCAGAACTGGGCGTTCGGCGATTACCGATCGAATTCTCTCCGCGCTTTGCAGGGCTTGGATTTTGTCGCAGCTGGGGAGCACAACCAGGAACTCTTCGCCTCCGTAGCGCCCCACGAGGTCATAGGAACGGACAACTTCGCTGATGCGGCGCGCAACCTCCCTCAGGACCACATCGCCAGCCAGATGTCCGTAGGTGTCATTGACCTTCTTAAAGTGGTCCAGGTCAAGCATCAAAAGACCGGTTGGGCTTTGGGAACGGCTGGCGCGCTCGATTTCACGCTGCAGCAGGTCGAGGAGTGCACCCCGGTTCCAAATTCCCGTAGGTATGTCATGAGTGGCCTGAAAGCGGAGCTCTTCGCGGGCTTGAATCAGACCCTTCTGGAGAGTGAGGATACGTCTTCCCACTCTCAGCCGCGCCCGCAGTTCGCTGCGGTCGAACGGCTTGGTCAAATGATCATCCGCTCCTGCCTCTAGGCCCGTGACCACATCCTCGGCATCGTCCTTGGCCGTGACTAGCAGGATGTATTGGTAAGGAGTTGTCTGGCGCTCTCGAATTCTGCGGCATAGTTCCAAGCCATCAATTCCCGGCATCACCCAGTCCAGGATCAGTAGTTCAGGAGGACGCTCTTGCTGCAGGATGTTCCAAGCCGCCGTGCCATCTTCGGCGACAATTACGCGATATCCCCAGTTCTCCAGCCAACTCTTCAAGATCTTGCGAAACATTGGGTCATCTTCGGCAACCAATACTTGGTCGCAGCTACTTCCTGGCCGCTCGAGCCCAGTGGACCGCGTCAGTGGCTGACTCATAGTTACTGGCCTGCTCCGGTTTTAGCGGCCAACTGCTCCTCCAGCTTCATATCATTCACACTTCGCATGGAGTTGAGGACGGCTGAAATTTCAGTTTCGATGGCTGCGAACACTCCTGCGGCGTGCTGGAGATCATGTCTTCGGCCCATCTTCTCGAGTTCGCGCACTTTTTGTGAAACTCCTGGAATTCCCAAATAGCCCAATTCTCCCTTAAGGCTGTGGGCAGTTTTCTCGATGGTTTCTGCATCCCCACGCGATATCGCCTGCCGCAACCCGTCCAGATTCTTCGGCGTCTCCTCAAGGAAGATCTGTACGACCTCATAGAAGAGCTTCTCATCGCCGCCCAGTCTCTTCAGGACCTGTCCCGCGTCCCAAACCGGTGTGCCGTTCGGCGGGGCATTTCCGTTGGGTATTTCGTTGGTTACTCGATCCCCGGTGTCACTGCGACTTTTGACCGCGCTGGCGATCGCTTCCTCCAATTCTTTGCCGACAATAGGCTTGGAGACGTAACCGTCCATCCCACCCTCAAGACATCGCTCCCGATCTCCTTTCATGGCGTGAGCCGTCATAGCAATAATCGGCATATGAGAGTGCGATTGCAGCTCACCCTCGCGAATCTTCTTGGTCGCCGTTAGTCCGTCCATTTCGGGCATCTGGATATCCATCAGCACAAGATCGAAGGTCTGCTGGGCCAGCAACGAGAGGACCTCCTGCCCGTTGTTGGCCACGACCGCAGAATGGCCCATTTTCCCCAAAATGCGGACGGCAACTGTCTGGTTAACATGGTTGTCCTCGGCCACGAGAATATACAGGCCGTCAACCGGGGAAACTGGCTTTCGCCATGCAGTTGTGTTTGGCTGAGGACTGGGGCCGCCTTTGCCAAGCGCTTTCTCAATAGCTGCAAGCAACTCCCATTTTCGGATTGGCTTGAGCAGATAGGAGATAATTCCAAGCTCCCTACAGCGCTCCGCATCTTGGCGATGCCCCGCGGAAGTGAGCATCATGATGGCCGTGGTGGATAACCCAGGCGTATTCCGGATCTTCTCAACCAGTTCGAAGCCATCCATATTGGGCATGTGCATGTCGGTCAAAATCAGCCGGTAAGGGTCCCCAGCCGCCCTTCCGGAGAGCAGTTCCGCCAGGGCTTGCTCTCCGCTCTCGACATCGCGGGTTCTCAGCTCCCAGCGCCTCAACATTCCCTGCAATATCTTTCGATTGGTGGCGTTGTCGTCCACAATCAGAACTCTCATATCGCGCAAGGTTTCGTAAGGTACGATGCCTCCCATCTCCGCTTTGTTCGCCAGGAACTTTAACCGCGCCGTGAAGTGGAATTGGCTCCCGCGTCCCACCTCACTCTCGCACCAGACTCTCCCTCCCATCATCGATACCAGTCGCGCACAAATGGTCAATCCCAACCCGGTCCCGCCGTACTCGCGTGTGGTTGATGTATCCGCCTGAGTAAAGGGGGCAAAAATCGCCTCTCGCTTCTCGGGAGGAATACCGATGCCGGTGTCGGCCACCGTAAAACGCACGCTTCCAATGTCGTTCTCGCTGTCTTCGACTTCTACTCGCAGGGCTACTTCGCCGGTGAGGGTGAACTTGATCGCGTTACCCACCAGGTTGAGGACAACTTGGCGGAGCCGTGTGGAATCTCCCCGGACCATTTCCGGCACGTCGGGAGCTATGTCACACAAAAGTTCGAGGTCTTTTTCGTCCGCACGCAAGGCCAGTGGTTTCAGAGCTTCTTCCAAACAATCTCGCAGGTTGAAGTCGGCCAGACTTAATTCCATCTTCCCGGCCTCGATCTTGGAAAAGTCGAGGATGTCGTTGATTACTGTAAGAAGACAGTCCGCCGACAACTTGATCGTCTCCAGGTATTCCCGCCGCTCTGCGTCTGGTTCCGAGTCGAGTGCGAGATCGGTCATGCCAATCACCCCGTTCAGAGGGGTACGGATCTCATGGCTCATGTTCGCTAAGAACTCGCTCTTGGCGCGGCTGGCGACTTCCGCCGCTTCCTTTGCCAAACGCATCTCAATCTCGGCTTGTTTGCGTTCCTGTACCTCTTTCTCCAGTTCCGCTGTGCGCCGCTGAACCCGCATTTCCAGTTCGTCATTCGCTTTCTGCAGGGCCAGGTCTCTCAGCTGGATTCCGTCCAGCATCTGGTTAAATGCTCCGATAAGGCCTCCCACTTCATCCTTGCCGCTAACCGTCGCGCGCAGAGAGTAGTCGTTCTCCATGGAGACTTTGGCAGCGACTGCCGAGAGCCGCAGAATGGGATCGCTGACAATTCGGAGAAGCCGCTTTGCGACTGGCAACGTGGCGAGGAGCGAGGTGATCAGCACCAGAATTGCGATCTTCGCGTAGCCCAGCAACTGGTCGCGGAAGCCAGCGAGGTCGGAAACGATGGCAATGGAGCCAGTGTGCTCGCCGTTGAGAAGAACCCTCCGATGAAGGACCAAAGACTGAGCGCCGAATTGATGTCCCTGTTCATGCCACAAAGGCATCTGGAAATTGGAAGGGAGACCGGGACGGCGGTACTCAGCAAAAATGTTTCTCCGCTCGTTATACAAACAGGCCGCTAGCACGTGGGGCTCGGCGTGCAGGGCGCCCAGCATTTCCTGGGCGGTTTTCTGATCGTTGAACGCGAGTGAGGCAGCGGTGTTTGCTCCTAGTATGTCGGCCAAGGTTGTTAGTTCGGTCGTGGCGCCCGTGCGGAAGCGCGCCCGTTCGTAAATGGCGAAGCCCACACAAGCCAGGACAAGCGCCATCACACTAGCGGAAGAGACCAACAACCCCAATTTACGGCGAATCGGTAGGTCTCTGAAAGTCATGTCTTTACTTCCCCCCATTTCCCCCGACAACGTTCTTGGCGAGGAGCAACAACTGCGAACTGATCCTGAGCCTTGCCGATTCTGCCGCTTCGCGATTGATTTCGAAGCGGACCTTATTTCCTTCCAGGCAAAATCGGATCATTCCGCCGGCGCCCAAAAAATCGTCCGCCTCTCCTACGGTGAGAACTGGCGCGTTCCGAAGATTCGCCAACAACACGGCCATGCGCTTGTCCTCACTGTTACTAATGAAGAGCACGTGGCAGCCGCGCGTGTCTTGGGGCGACTTCAAATGCCGGATGCGAAGGGTCCGAGACCCAATCTGTTTGCCCTCGACTGTGTTTTCCAGCTCTCCGCGGAACGGGTCCTCTCCGAGAGTGCACAGGAACAGAGAATTGCCGCCGTCGGCAGGAGTGTCGGCGGGCCACTCCACAAGCTGAGCGAAATGAAAAAGAAACGCAGCCTTCATGCGATATTCATCTACGGTTGACTGTGCCCACACTGTTCCCGAGCCGGTTGCATGAAATACCGCGGCGAATAGAACCACAGACCACAGCGCGAGCAGGTTAGCCCGCATGGCGGCGAACAATCCGGAATTGGCTTTCCTAATCACCGGTCCGGGGTCCCGTGTTGGCCGAATGGCCCAATTACACTCACCTCTTCAGAAGCGCCAGGCAATCTTGGCGTAGGCGCTGCGCTTGATCATGCTGGGCAAGATCGACGAATAGGGGCCCATGTATTCCAGGTGGTGGTCCTTCAGCAGATTTTCTCCGGCCACAGTGATGGAGAACCTCTCTGCCGGCTGCCAGGTCAGGTTTGTATCCAGACGTGTGTAGGAAGGAACCCCTTGGGCCCAGAGACGTCCCACAAAGTAGGCTGACATATTCCACGACCACTTGCCCGGCAAGTCCACATGCGAGCGCAACTGGGCCTGATGGTGCGGGCTGCCTCCCTCCGTTTCTGCGGCGGTGGTCAGATCTTGGCTCAAGGCATCGCGGTGGAGGTGTATTGTCAAAAACGAATAGCCTGGGCTAAGGCTCCAACGATTGACCACCCTCCAATTCGCGGACACTTCGAGGCCGTGGGTCTCACCGTGCTCTAGGTTGGCGAAAAATCTCGGAATGACGACGTGTAAAGGTGGCGGACGGGTCTCGAGGAAGGGAGTTCCGGGTTCCAGGGAAACCAAGTCACTGTAATTGTTGAAGAAGACCGTGGCGTCGAGCGAGAACCGGTTTGTCAGTTGGGTCCGATAGCCGGCTTCGACAGTGCGCACCACCTCGTTCTTGAAACCAGGATTGCCAAAGATGCTGATGAGCAGCGGAAGCCCGTTCGGCCCCGGCAGGACGGCGTAGTTGACTCGGATGTTGGTGTCGCTCCGAGCTGGCGTTCGCTCGGCCTGGGAAACTGCTGCCCAGAACATGTTTCGATTGCTTAGGGTCCAACTGATGCGAGCGCTCGGCTGCAATCCGAAACCCGTATAGTCGTTGTGCTCGAGTTTGAACCCCAGACTGAGGTAGACGCGGTCGGGCAGGACGGCGATCTCGTCTTGAACGAAACAGCTAAACAGCTGCGTCGTGCGGGATGCAGGATTGAACGATATCCGCGGTGTAGTCACGGTCTGATCGGAACTCACACGGTAAGCGCCTCCCCAGACAAAATCGTGGCGCTCACCCCAGCCCACATGCTGCTGAAAATCCACATCGAACGTGTTCACCCCGATACCATAGGTGCCGTCGCCGCGTGTGCTGCGATCAAAATAGACTTGCAGGGACGTTTCCGAATGGGGTGATACGACATGGTTCCACCTCGATAACAGGTTCCAGCCGGAAAAACGGTCGTTGAACGGAAGGGCTCCGTTCACCGGCGGAAAAATGGAGACCACGGAACTGACCATCTCTCCCGCATTTCCACTGTGGGCATCGCCCTCCACCGTGATTGAGTCCTGAGCCGAGGCATTGGCATCGACACGAAAACCCCCCTGGACGATGTTCCAGCCATCGTTGCCATTGCGGCCCGCTACGTCGGGAAAGTGGTTGTAAGCAAACCCATCGGCAAAGACGCGATACGCAGCGTTGCTGCCAAACTTCCCCCCGTAACGAGCAATTCCGCCCGCCTGATCGGATGTCCCTACACCCTGGGTAAGCAATCCACCCTGAGTGTCGCTGGCCTTCTTTGTGATGACGCTGATCACTCCGTCGACCGCGTTTGCTCCCCATACCGTGGCGCCGGGTCCCCGTATGACCTCGATTCGATCGATGTTCTCCAAAGGCACGTCCTGTGCATCCCAAAACACTCCGGACAGCAGGGGCGAATATACCGTCCGGCCGTCGATCAGAACCAAGAGCTTGTTCGAATACTGCCCGTTGAAGCCTCGGATGCTGATGGCCCATTTGCTGGCGTTAATCTGGGCGACATCCACTCCCGGAACCATGCGCAGCAGGTCGGGGATGTTAGTTGCGCTGGAATGCTGGATGTCGTTCTGGGTAATGACAAAGACCGCAGCCGCAGTCCGTGACAACCTTTGTTCTTTCTTGGCGACGGAAGTCACCTCGATGTTCATCAGGTCTTCGAGGTTCACCTTCGTAAGATCAGGTTGTGTGGCCTGCCCGTGCGCCCCCTGGGATGCCAGGAACAGGAAGAAGAGAACTGACCCCAGGATCGCGTACCTTCCGAAAACTAGACGCACCGCACCATCGCTTCTGATATCTCTCTCTTGTCGCTCAAACACGACAACCCTTTCTCCCTCAATTGCCCTATCGGCACGGTCTCGCTGGAAGTACAGCCGACAGCAGCTCGACCAAGGGGCAAAGGGCGGCTCAGGTGGCGGCCCAGAGCCAGCGGATTATCGCCATGTGTGCAGTGCGCCGCCCACCGGGCAGGCCCGTTGGAGCGTACGCTTGATCGCCGCCGAGGCGGTGAAGCGCAAGTTGGTGCCGGGGGTGGGACGAGAGACCATTCGCCTGCTGCTGCAAAGCCACGACCTACAGCCGTGGCGGGAAAAAATGTGGTGCGTGGCCGACCTCAAGGAGGAATACATCGCCCGCAGGGAAGAGGTGTTGACGGTTTATGAGCAACCTTGGTCGGCGGACGAACCGGTGGTTTCCTGGACGAGAAGTCCGTCACCCTGCGCGCGGAGGTTCGCAAAGCGTTCCCCATGCAGCCTGGACGTGCGGTCCGACGGGATCGTGAGTACCAACTCTGTGGCGCCCCCAACGTGTTTTGCGGGGTCGAAGGGAAAGCCGGGGTGTACTTTACCAAGGTAACGGCAAACCGCTGCTCGCCCGCGTTTGCCGACTACCCACGGGAGATCGCCGCCCGCTATCCTGAGGCCGACACCATTCATCTGGTGCTGGACAACCTCAGTTCGCATTCGCGGAAGGCGCTGGTGGAACGGTTCGGCGAGAAGGCCGGAGACTGGTTGTGGAACCGGTTCACGGTTCACTACACGCCCAAGCATGGCAGTTGGCTCCATCAAGCCGAGATTGAGATAGATCGAGTCCACGTGACGGTCCAACTGTCCACGAGTTTCCGCCTCATATCGTCGGCGGCCTCGATCTCAGCGCACACCCGGCCGGCATACCGATCGAACAGCGCGCGCGAAAATACGCCCGACGCGAAGTTGCGGAAGCTGCACTTCGTGCCGCAGAACGGCACCGAGATGTAAATCCCTTGTGACAACCGATTGGCGGAAACCAAGGTCGAGGTAATAGAGTAGCAACTAGCAACTAGCTGTTAGAGAAACTCCGAACAAGTCGATGCTTGGGTACAGCCGGCCTTTAGGCCGGCGTGCAAGCTGTTATAAATACTCGGGGGCTTCAGCCCCGGGAACACGGAAAACTGACTTTTTGGAGCTTCTTAGCATCTGGCATGTGACGAATGCGAACAGAGTCCGGATAGCACCTCTGGTTGCTAGCTTAGCTTTCGTGCAATTGTGCGGCAATGCACCATCTCAGAGCCACTTCATGAAAAAGCGAGTCGTCATCACGGGAATGGGCGTGGTCAGCCCAAACGGCATCGGCAACGAGGCGTTCTGCCGCGCTGTTCTGGCCGGAAGCAGCGGCGTGAAGCGCATCCGCAGCTTCGATCCCAGCGACTTGCCGGTGCAGATCGCCGGCGAGGTGCAGGATTTCGACGAGTTGGCCTGGGTTGACGCGCACGAGCGCAAACACGTCTCGCGCGTTGTACCGCTGGCATTGGCCGCGTCCACAGAAGCCCTGACCGATGCCGGTATCGATCCTGCGAAACTCTCGCTGGAGCAGCAACGCGAAATTGGTGTGGTGCTGGGCTCAGGCGGTGGCGCGCAGGAGTTTTCCGAAGAGCAGGTTCGGCTATGGCTGACGGGAAAGGTGAAACAGGTCAGCCTGTTCTGCATTCCCAGCGGGACCATGGGCACACTCTCCAGCGAAGTCAGCATGCGCTTCGGCCTGCGCGGCATGAGCCACGTCATTACCACCGGCTGCACGTCGTCGACTGACGCCTTCGGTTACGCGTTGCGGCAAATCCAGTTTGGCTTTCTGCCGGTGATGGTCGTCGGTGGCGTGGACGCGCCCATCGCTCCGGGAATCATGAAGGGCTTCACCCTGATGAAGATCATGACCTCGTCCTGGAACCACGAACCGGAGCGCGCCTCGCGGCCCTTCTCGGCCGATCGCGACGGCTTCGTTGTCGCCGAGGGTTCGTGGATGTTCGTGGTGGAAGAATACGAACATGCGCGGGCGAGAGGGGCGCGAATCCTCGCTGAGGTCGCTGGTTATGGTTCCACCTGCGAAGCCTTCCATCGCGTGCGCTTGCAGGAGTGCGGCGAAGAGCCGGCCCGCGCCATTCAGATGGCGATGGAAGATGCCGGTATCGACGCCGCAGCCGTCGATTACGTCAACCTGCACGGCACCTCCACCGTGTTGAACGACCGCATAGAGACCCGCGCATTGAAATTGGCGCTAGGCGAAAAGGCGCGCCAGACGCCAATGTCCAGCCTGAAGTCGCAAATCGGCCATCCTCAGGGGGCCTGCGGCGCAGCCGGCATTGCCGCCACGCTGGTTGCCATGCATCACGGGCAAATTCCGCCGACCATCAATTTGGAGAAGCCCGATCCCGAGTGCGATCTCGATTATGTTCCCGATGTTGGCAGGCATGTCGAAGTCGAACATGCGGTGTGTAACTGCATCGCGTTCGGGTCGAAAAACTCCGCGCTGGTGCTGCGGAAGATCAGCTGAACATCTGAGGGTCGCTGCACAAGTAAGGTCCGATGTGGGTCATTTGGGATTGACGGTTCACTTCTGAAATTGTCATTACGAGCGAAGCGAGGAATCTGCTGTTGTTTGCACCTTGGAACGACGGTTGGGGAAAACAGCAGATCCCTCACGGCCTGAAGGCCGTTCGTGATGACAACTCAGAGATACTGGAAACCTGACATAACCTGCGCAGCACTCAGAGATCCGGCAAACGCCGTCGTTCTTCTCCCCGACTTTTCCATCCTGCCGCTGTCCGTTCTCGTCTATATAACTTCCGGCATTTGTTTACAATCCTATAGGGGACATGGCTTCCATCCACGAAGAAGAGGTATTAGGCAAAGCATATGACAGCAGGCTGATGAAACGTCTGCTGACCTATCTGCACCCCTACCGGGTGCAGGTCGTGGTCGCCTTGATCGCCATCGTGCTCAAAGCGGGCGCCGACGTGCTCGGCCCCTATCTCACCAAAGTCGCCATCGATAAATATCTTGCCAGCCATACCGAATCCCACTCGCTGTTGGATCGCTTTCTCAGTCCCCGGCCGCTAACCGGTATCGCGCAGATCGCCGGCATCTATGTTGGCCTGCTGCTATTCAGCTTCCTGCTCGAATTTACCCAGACTTACATCATGCAGTGGACAGGACAGAAGGTGATGTTCGATCTGCGGGCGCAGATTTTCCGTCACCTGCAGGGTCTGCATATCGCGTTCTTCGACAGGAACCCGGTCGGACGTCTCGTGACCCGCGTCACCAGCGACGTGGACGCGCTAAACGAGATGTTCACCGCCGGCGTGGTCTCCATCTTCGAAGACATCTTCGTGCTGCTCGGCATCCTGATCATCATGCTGAACATGAACTGGCGGCTGGCGCTGATCACCTTCGCCGTGCTGCCGCTCATCTTCTATGCGACTTCGATATTTCGCCGCAAGGTACGCGAGAGCTACCGGCGCATTCGCATCGCTATCGCCAAGATCAACGCCTACCTGCAAGAGCATGTGACCGGCATCGTCGTTCTGCAACTGTTCAATCGCGAAAAGAAAGCCTACGAGCGTTTCGAGGAGATCAATCGCACCCACATGGACGCGTTCAAAGACGCCATCATGGCCCACGCCGTGTATTACCCGGTGGTGGAAGTCCTCTCGGCAACGGCGATCGCGTGCGTGGTGTGGTTCGGCGGCGGCCAGGTCATTCGCAACCTGGTGACCCTGGGCGTGCTGGTCGCGTTCATGCAATACGCGCAGCGCTTCTTCCGCCCCATCCAGGACCTCAGCGAAAAGTACAACATCCTGCAGTCGGCAATGGCGTCGAGCGAGCGCATTTTCAAGCTGCTGGATACGCCACCGGAGATCGTCTCACCGGCATCGCCGAAGGCGCCCGCGGGAGCGGGGCGCATCGAGTTCGATCGCGTGTGGTTCGCCTATCGCACCATGGCACAGGCTGCCGAAGAAGCCGCCAGCAAGGGGGAAAAGCTCAAGTCCGCCGTGGGAGGAAACGGCGATCTCGCTTTGGAGTACGACTGGGTGCTGCGCGATGTGTCGTTCACCATCGAACCAGGCGAGACAGTTGCCATCGTCGGACATACCGGGGCCGGAAAGACCACGATCATCTCGCTGCTGCTGCGGTTCTATGACGTGCAGAAGGGCGCCATCCGCATTGACGGCGTCGATATCCGCGACATGGACTTGAACGATCTGCGGCGGCGTTACGGCGTGGTGCTGCAAGACCCGTTCCTCTTCTCCGGCACGGTTGCCGATAACATCCGCTTGGGCTCGCATTGGATTGAAGATCAGGCGGTCGAGAATGCCGCTGAACAGGTCAACGTCGCGGATTTCATTCGCTCACTGCCGGGCGGCTTCGGCGAAGAAGTACGCGAGCGCGGAAGCACGCTTTCCACTGGACAAAAACAGCTCATCTCGTTTGCGCGCGCCTTGGCGCACAATCCCAAAATCCTCATCCTGGACGAAGCTACCTCGAGCGTGGACACCGAAACCGAGTTTCGCGTCCGCGAGGCTCTGACCCGCATGGTAGAAGGCCGCACCTCGATCATCATCGCCCATCGCCTGAGCACAATTCAGCGCGCCAACAAGATCATCGTTATGCACAAGGGCAAGGTGCGCGAAATCGGATCGCACCAGCAGCTATTGGCCAATCGCGGTATCTATTGGAAGTTGTATCAGCTCCAGTACAAGGACCAGGAAATCCCCGCCGCGATTTTGGCTGGCGAAGTCGCCGCTCCGGGCGTCGGCGTCTCGGCAGACGACTAGAACCTACCTCACAAATGCCGTGTGCATGGCTCGTGGGACGCAGTCCGAGAATGCCCCACCCTTCTTGCCGACAACCAAAAGGGTGGGAGCCAGAAACCTGAATCTGCGCAGGTGCCAATCTTCAACGATCATAGTCGTCAACTAATTCAAGACATCCGGTCGCAGTTATTGCGGCTTGGGCGCGGTTGTGGTCGTCGTCGTTGAGGTGTCCTTCTGCATCTGCTGGGGCGGCGGCGTGGTTGTGGTGGTTGTCGTGTCGCTCTGCTTCACCTTGTGATGCTTGTACTTCGTGTTGGTATCGGTAGTCTGAGTGGTCTGGGCCGGCGGAGAGGCCGGCTCATGCGAAGTCGTGGTGGTGGTGCTCTGCGTCTGAGCCGGAGGTGGGTTCTGTGTCGTCGTCGAGGAACTGGATTGAGTGGTGCTCTGTGCCATTACCGGCAGGGACAGGGCGAGCACAACGAGCGACCCCAGGACGACAGCAAGTAGTTTCTTGGATTTCATTCGATTCTCCTTTATTACGTTGGTCAGACTCTATGGTATGGCTCCATTCCGACTTAATCTGGTCACTATTGCTCGCTACCTGCGAGATCACATCCCGTAGGTCCCTCGACTCCAGTGGCGCAAACCCGGCGCCGCTCATCGCTTGAGATCGCTGCGCGAACTCGCAACCTGAAACCGGAATCTCGAAACTGGGTTGATAGCTTACAGCCGACAGCTCCTGCCTGTCATAATCCTAGAGTGCGTATCCTCATCTCCGCGGGAGAGGCCTCCGGCGAGCTTTATGGCGCCAAGCTCATGGAAGCTTTGCGATTCCAACTCTCGCGTCAAACTCCGGCGCCCGATCTGGAGTTCTTCGGCGTTGGCGGAGACCAGATGCGCGCCGCCGGTTGCGACCTTCTGGTGGATGCGCGCGAGATTGCCGAAGTCGGCATCGTGGAGGTGATCAGGCACATTCCGCTCATCTATCGCCGCTTCCGCGAAGTGGTGCGCGAGGCCGAACGGCGACGGCCAGATGCTGCGGTGCTCATCGACTTCCCCGATTTCAACCTGCGCCTGGCGCGCAAGCTGCACAAGCTCGGCGTGCCCGTCATTTACTACGTCAGCCCGCAGCTCTGGGCGTGGAAGCAGGGCCGCATCGAGCAGGTGCGGAAATACGTTCGCAAGATGCTGGTAATCTTCCCTTTCGAGGAGCGCTTCTATCGCGAACGCGGCATTGAGGCGCAGTTTGTCGGCCATCCGCTTGCCGACCTGCCTCCTCCGCAGGTGGCGCGAGAACAGTTTGCTGCGGAACATAAACTTGATCCGGCACGGGAATGGATTGCCTTGCTGCCTGGCAGCCGGCGCGGCGAAGTTTCGCGCATCTTCCCGACGCTCTTAGAAGCAGCGCAACTTCTCGGCCCGGAATACGTTTACATAGTTCCAGTTGCTTCTACCCTCGATGCAGGCTGGGTAGCTTCTTTTTTGCGCGACTCTGCGGGGCCGCAGATTACGTTTACGGGCGACGCCCGGGCCAGTTTGCTGCACGCGCGGGCGGCGGCGGTCGCCAGCGGCACGTCCACGCTCGAGGCAGCCTTGATCGGAACGCCGTTCACCATGGTGTACCGGGTCGCGCCGCTTACCTGGAGCCTCGGCCGCCGTCTAGTAAAGGTGGATCGTTTCGCGATGGTGAACCTGATCGCGGAACGTGACGTAGTTCCGGAACTGGTTCAGGGCGAGTTCACGCCGCAACGGGTTTGCGCCGAGCTTCGGCGGCTCATTCCAGAAGGGGAAGCGCGGGAAACCATGATCGCGGGCTTCGGCGAAGTGCGGCGCCGCTTGCAGCCCAGTAGTCCCGGAGGCAATGCATCCGAGCGGGCGGCCCAAGCCGTACTTGCATTGCTGGGATCGTCAGGATGAGAGAAGTTTCAAGTTTCGAGTTTCGGACCGTCAGGGTGAGCCGGCCAATTTGAAAACATTCACCACAGAGACACAGAGAATTCTTTAGGGTTGAATCGTTCCAGTTCACAACTTGAAACTCGAAACTGGAAACTCGAAACTTCTTTCTGTCTCTGTGGTAGACCCGTGCGCACCTTTGCGGCTGGTTTTTCATCATTTATAGTGACCAGCAGAGCAGGAGCAACCTCCCTAATGCAAATCGCAGCGCGATCGCTTGTGCGCGTAGTTCTGGTGCTTTCGGTTTTCGGTCTGGTTACCCCGTGCTTCGCGGTTGAGAAGCAGCGGATCGAGGTCAACGACTACGCCATCCAGGCGGTCATCTCTCCGCAGACTCATCAGATCAAGGCACAGGCTCGCGTCCGCTTTACCGCGCTCGACGACATCACCATTGCCATCTTTGAATTACACAATGCGCTGCGGCCGACGCGCGTGCTCGAGGCCAGCGGCCAACCCCTTTCGGTTGAGCGGGTCAGTCAGGACTCGACCATCCGCATCTCCTTGCCGAATGGGTTGACCAAGGGCAGCAGCGACACCCTGACCTTCGAGTACGAAGGGGCAATCCAGTTGGGAGACGACAGTCCAGTGCCGGGGCTAAAGCTCGCCTACATCGGCGATCCCACGACGTATCTGCTTTACGCCGGGCGGTGGTTCCCCATGGTCGGCTATGGCATCGATCGCTTTACTTCGACCATCAGCATCAGCGTGCCCAGCGAGTACAGCGTTATCGGCAGCGGCAAGCAGACCTCCGGCGCCGCTCCGGAAGCTGGAGCCGATGCCAGCGCGCGCAAGGGCAGTCCTGCCCACGCGCCGCTCGGCAAGCTGGCTGTTCCCACCGGATACAAGACCGTCACCTTCAGCTACGAAGATAAGCCAAGCTTTCCAGGGACCATTTTGGTCGGCAAGTACGAGCAGACCAAGAACAACGAAGGCGGATTGAACGTCACGGTGTATACCACGCCCGAGCACAAGGCGCTCGCGACCCAGTACGCCGACACCGCGGTAAAGGAATTTTTCTTCTACACCTCAACCTATGGTCCTCCGTTCAACAGCACGCTGAACGTCGTCGAGTTGCCCAATGACACGGTCCCGTCAGCATGGGCGCCGGAGATTGCTGCGCTGGCCTCGCGCTCCTTTGTGGGCAAGGTTAACTACCGGCTGCTGGCCAATACCATTGCGCACCAGTGGTTTGGAACGATGGTGAGCCCGGCGACCAAGAATGATTGGTGGCTGAACGATGGTTCCGCCCGCTATTCCGAGGCCCTCTACGTGGAACACGTTGCCGGTCAAGCTGGTTTCCAGGAAGTTACCAAGGACATGTCGGTGGGCGCGCTGGCTTACGTCTCGGTGCCGCTGGCGAATGTTGGCAAACTGGATGCGTTCTCGCCCGAGTTCCAATCGCTGGTGACCGACAAGGGCGGCATGATCCTGCAAATGCTGCGCTGGGTGATTGGCGACAACCCCTTCGACAAAACCATGCGCATTTTCGTTACCCAGTATGCGGGCAAAGCGGCATCGGTTGACGATTTTCGCAAAATTGCGGAGCAAAGTTCGGGACAGCAACTTACGTGGTTCTTTACCCAGTGGCTGGACTCCACGGGCGCGCCTGAGTTCAAGAACAAATATACGGTGTACCGCACTCAGAAGGGCTTCCGCGTGGTCGGCGAGATACAGCAGGACATGGATCTTTTCCGCATGCCGGTGGAGTTGAGGATCGACACCGATGGCAAAACCGAGACCAAGCGCGTGGAAGTTTCTGGTACGAACTCGGCCTACGCGATCGAGACCTTTGGCAAGCCGCGCCGGATCACTATCGATCCGAACAATGACGTCCTGCAAAACTCCCAGGAGCTGCAGGTGCGCACCTCCATCATGCGCGGCCAGCAGGACGTGGAACAGGGCGACCTGACCGAAGCGCTGAAGGAATTTCAGAAGGCGCTCGACATCAACAAGAATAGCTCGCTGGCGCACTATCGCATCGCCGAGGTGTTTTTCCTTCAGCACAACTACCAGTCGGCGGCCAACGCCTATCGCGAATCGCTCAACGGCGATGGCGAGCCGCGCTGGACCGAGGTTTGGAGCCACATCCAGTTGGGCAAGATCTTCGACCTGACCGGGCAGCGCGAGCGCGCAACCAACGAGTATCGCCAGGCCTTGCAGACCAACGACAATACTCAGAACGCGCTCGATGAGGCGCGCAAGTATCTACAATCGCCATTCCAGCCGCCGAGCCCCGATAAGCCCGGCATGTAGAGGTTTTGGCTGAAAGCCGTCTCACGAAATGCTTGGCCAATATTTTGTTCAAGCCAAAGATTCTAAAGGCATTTAATCTGCTGTACGGCTAACAGCCGTACATTTATCTGGACGTGTCCGGCTAATCGCCGTACACTTCGTATGGAGGAGGAGTTATGGCACAGGCATTGAGGCGCCATCCACGCTCGCGTAAGCAGGAGCGGTTGGAGGCCAGAGTAACTCCGGACCAGAAGCGATTGATCGAACGTGCCGCTGAGCTGCGGGGCACGACGATTACGGAATTTGTGGTTGTGAGTGCGCAACAGGCTGCGGCCAACACAATTAAAGATTTCGAGACGCTAACGATCCGGGATGAGGCCCGCGAAGTTTTCATCCGTGCGGTCCTCAATCCTCCAGCTCCGAACCAAGCCGCCCGTGCCGCTGCAGCGCGATACAGAACACAAACGGGATTGTAATTGGCCGACGAAAGTCAGGAATCCAAATTCGTCATTGAGCCGCTCGGGACCAAACATGACCGGGCGGCTTTTTCTTGCGGTAGCAAAGAACTGGATTTGTACCTGCAGAAGCAAGCGGGACAAGACCTGAAAAAACGAGCCGCGGTCCCGTTTGTAATCACCCCTGATCACAGAACGATTGCGGGTTTTTACACGCTTTCGCAATACGCCGTTGACCTAGGAAGTGTTCCGGATGAGGTCGCCAAACGGCTTCCCAAGTATCCAATGGTGTCGGCCACTCTACTCGGACGTCTTGCGGTAAGTAACGATTTCCGCGGTCAGGGATTGGGGGAGCGATTGCTGATGGACGCTTTGCATCGGGCCCTTGATTCGAGCCAACAGATTGCATCCGCTGCCGTGGTGGTGGACGCGAAGGATGAACCAGCGATTACGTTCTACACGAAGTATGGCTTCATCGAACTGCCGGGGGAAAATAAGCGCCCTTTTCTGCCAATGGGAACTATCGAACAACTCTTTGCGAGGGGCGAGTAAGAATGGCAGACAGAAACATCAGGTTCCCACTAATCGTCAGCGACGGCACAGTCCACTGAAGCCGGAAGGCATTAACCCGGAATCCGCGTTAGTTTCAATCCGCTCAACCCAGCGGCCTTTTCTTTTGCCACTCCCACCGACATCAGCAGAACCTGAAACGTCTCTCCCATGCCCGTGGGCGTGATCAAGTGTTTCAGTTGCAATGCCACCTTGGCGCGCTCCTGAGGAGGTTTGCACTCCTGAAATGCGTCCGCGAATTGCGTCTCCTCTCCAATGCCGATCAAGAATTGCGATTGGGTGAGCAGCGCCATCGGATCGAGTCCACGCTCAACGCCTCTTGCTCGCAATGCCGTGAAGTTCACATGGGCGGTGATGTCCTGCTCGCCTGGCGCTTCGTAGGGCGACGTGCTGGCGGCGTGTTGACGATAACTCATGATGGTGTCGCGGTGGCGTCCTGCCAGTTGCTCTTCCCGCGTATAGCCATAGTCGATCGCGACAAAGAAGCCTCGCTTACCCCGGAATATCTCTGCGATGCGCTCCATCCACTCTAAAGATACCAGCGTCGCTTCCACGCGCTCGCCCTCTTCGGGATGAACTCCGTAGCGATCGAGTAATTCGATTTCCGCTGCGGTTGGCGGAACGAACGTCTCCACGAACCTCCCGTTCTCGACCCCGATCCGCAGGCCGCCGCGATAGTCCACTACCTCGACGGGAAGGGCATCGAAGAACTCATTGCCGAAGACGATGATGTTTTCCCCTGCTGTTGAAGCCGCCGCTTCGAGCGACTCGAAGACGCGTGCTCTTTCTGCCGCGATGTGCTCGGCCAGCCTTTCCTGCAATCGCGCTCGCAAGTTCGCCGCCTGCTCCACCAGCGCGTAATGCAGAGCGCGCGAAAATTCCGGGAACGTCTTCGCCGACCAATCCAGCACATCGCCCGCAAACAGGCCGCGTCCCGGACCCAGCTCGATAACCTCGATGTGCCGCGGAGAATCCAGCACGCACCACATCTCCTCGAACTGCCGCGCCAGCAGCCGCCCAAACACGGCATGAACGTCGCTCGAGGTGTAAAAGTCTCCGGCTTTGCCGAACTGCTCCCTCGAGCGCGAGTAGTACCCGAGATCGGGCTCGTAGAGACACATCTCCATGTAGCGCGAGAACGGGATGGGGCCATCGCGGCGTATCTCGTCCGCGATGCGCTTGCGCAGGCGCGATTCACGACGAACGCCACTGTCAAGCACGTTAGGGTGGATTGTCACAGCTTGCCTTCGCGCTCCATCTGCTGATTCTCTTTGCGGTGCTGCGGCGTGCGCACGAACATCTCAACCAGGTAATCGTGCAGACAGTCGAAGAGCTGGCGCTGAAAAGCCCACTCGAATTGCGCGTCGTCCAGATCGCGGGGATGCAGCTCGAAGTAGTACGTGTGGGCCGGCGGGTCGGTAATGACACGCAGCCGGATGATCACCTCCACCGCTTCACCTTTGGTGCGCGCGTCGAACTCCACCAGCGGATGCTCATACAGCCGCAACTGCTGCTGCACGCGTTCCAAGCGAGAGGAGGTCATCGGCCGATTGTAGCCGAGTACGCAGGTATTCCGCAGTAGTGTGTTCTCCAAATAGGCGCAGGCCAAATTAACCTACCTGGCTATACAGGTGTGCATCGTCCGCACGCGCAAGCGGCCATCAAGTTTTCACCAAGAAGTTACAATTTCGCGATTCCACGGTGCCAACTCAAGGCTACGTCCCGGCTATTCTTTCGCCTGAAGTGCAAGGCGGATATGGCGGACGGCTGCCGTGAGTAACCAATCACGGAGGTCGCCCGCCATATGTTTTGGGTAGCATTTTCACACTTGGCGTATAGGGTGGAGCACCGCTTCAGCGGTGCAGTTAAGATTCGGAAATGAGACGGCTTTAGAGGCTGCTGAAAAAAGACTCAAACAAGTAAACTCGGCATTTTGCGCAACGACGATTCAATAATTTACGAGTGACTTTTGAGTCAA
>PLQW01000006.1 GCA_003160215.1 Acidobacteriaceae bacterium
CGGCCCCAGCTCCGACCATGACGCTGTGCTCTTACGGCACCAAGCTAACTCGGGAGGAACTTGCCCGGGTGGCGACACCGGCGGCCACAGCAACCCACAAACCCATTCCCCACATCGCCGTGGTGGAGAAGCTGATCGAAGCACTCGGCTTTCGCCAGATTGTCGTAGTGCGGGAGGAGTACGCTGTTTCATCCGATGGGATGCGGATGTTCGGCGTGATGGACCTGAGCTCCGGCTTCGACGGTTGCCGGTTCGCGATAGGTCTTCGGAACAGCCATGACAAGTCATTCCGGCTTTCATGCACTGTTGGACTGAGAGTCTTCGTTTGCGAGAACCTCGCGTTTCACGGGGAATACACTCCCGTGCTCGCGAAGCATTCCAAGCACTTCTCACTCGAAGACAGCCTGGCCATCGGCGTCGATCGGATGCAGAGGAACTTCGGGCCGCTGAAGCAGCAAGTCGAGGAGTGGCAGGCGATGCAGTTGTCACCGGCTTCAGCAAAGCTGCTCATCTACCAGGCGTTCATCGAGGNNGCCCGTGCATGAGGAGTTCCAGGCGCGAACCATGTGGAGCCTCTCAAACGCATTCACCAGTGCCTTCAAGGAGCTGGAACCAATTCCTCAATACAAAGCAACGGCGAAGCTGGCGGGCTTTCTGCAATCAGTCCGCCCCTCATAGTGCCCAGCCGAAAGATCGGCGTACGGTCCTAGAGTAGTGCCGACGATCGCAGCCAATTGAAGAAGCTGCGGTGGCGGAAGGACCGTACGTCGCGGGCGCTTCTAACGGCGCCACATTGCCAGCCAAGGAGCCGAGATCAATCCAAATCACACTGGAGCATATCCATGAAACTCCGTCGGAATGANNTTAGGACTTGGCGTTCAGCGCATCGAGGATCCACACCACCCAAGAGGATATCGCGAGCTACGATCGCCCGCCGAAATGCGGAAACTGTTAAACCGGAAAATCGCCGAGCAAGGCGGCGAATGTGCAATCTGCCACAAGGAATTTGCCGAATATAGCGACATCGTACCGGACCACAGACACCCGAAAGGAATGGGAGGAGCCTGGCGAGACGACCATCCGGAAAACATCCAAGCCGTGCATTGGTGGTGCAACTCCGAGAAGGGGTCGAACAGGCTTCAGGACTGACGGCCGATCAGGTGTGAAGGAGCGTGGCAGAGCGTGAGCGAAAGCGCGCTGAGTGCCAAACGGGGTGAGGTTAGTTTGGCGCGAAACCAGCGCAGTCCGAAACGCCCGTCCGAGCAGCGGCCAAAAGCGGCGTCCACCCGGAAGAGGGCGGAGTGGCAGAACGTTACCAAACCTAGCAGGTTATACCACTAATTGAAAGGAGCGATGGAATCGCCACAGCGAAAGAGGGACGCAGCGGAGTTCGCAGAATGCGGTGGGGGAGCGGCGGTGTTTTCCTAATCGGCAAACACGGCTGTGCTTCATAATCGGTGCAAACGCTCCGACTCAGACAGCGTAGCTTGGGATGAGCGTTGGAGGTTGGCTTTTCGCTCCTCCGGTGGAGACTTGATGATGGCGAGCAACTTCTCGCACTTCTGGCGATCGCTCAATAGTTCATCAGCATCGATTTGGGCTATGGCCCCCAGTTGATCATCTGCCAGCGCACGGGCGCGCGGATTTGAGAAGTGGTGGACTATGCAATCATCAGCTACGTTCATCGCAGTGATGATCTCTTCCTGGGGGACCCGGTAACCCCGGAAGAAATAGGAGTCGGTAATGGCCTCCCTAACGAACTTGGCGATTGCCACGAGCAACGTTCTAGCGTGGGCCCAATTGGAAACATGAGTAGATTCGGGTCCCGAAACAAAGCTGATACTCGCGTAGCTGACGCTTGGAAGGTAGTCCCCACTTACGGCAGATTGGAGGCGATCCTCAAGGCCCGCCATAATCTTGGACACGGTTTCGGTATCGATTGTTTCGTTCGGATGGAACTCCTGATAGAACTGATTGGCGTCTTTTTCGATTGCTTGCCGGCGCCGCTTAGCAAACGTAGACGCGTCCTTGCCGATCAATCCGCGGATGATCGCCTGGGCTTCGTCTTCAAGTCTTTTCCACTCCTTCTGGAACAGAGGCTTCGCAGCATGCGGCATCCAGTGTAGATTCTCTGCGATTGGAAAACTGAGCCGCTTCAGTAGTGTCGTTACTCCGTTTCGCCGGTTGTTGAGCTCTTTGTGAGTCTTGTCGTCAAAGATCCGGAGACGGTACTTTGTTTCACGCGAAAATAAACCGACAGACCGAAGGCTTTCCACCCCGAGCCATTCGGCCTTTATCGGCAGCTCCAAAGGCGGTGTTCTACTACTCTTGTCAATAGTAACGATGTGGCCTTTGCTGAGAATGCTTGCGAGAGTTGGGGCGAGCGAGTCAGGTGGTTCTATCCCGGCGTCCCGGCACATGCGTTCAACTGCCGCGTTTGTCCTTTCTTGGGTCACCTCTTTGGCGCCCTCGGCGTTTGTGGGCGGCAGTGGAAGACAACTGCTTCCCAACTCGCGACAAGAATCGAGATATGCCCGCCAAGATTCCGCCGCCTCCAAGCTGCCGCGAGCTGGCACGAGACGTGGAACCCGTGCTGTAAGAGCGGTCAATGGAACTGCGGACTCTCGCAAAATCATGAAACGATCGAGCCACATCTTGAAGGCAGCTCCGTCGGCATCAATATGCATCCCGAAGTGTCCTGGGATATCCCCGTAAATCCTAAGCCTGTTGGCATTCTCGAACCAGAAGCGGTACTGGCTGTTGTCTTTGCTGACGCATGCTACTGTCGTGAACGGCGAGGTTTCGCTGTCCGATGCAATTGGGAGGAGGTTAACCTCGAGTCGTGGACGCAGTTGTTCCGTGAGTTGCAGCAATTCGGCGAGCGTGTCCTCTTGCGTCGAAGAGGCGGGATAGACGCATGCCAAGATCTGGATGCGCAACTTCGGATTCGGGTTCAGGAACCGCTCCAGATCCGCTATGACACGGTAATCGACCTGTCCGATTACCGCGAAGAAAACATCAATGTCGTCCGAAAGAAACTCAGGCTGCCCGCTATCGTTCACAAACTCCACCCGCCCTCCACGAACGCCAGAAGCTATACACAAACTATCTATTATAGGAGCGTCTATCAAACCGAACCGTGTGATGGCGAGCCTTAGCTTTCCCGATGCTGTTGGTCGGGCCTCCTTGGCACATTGCCGAATTTGGGCACTATGCCCCGAAGAATGTAGGAGCGTGTGGCACAGCTCCTGCAGCGGCTTGGCGGGGGCTCTGCTCAGCTTTAGCTTGTTGCTACGGCTTCCGCTACGAATGTCACACCACCTAGCGGTGGTTTCTTGCAATTGGCAGTGCGCATTGAATCCTCAATTGACGAGAGGGCCTCTTTGATTTCCTCTCTCATGTGGTCGGCCTGCTCGTCGATGACGTCAGAGCATGACCCCAGCTCTGTCAGCTTTGTTTTGATTGTTCTGATCCGTCCAAGCGCTGTACGAATAGCTTTTACCTGCTGTTCGATTGAAGCAGAGTCTACTTCCGGTGCGGCAGCCCGGAGCGTGGCCAGCCTGCGCTGCACGATCAGGAATCGAACAGCCGTGATGAGATGCTGTTGCGTACAAGCAACCCACAGTCCGCGGTCAGAAATCCCCTCAGCCCATTCACCTATCTCGCGAAGACTCAGGCCATCCTGCGTGCGTGACAAATAGATTCCGGCATTGGCACCACGTTCAGCTAGCTTCGAAGCCATGTCAGCTGAAATGGCCTTGCGACCCATTGCGCGTGACCCACGATCGCGGACCTCGACAACAATCGACATCGGATCAGCAATCAGGCCATCACCGCGGACGGTAATGACGACATCGCCTGGTTGGTTGTCGACGCCTACGTGGTGGACCTCGGCTCCGGCGGCACGAGCCCATGCCTGCAGGATCCCGGTGACTTCCTCCTCGTACGGAGTACCCTTCAGTGTCGTCTGCTCAAGGGCTTCCGCGGCGGCTTCCTGCCCACGGACCTCCTTTGTTAACTTGTCCACTTCAGTTGCGAGCGGGTTGACTGCTTCCGCGACCACCTCCTTGACCGCCTTCGCAAGCACTCCATCTTTACAGGTAACAGTTTTGACTGCCTGCTCTAGGAGGCTCTGAACAGAATCATTCCGCTTCGGATCAAGGACGTCTCGCAGCGTCTTGAGAGCCTTACCCAGCGTAGTAGTCTCCTTATCGGGATCGATTTCTTGAGTGAGAAGGGTCCGGACTTCCTTCACCTTGTCGGTCGTCAGTTTCGTTGCCGCATCGATCATCTCTCTGAGCGGTGCGAGAACCTGGCCGTTGTTTGTACCAATCTTTTCGACGAGCGCCCTCTGCGTGTCATCGGGGATTTTCTTGACTGTCGTCTCCACATGGTTGAGGAGCAAATCAATCTGGCGCCGAACGAATTCGGTGTCCTGGCTCATCCGAGCTCGCTCAAGACAGAACACACCGACCTCCATAGCCTGAATTAGCGTCGTCTCGACATCTGCTTCGTCGAGGGTGCGGAGAAAATCGGCAATGTCCTTTCGCGGCACCTCCAGATCAGTGATTCTCAGACCCTGTTCGAAAATGACAACGCTTTTGCTCATAGTTTCCTCTCCAAGAATGCCTCTCCTAACAGGGGAGGCGATTCTGCGGGACCAAACGCCCGGTTACAAATGCCAACTTAAGTCGCAGCTCTTCAACCTCGGCTTGGAGCTCCAGGATGCGGTTGGCGGTTTGTCCGCAATCTGTACCACAAGTGACGCAAGAAACAGAGGCCCAGACGACTTCCTTAATTCGCCCAACAATGCGATGGCCGACAGGGGATCCATTTTCCAAAATCTGTTCGACGGGCTTGCGGACCACTCCGTGAAGCATTAGCTTCACGCTGCCACAGCGTGGGCATTGCTCCGGAACCGGCGGCAGGGCGTTTGCTTTCCGACTGTCGTTGTGTGGCATATACCGTCTTCAGAGCAACTCGCGTGCCACTTGGGAAGCGGTCGTAATTCAAGATCTCAGGAATGTTGCCGGCATAAAACGATTTGTATTCTGGACAAGAAGTCTTATACTCAGGCTAAAGCTATGTCTAGGATACTTGTCAGTTGGATCGGCAACACGGATCTCCGGGCACCTCACGATGAAGAAGTTGTGGGTGTTGGTCCAATTGCTCAGGCATGCTCCGCGCGGGAATTCGACCGGATCGTTCTGTTGTCAGACTATCCTGAACAAAAGATCTCCGAATACCGGAAGTGGCTGAAAAAACGACTGACTTGCCCACTGGAGATCCATTTAAAGACGCTGTCCGGGCCGACAAATTTTGGGGAGATCTATGAAGCGGCCAGGAGTGTGGTTGACGGCCAACTGAAGGCGGGAACAAAAAATCCTGACCTCGTGTTCCACCTTAGCCCAGGCACCCCTGCTATGGCTTCGGTCTGGATAATTCTTGGTAAAACCAGGTTTCCCGCGGAATTGATCGAGTCTTCCCAGAAGTACGGGGTCATAACCGCCTCTGTTCCCTTTGATATCGCGGCTGACTTCATTCCGGACTTGCTCAGTAGTTCCGATCAAAAGCTGAAACAGTTGAGCGCAGCGGAACCCCCGGAGATCCCTGAATTTGCGGACATTATCCATCGCAGCAGAGTAATGGCCAGGGCAATTACGAAGGCGCGGTACGTCGCTCCTCGCTCCGTCCCGGTACTGCTGGAAGGAGAATCCGGTACGGGTAAGGAGATGTTTGCGCGTTCCATCCACACGGCAGGCACCCGGCGCGAAAGGCCGTTTGTCGCTGTGAACTGTGGGGCAATTCCTGCAGAACTTGTAGAGTCGGAACTGTTTGGACACGAAAGGGGTGCCTTTACCGGTGCCACCGAGTCGCGGCCTGGGTACTTCGAGAATGCCGATGGCGGCACTTTATTCTTGGACGAGGTTGGTGAGCTGCCCCTGGCTGCGCAAGTAAAGTTCTTGCGGGTCTTACAGGAAGGAGAAGTGAGAAGGGTTGGTGGCAAGCAAGCCAAGAAAGTCAATGTTAGGGTTATTGCTGCCACTAACCGAGATCTCATTGGGGCGATTGCGATCGGACAGTTTAGAGCTGATCTCTTTTATAGACTTGCTGTTGCAGTAATCAAACTTCCTCCGCTGCGCGAGCGCGAGGGAGACATCAGCCTGCTGATCGATCGACTGCTAGAAAAGGTAAATGCCGAGAGTGCTACCGAGCCAGGGTACAAAGATAAACTCCTTTCTGGTTCCGCAAGAAAGCTTCTGCTGCGACATCAATGGCCTGGAAATGTTCGAGAGTTGTTCAATACTCTTTGCCGGGCGGCGATATGGTGCCAATCAGAGGAGATTCAAGCAGAAGACGTCAAAGAGGCCCTCTTGCCTGAACCACCAAAGCGGGGCGGCGGGATCTTCGACAGGCAATTGGGGGATGGTCTCAATTTGCCGGAGATCTTGGAGGTGACTGCCCGCCACTATCTGGAGCGGGCCCTTGAAGAATCCCAGGGAAACAAGACCGTGGCTGCGAGACTGGTTGGCCTGCCGAGTTACCAAACCTTTACGAACTGGTTGGAGCGATACAAGGTCCGAAGTGGCAAGTCGCGTGCTTGATTAAAAATGCGAAGCAGGATGGACATGTGCAGACATGAATTCTGACCCTATTCTCGGCGACGAATTTGCCCACGGGTCCGCGCAAGTGGTGGCGCGAGGTGCGACTGTCGTCGCCTCCTCCCCCCTCGCTGGGAAAGTGTCGGTGGGCAGCTGGACCAGATGGATACAACCCTCCCTGCTTCCAAGTTCGTGGCTGCCGGAGTTTTTCTCGCCCTTTTACGATGCTTTGGAAAGCGCTCTTGCAGCAGAGACAAACTCATGGGTGCCACTGCGTGAGCTCGTATTGATGCAGACCAACCTCGTCAGCTTTCAATCCGGTGAAGCACTGGACTGGGTTGCTTCCATCCAGGCGAACGACATTCTGGTACGGCGAGTTGCTGTGGAAGAGAAGCAAACGCCACCAGAGGCGCTCGTATCCCTTCCTGAATGTGCGTTGCTGTTCTACTTCGATGACCTAGCTGGTCTCCGAGTCGATCTGTGGGACCGGCAGCTATACGGCGGAGCTGGTGCGTCGACCGCTGGCCTTTCTCAGCTCCTCGAAAGGCCCGGCGTAGACCTGGCATGGGTAGCAAGTCAACTCCAATCTGATCTTCGGGTCCGGGCTCAGCTTCGCCGTGCTGAAATCAGCAGCGGCGACGTGACGCCTTCACCATCTGCGATTCTGGATCTTCGCCTCCAGGTTCCAGTACCAGGGGTGATGAAAGCATCTGGGATGCGGTTCCGCGCGACGACGCTTGCACAGCGTCTGATACGAGAGGCACAGTTGCATGCACCAGAGCTCGACGTTTGGCCGCGAGACTTCCTCTTGACTGGGGCAACTCTCGAAGAACGCCTTGACCAATTCGAAGAGTACCTATCGGACGAGCCGGCGTTACGGGATCGTCCGATATTTGTTTTAAGTGGTCATGCAAGCAGCAGTCAGTTATTCCTGAGAACCCTCCGTGGGCCGGCGAAGACATGGACGTACTCGCCCGAGAGCGAGGAACCAGGTTTATTGAAATGGCATGCTTGGCTGGAGTCCGCGTCTGACGATTGGCACATTTTCAATAGCCTTGCTGGAGACAGGGACCTGCCCGACAATCTCGCGAAGGCGATGAGTTGCCTCATTGACATCGGCCTGGATTTACCACCGTTTCGGTTTTGGCGCCAGATTTATCAAGAGATCATGAGCCTGCCAGAAGGGATCTCCCCTGCAGATTGGGAATATGCCATCAGTGCTCTCCTGCGCGTACAAGAGCGGATCGCGCCGGGAGACTTCAGTATTGAGCTGGGCACTCGGGCCACATCCAAGACGATTTACAAGGTCAGGTTGGCATACGCTCCGTTTGTAGCCATCAAAGCACTTCTCGAAGATGGGAGCATTCGAATTTACCTGCTGTCCGGTCCGGATCAAACAGAGGCACCTCTTGCCTCTCGCATCCTGCTTGAGCAGGTTGCTCGCAATCTAGCAGCTATTCTGGGTCGCTCAGTCCAATTCAGCGCCGAAGTTGCGCGACGGGAATCCCTTCGGAGGATCAGAGAGATCAAGCACACGCTTGCAAGGGTACTTACGAACACAACCCAGGGGTTAGAGGACTTGCGCCGTTTTGCTTTCCGAAACCCGGATGTGGCAGGAGCTCTGGTCCCTGACGACCGGACTGCTGAACAGCGTGCACAGGCCCGAGGGGCTAGTATTGATGAGTACCGGATGGTTGCACATCTATCGCGGATTGAGGAGTCGCTGACCCCGCTGAGATCGCTGGCGCAACAATTGAATCGCCTTAGCCTCATCCACAAGATGAACGCACTGTTTCCGGAGCGTATCCGAATCGAAGATATCGTTAAGCACGGACTGGAACGATTCTGCGTAGGCTATCCTGACGTCGATATCCGGTGCGACTCAGATGTTAGCGCCTTAAATGCTGAGGTCGCAGGAGATAGCACTCTGCTTGCGGAAGCGTTCGATGAGGTGCTCTCAAACGCGGGACGCGAGTTGAAGCAACAATCTCGTTCACGGCCGTCGATCCTCGCGTCCATAAATGTCTTGAATGAGACCGTAGGAATTGCAATACGGGATAACGGTCTACCCCAACAGTCGCGGTTAATCGAGAACCCATTCGAGGAAGGTACGTCTGCATACCATCAAAGTGGCGGTGGCAGTGGTTTCGGGTTGGCTATTGTGAAGGCAATCTTTGTGAAGCACGGTGGTGATTGTTCTCTTGAACCGAACGTCGACCAATGCACTGGTAGCAGGGTGGAAGGAGTCACATTTCTAGCGACGCTTCCTCTGGCTGGAAAGGCTCGATAAATCATGGCTGACCTGAACTTCTTTATTGTCGAAGATCACGACCAAGAGGCTCGGACTCTTCAAGAAGCCTTACTAGATTTGGGCTTCGATCGTTGCCTCGGTGTTGCGAAGTCTGCGCTAGCAGCACGCGAGGAGATCATGACACATCGCGCCGAAACGGACCTAGTGTTTCTGGATCTGAGTATTCCAATGTCAGGGGAAGGCTCCCGAATCGACAACAACGTTGGATATGAACTGCTTGATTGGATTCACACGGATCTGAACCGGCCGGGCTTGCGCAAAACTAGAGTCGTTATTGTGTCGGGACAATATGACCTGCCTCCCGGTATTCCTGACCAGAAATTTCAGAGCGGATTTGAGGGAACATTGATCGGCATCGTCCACAAGGATAGCCTGAAGTCTGGACTTGGGCACATCGCGGCGATACTTAATCGTGACCCACTGTTGGAAAACCTCATAAGGCTTCAACTCGACATCGTCGCGGAATATCAGACACTCCATAGTTCTGGAGCTTCCACGAAAGATAGGTGCCAGGCGGCGAAATTGATCGCATGTCGAATTCTCATGAACGACGGTGATTACCGCGCCAAGCAGCTCGGAGCCTGCCAGTACGGCGATAATCTTAATACCGCGATCAAACAGGTTATTGAGCGGCGATTCAAGAGTGAAGAAGGGAAAAAGACTTACATTGATAAGAAGAACATGGCCCTCGGCCAGAAGTGGGAAGAGTTTATCTGGCGGGGCTCCATGTTGGAGCACCTGTATGGGATAAATAACTACAGGAACCGGTTCGAGCATCTCGCCCAGCAGCCATACACTGACGAGTTCAAGAATGATGAGTGGGAAATTCCTTTAGAACTCGCAGAGTGTTTCTCTCGGGGTGACGACGTGGTGGAGATCCTTCAGGTGAAAGTCAGAGCGTTACTACGTTGGTATTTGCCCTGGCACGAACAAGTCTATCGACCCTGGGCGAGCAACCAGGAAGTAGGCAAGAAGGACGTGCGACCTTGACTAGGGATCGAGTTTTGGAAACGCTTCATCAAGTCCCGTCGGGTGCCTCACTTGCGCAGATCCTGTCAGAACTTCAAATAAATGGTCGTTCTCAAGAGGGATCAGCTGTGGAGGCTTTGCTCGTCCTTTCCCCTGAAGTCCGCCTCATCGATGGACGTTGGCGACTCATTGAAGTCGCGCGTCGAGACCGTATTTTGGCAGCGGTCGAGGCGTATGCGTCGACGACTGGCAAGAAGCTTTTTCGGGCCGCGGCAGCTCTCGATGGACTGTCATTAAAGGATCAACCTACGATCGAGGAGCTAAAGGGAGTCTTGGCGTCGAGCGGTGGCCGATACAGCTTGCTACCGAATGCAATGATCAAGAGGAACGACTAAGGTGACAACTAAACAGAAGAGCATAAACGGAAATGACGACATTCTCGCTGCCGCGGCGAAGACGCTCGTCGACACTTTGGGATTTAGTGACACCCGAATGATTGACCTAGAGGGTGAACGATGTCTTCTGGCCGTCCTGGACAATCATCCGGCGATTCTCGTCTATTCGCCTGGTTCAAGTGAAGTCATAACGGCTGCGGATGAAGAGTTCGCGCAGCAGCTTGGAGCTGTTGTACTCGATGGTCCGGCCGACTACGTTTGGGCAACTAAGACTGGCAAACCGGGGGACGGATATTTTTACTGTTGGTTGCCGGGGAGGGAGTGCCAGGTCAGCGGCGTGCCGCCCGCGGCGGAATTTAAGGGCGCAGGAAGGCCACACCAGGCACAGCGCGCCAAGGGCGACCCAACCAGGTTCAAAGAGCTTCAGCGGGAATTTGATGAGCTTCACGAGCGAATCTATGCGGCACGGGAACCAATCGACGGTTCGAACGACCTAACGGCCCAGCTGTGCAAATGCATCTTCCTCAAGATGCACCTCGAACGAAACCGTGACTTTCGCGTGCCTCCCGGAGACAAGCTTTTTGAAGAGGTTTTTGAACCCGCTTATATCCGGAACGCAAAGGGACTTGCAGTCGAGGAGATAAAACGGGCCTTCGATACAGCGAAGGCGTTACCCGAATATCGTTTCAAAGACGACAAGGGGCACGATTTTCAAATCTTCGATACACGAGATTTCATTAAATTCAATCAGCCCGAGACGTATGCCCGAATAGCCGAGATGCTAAATCGACACCAGCTCACAAATCCCGACGAAACTGGACTGGAGGACGACATTCTCGGCCGTGCTTTCGACGTCATGTTGCGGGCGAAGTTCGAGAGTAAAGGTGGCATGGGGATCTACCTAACACCTCAACAGGTCAGGGACGCGATGGTCCAGATGGCCTTTTACGACATTCTGAAAGAGGATCCTGGCACCATCACTCGTCGTGATCCTGTCACTGACGACCTTGCATTTCGCGTCGGTGATCCATGCTGTGGTTCCGGTGGATTTCTTGTTACTGCAATGCGGGAGGTACGCAAGTACGTTGACAGGCTTGTTGGGCTGTCAGACAAGCAGCGTCATGATCTCTTGAGCGAAATCTACTGGCGCGGATTTGAAGGGTCAGACAATTCCCCAAACATGGTGTTACTCGCAAGGATCAACCTTGCTTTGCACGGAGATCCTAAGTCTCGCGTGTACGAAGCAAAGAACTCTTTGACAGAAGACTATTACGTTCCGGAAAGCTTCGACTTAATCCTGACAAATCCGCCATTCAAGAAGGGTGGTATCAAACAAGAGGAACAACCTGAACTCATAGCAACTTTTTGTTCGGATGTCATGAATAGACGACCATCTATGAGCGGCGCCGGGCTCGCTCTCGGGGCCAAACCAGACAGCAACGGTAATTGGACTCCAGTGAAGAGCGTTGATCCTGCAGTTCTTTTCATTGATCGCTGTCTTCAACTTCTGAAGCCGGGCGGGAGACTGCTTATTGTTGTCCCAGACGGAATCCTGTGCAATTCAGGTGACAGGTATGTGCGCGAATACATCATGGGTCGGAAGGATGAATCTACAGGACAGTTCGTTGGTGGAAAGGCGATCGTCCGAGCTGTCGTGAGCCTGCCACAAGTGACCTTCAGACTCTCTGGTGCCGGTGCCAAAACCAGTTTTCTTTACCTTCAGAAAAAGCGCGCAGGAGATGAGCAAGGTCCGGTTTTCATGGCCGTTGCGAGCGAGGTTGGATTTGATGTCAAGCAGAATAAAGAGGTACTTACCGGTGTGAATGACCTGGTGAAGATCGTTGAGGCTTACAAGGTCGGTCCGGCACCGGACCGGTAGGGACATAGAGGGCAGCGAGTTGTTGTCGGGATCCGCTAATGAGACCAACGGCGATACTAGAACTGACGGACGTCCTACAAAGCCTTGCACTAAACGGCGCTGTGCCGGCAAGTGCAACGGGCGGCCTCTGGCTTACAAGTGTCGGCGCAGTCCATCTAGATGCTTTAGAGCAGTGGCTCTGTACAGATCCAGAGTGGTTTCACAATATCGCTCGAGCTCGCTCATTACTGGAGGTCGTGCGACGCACAGCGATTCGCGACCCACTCTATCGATTTCATGTGGATACGATGGTCGCCGAAGTCCTCGAGAGCATAGGCAGGAGTGGCAGATGGCAGAGACTAGAAGAACTGCTATTCGGGCCGCTTCTTCCGTTTGCAACGCGTTTTGTGCAGCTCCTTGACTTTGTGCGGGAGCAAACGGATGGTTCTACCGGAATACACCACTGGGATTCACTGCGACGGGGGATCGAGAAGGCTAACAGTCCGATATTCGAAGAGTGGGATCGACTGTTATGGGCTGACGCGCGCGGGGGCGCCGCGGCCTTATTCCCAGTGTTGTTGGATTTGTATATTCCTTTGTGTGACGGTGTGGTTAGTGTTCATCCCGAGCTGCACGGGCTGTCGGAGCCCTCGGTGGAAGTCTTGGCTGCCATCGTAGAATGTGCCCGCCGGGGCGAATGTGGCCTAGTCGACCCGGCGCTCAAGCCAGAACTAAATCCTCTTTACAATATTGGGTTACCTGTTAGGCAATGGATCGTTGACTCTTCCGCGCCGGACCGTCGGCTGAGGGTCGGCCTAGCTGCCCCAGTAAGGCTCCTTTTAGGCCACGAGAGGGCCACGCAGAACGAGGGGATTGCAGTCGTACCTTTGGACAAGGAGCATGTCAAGACCTCGTTTGTCGAGACACTCCAACGAGCGGTTGCACAGTCTCAGAGACAGGACTTTTGGTCCAGGGATCCTTCTCGAAATCAGAGTTCAGCATTCCCAGGACTTCGGCTGGGTGAGACCTGGCCGACCGAACCTCTGCTTGCTCCGAAAGGCGTGCAAGTTCCTGCGGCTCAAAGGCTGCATGGGTTGGGCCTTTCAAGAAGACGTTCTCCCGACGTCGACGAAGCCCTCCAGATGCTATCTGATCACCTCATGTTCGGTTCGTTGCTCCAGTTGTTGCTGCTGGAAGCTCTCGATCGTGAATTGGGCCAGGAGACAATCACTCTATCTTGTACAAAGTCTGAGCAAGATGGAAAACCATCGACGCAAATACAGTTCTACTACAGACCCGTGGAAGAGAGCGACGGACGCGAAAGACGGCGAGATTTCCCGACGTATGCGCTGGGTGATTTCGATTCTGTCTTGAACCGCCTTACGGGCCGCCTCAACATACAGGCAATGCCTTTCTCGATTGGGTCCTTTGGTCCAACATTCTGGGCAACGGCACTATTCATGCTTGAGCAAGTCGGGATTCTGTTCTTGGACACTTCTAAGAGTCGCTGTTGTCTCTCTTTGGAAGCTCTCGATCGCTTACATGGCGGAGACTTGATGACAAGAGTAATCAGAAGTGGCCAGCGTACGCGCGAGTCTATGAGGAGTGCACTGAGTGAAATGTGGAAAGCCATTGACAGTACGCAAGGCGCAGGAGTGCTGACGAATGTCAACTGACGTCGGTATCGGCCTGACACAGCTGGTGCTTTGGTATGACGCGACCCGAATGCAGGTGTGGCCGGCCTTCTTGGCTCAGATTCCTGCGGATTTGACATTGCCGTCGGCAACCGATTTTGGCCGACGCTTCGACACAGAGCGCATGACGGACCGTCGTCATGCTGCGGCCGAAAAGATCGTGCGGAATCTTCCAGGCCTGGAACAGAGGGAGGATCGCTTAGTCTTGAAGGGAATCGGACTCCTGACCAAAACTGAGCACGGTTACACCCTGTCCCGTGATGGCGCCGAATTGAGACAATCTTACCTCGCTGACCCGAAGGGTAAAGCATGGCTGCGGTTGCTAGCTCGTCTACTTCTGCTTAGGGAGCCTCGTACGCGAGTCCTGGTTCGCCTGATGAGCCAGCTCGATGCAACTCTGGTTTTTGACGGCGACGGTTGGTTTGCCGGGAGTATACGCAAGGCATACGTAGAAACGGCAAATGTACGAGTCTATGTCTTCATTGGTGACCACCCGACGGACCTCGGTCTCCGTACCATTCTTAGAGAACACAGCTGGTGGGCGCTTGGAGAGTGGCGCGCCGACAAGCTCCTCGCCGGAGCAACAAACTGCTTCTTCACCGGCACTCTTCAGAAGGAACTATCGCTCCACGATATCTCTTTGGCATTACGTGGACCTCTTGAACTTCTTTTTCACCTCGGCGTTCTCGATGTTTCCTCGAATAAGTGCAGGCTCAACACGGTCAGCAGTACTCAGGAGCTTGGAAGCGACATCGCGGCGGACTTCGGTTGGACAAGCAGCGTCGACAAGCAAGATGTGGAGGCGCTGCTCCACCGGCTCCTTGCAGACCTGCGCTCTGATACTGGCTACGTAATTGCATCTGAGCTTCGACGTGCTCTCCTGCATGAAGGAATCGCGAACCCGGATGCTGAGATTGCTCGTCTGCAAACAGAGGATCGCCTCGTTATCGAAGCCGAGGATTACGGCCAGGCGCGCCATGGTGAAGGGTTGTTCGGTGATCCTCGAAAGCAAATGGTGCAAATTCGGCTTGTCTCAAGGAGTCATGCATGAGTGTTAACCCGTGGCAAGCGGAAGGCGTTTCGATCCTTCCCTCTGACCTTAAGGACCTGATGCCGATCGTAGGTCAGCAGGACCTGTTTCGGAATCTGACTGATTTCCGTTCAGAAACGCTGGCTAGAGGCAAAGATGCTCTTTCCGGGTTCTTCGTTGTCATTGGCGGTTGGGGTGTTGGTAAGAGCCGTGTCGGTCACGAATTGTGTCTGGAAGCGGTGGCACCCGAAGCCCAGTGGATAATCAGTGGCAAACCGCAGCGGATTCTTCAAGCCGGGCTGTCCGAAGGGATTCTGCCGATCTTTGTTCGATACAGCCAAGTCACAAATGGGCCTCTTGGATCCTCGTTGAGTACAGACAGCTGGATCCCGACTGTAGTTTCGGAGGCGTTGTGTCGCCTCACGGGAATGCGTGGTGATGCGGACTCAAACAGACTGACGAAAAATCAAATTCGCTTGATGGAATTGACACGACAAGCTCTGGGTCCGAAGGGGCGTGGATGGGCGGCCGCCCTACCCCAACTCAGGACTGCGTTGGGAGCACACCCCGTCGATGCCGCCGTGCACGCAGCACTTGACATCTTGCGTGATGAATTGCAGATCAACAACATCTGGATTGTCGTTGATGAAATCGAGGACATTACAGACATCGAAAGAGACGGTTTACGCTCCGAAGATCGCGGTACGGGCATCGATCAAGCCTTGATGACCGTGATTCCACGGGTAATCAAGTATGAAGAACTCCGCGGAGAGTTTCCGCAGATAAGCTTTGTCTTGCTTTGCTCCATGGCACTAGGGGATCTCCTGAAAGGGATTCCATCCATTGGTCGCCGCACTCGCTGGCACCCCTTGAAGACTAATTCGTTCCAAGATGTGGAAGCATTCTTTCGGTACCTGCAAGACCATAAGCCAGCGGTTGCGTCGAGTATCGCCGAATACCCAGCAGGTCTCAAGGAAGCTGCCTTCTTCGCAGCTAATAGAAATTTTGGGTGGTTTAACGTCATTCTCCACCATGCGCACAACAATCATCGTTCCGGCACTCTTGGAGTCCCAGACCTTCTTCGCAAGTTTGCAGAGAACCCTTCGCGGGGATTGAAAGGCAGTGTTTTCGATCTTGAAGCCATTAGCGAATTTCAAATCGCGCATGATAACGACTTCCCAGAGGTCGAGCATCTCATCTTCGGCATGCTCCCAAAGGCGATAGGTCTGCAACCAGATCAGATCTCGCCAGATACTGCTCAACGTTTGAATGCCAAAGTGCATGACGTCACAGGGAAGAAGCTGTTTACTCGTGTGGTTGAGATCGAACCACCCGCGCCACATCTGATCACAACGCACATGGTTAGGTCAGGTTTCCGTAATCCGGAAGGAAACTTCCTCGTGTTGCCTGGTGAAACTCGGTTCAACATCGAAGAAGTTATGGAAAGTCTTAGAGCATACTCTATCGGCCTGCCTGAACAGAGGCGTTACAAGTTGTTGATTTGCGAAGAGGAAAGTGAATTCACAGAGCAGATTCGGAGTCTCTCGCCATATGCGAGCGAAGCGGAACAGTTCGCTCCTCCACTTCATGAGTTTCTGATGAGGGCAAGGGGTAATGGAAAATCCGAAGCAGAATCAGAATACATTGCGCCTGCGTTTTCCTTTCTCCGTCGGTTCAACCGCCTTAACAAGCTACGCGAGGCGGAGTCAGGTTATCTGCGGGACGGCAGAAAGAACTCATCCCTTAAAGAAGCCTACCATCGAATTTTCAACGACAAGACGAAACTCGGCCAAGCTTTACTTCGTGGTATCGCGTATGCGTGGGAAAAGGATCCAACGGATCGTGGCGTGACGCCTGTCGAGTTTCTTGATGGATTCGGCAACGTTTGCGCTCAATTCACTTCGCGCCAACGACCTCTCGATCTTGGTGCCGAATCTAAGGTGTCATTCCTTACGATCTCGGCATTTGACGAAGACAAACTGCGGGATGATCTGAACCGTCTGTCCAGGGAACCACGGCACCCGATCGTAATGTTCACGCAGAACAATTCCGGCCTTGAGGAACAGCTAAGGACGCGCAACTCGCGAGTCGCCCCCGATTTAGCTCCCTTCATCATCGTGCACAACCTGACGGAGTATCAATCGGAGGTTCTCCAGCACTTGGGCCTGATGGGAGATGCCTTTGAAGCCAGCGAGCTTCGAACGCGTTATTTTTCTGGGTGGATTGACAGCTCGCGGCAGAGCCTTCATCAGGAAGCCGACGCTTGGCGCAGTTCAGTTGAATCGCAGGGCTTAGTGCTTCGTCCGATATTTCACGGCCGTCCGGCAAAAGATGATGAACTACGCGTAATGGCTACCGGGTACGGCGAGATGCTGGCGGGCTCCTCGTTCGACAAGGTGTTGCAATCAAGCGCAATGTCGGCTGCTGACCGAGATCTTTTCAAGAAAGTCGTCACGCGGCATATGGATCCCGGCCCGAAGTATTACGAGTTCGAGACTCTCGGCTTGTTCGTGGAACAGGCGGGGTCGAAAATCGTACAGGTACCTCGGCCTCTGCTGGCTTTTGCACAAAGGTGCAGCGGCCTTCCGTTGACAAGATCTGCTCTCGAACGATTCTTCCTGTATGAAGCACCGGAGGACACTAAGCCGCGGGATGTCATCCAGCAGCTCGGACTGTTTCTTGCGTATCTTGGCGTTATCGACGCAGCGGCAGATAAATTTGCTCTGGTCACGACCAAATCTCTAAAGGATGGACTCGATCGTGCGGACGATTGGTTAAAGCGTGATTTCGAGCAAGCCGTTAGTGAGGTCGATACGGTCCATCGGGACATCGGCGATAATCTGCGGGATCACTACGCGAAGATGGCTCGACAACAGCTCAAAGAGGCTCAGAAGAAGCTGGATTCTCTCGATTTGAGCTTCCTAACAGAAAAGTGGGAGGAGCTTAACAAAAGCGGTTCAGACGGGAATCCTTTGTACATTAGTCGGTGGAATGCCGCCGCACAAATTGTCTCCGAGGTGCGAGCGACGACATTTCAAGTATTCGATCCCGAGGCGAACAAGGGCTTCACTTATAGCCCCGATCTCCTTTCTGAGTACGAATCCCAATCTTCACGCGACGATTATCCTCTGTGGCGGCGAATCGCGATCCTTCGGGGATTCTATCGTGACGTCCGAGATCGACGGTCGAACTTGGAGCGGCGGATCCAAGAAGTCCGAACAGACGCTGAAGGTCGTGTTCCAATGCTCAATGAAGAGCGTATCTTTCCGCTTCAAGCGCTAACCCTACCGCTTGATTTCTACCGGCAGGAGATCAATTTTCCATCGGATCGGCCTAACAGGACCATTCCGATGGGCAGCACTGCACTTGGTATCCAGACCGTTGGGTTCAAGCTTTCAACGCTCAAGTATCAAGAGGTGCTCCAGAGGCTTGATCAAATCAGTGCGGAGCTCAATTCTCCGGGGAAGCTGGTATCCATATTCCTGGAGTCACTTAAAGAGTGGGAGGCCGTACGCGTCGATGCGCAAGTTTTGTCATCCCGATTTGAAACCACTCTTCAATTCTTTGCGGATGCTGACACAAACACGAAGATACGCTTTCAGCTGGCAGAGCTGGAAGATGAGATGAGTGAAGTCCGCGGGGTCGCTGAAGAGGGTCTAATGCGCAGCAAGACCGATCAGCGGGAGTCCTCGGGGACTCCCGCCTTTGACCTGGCGATCAAGCTCGCGGGTGACGTGCAAGAAGTCAAACCGCTGGTTTCCGAATTACGCACCCTTTTGGATGGAATCGACAACTCAGTAACCGTGCGCTTGCAGGAGGACTATCGCGAGAAGTTCGGAGCGCTGTTGAAAGCCTTTCAGAAAGTCCGGATTGCCCAGAACAAACCTCCCGTGACTTTGCCCGAAAAGAAAAGTAATACCTGGAAAACGACGGTTAAGGTGTTCGATGAAATCATCGGTCTGGCCAAGAACGAAGGCGAGGCCTACTTGCCGACGGGCGGGCCTACTACATTCGAGGATTTCGTAAGGCTCTGCGAAATGGAGGAGAGGTTCTCGCGGGAGAACCGTGAAATTGATTGGGAGGCGTCTCCGTTCGCGGAGTGCGTGCCCCTGCTGATACAGAAGAAGCTGCTTCGTCTGAAGCTGATTTGAGAGCCAAGATGATCACACTACCGACTTGCGTCGCACCGAAAGCTGACCGGCAGAATTCAGATTTGAAGCTTCTGCCACAGCTAGCAGGCAGTGTCGACTGGATCTTAGAGGAAGCAATGGCCGCGGCACCGGTGCCTCTAGTGGTCACGGGTGAGTGGGCGGTCAGTGATCCCGCACGCGCTGCCCAGGTGTTTGCCAGCCGTTCTTCACATGGACTCCATACCATCGTCGTGCCCAAGTTTCGACCGAGCCTCTGGACGAAGATTCTGGCCGCTCCCACAAGGGTCGAGGCGTTAGCTGGGGAGTTCCGCAGTTTTGAATGGCAAGCGATTCATCACGCGGTTCCGGGCTTCGCCGTGTTTCGGTCGTCGTTGCACGCTGCGAAGTGGGGTGAGGCGCCAGGACTGGGGACGGTCGTACTGGGCTATCGACCTCATCTGTCTGCCGGGGTAATCGTCTTATGCTCGGCAGTACTCACGGCAAAGGTGTTAGGCGTCTCGTTGTCGGATCAGCAAGCCTTGTATAGCTCGATTTGCGATGCGATCGCCGCACCGGTTCGGAATGAAGGCGAGTCAATTGAATCCGAACCAGTTGAGATGCCATCCACACTCGACGAGTTTTTGGCACAAGAGAAAGAGGTTGGCGCGGCCTTCCTTCTTGGGAAGCTGCTGAGTACAGACGAATCACCCGAGTTGATTTCAACAGCAGTGAAGACGGCGATGGGCATCGTTCTGGATCCTGCCGCAATTCTCCGACTATCTCGTCGCCTTCCCTTGTCGACCGGATTGGATATGCGGATGACTCTCCAACAACACGGGTGGGGTGCTTATTTACGCCGTCTGGGGATAACAGATCAAGTCAAGCTGGCTTCCGAAAGGAGCGAGGCATGAGCGAGACAAGTACAGAGAGCAATCCTCTCGCCCAGGAGATGGCGGCCCAGATGCAGCTGGGGGTCTTTGGCACCGTGGGCAAGTTGGCTCGCCAACTACGTGCAATTCAACGCATCGCACCACAGCTCAAAGACGGCGGTCTGGTCCGAAAGCTTGCGGTCGATCGGCAAATTCGCCGTCGGTCGGTGGGTATTGCCGCGGCGAGCCAAAGCATCAACGCGTTTGGGGGACGCCTATACACGGTCGGCGCCTTGGCTCACGAAATGGTAGCTGTTGGTGGCGATATCACGCACCTCAGCCAACAGAGCCGCCTGGATATCGGCGACATGACGAATCTCGAAGCGGAGAAGCGTCTGGAATGGAAGACCTATTGGCTCATCTATGAATTGCTCGAAGAGGTCTTCGCGCAGTCCGAGTTGCCCGACCTGGTGGTTCTGGATATGCCATTGGTGATGGGCCGGGATGTCTACGCTCAATCAATAGCGGAACAGGACGAAGAAACTGACAGAGAGCTGAAGGCAGAAATTGAGAAACTGCGGGACCGTGTTGAGAACTTTTGGTCGAGAAATCTTGAGCGCTGTTTTCCCTTCGCTGAAAAGGGTCCAGCAATTGTGAGCCTCGGACGGCGGCAGTTCGGGAGCTTGTTAAGGCTGCTGGAAGCCAAGGGTAAAGACGCCACGCCCGATCCGCTCGATTTTTCCGTGCTTGAGCTAATCAAAGAAGACTGGGTTCAGATTCTTTCCATCGGCATCGATCGAATCCTGGCCGGCATTCTTCCTTCCGATCATCGGACCGCGGCGTACAACCGTCCACCCAGCCGTGATCGGCGAGCCTTTCCCCGGCTTCTGATTGAGAAAGGAACGATAGGCTTTCACTACCTTACCGGTCTCCGAGGTAATCCAGTGCAGGTCGAGACGCTCGGAGACGCGGCTCTCTGGCACACCCGCGGTGCGGAAGCCCGCCTAGACCAGCTGGCCGGAGATCTAATTGCTTCAACATATTTCGATCACGCCAAGGCTTTGCCCCTGCCGCTGTGGTATGCGCAACGTGCGGTGAAGGTGGTTAAGGGCAAAGGGCCGCTGGAGTTCTACAAGAGGGAGACTCTGCGAGCGATGCGGGAGGAGCAAGTGGAGCGGACTTGGCTGTCTGGTTGGGAGGAAGAGTGAACCCAGAGACTTCATGGGTCGAACCAGAGATGTTCGATGATCGTATCGATGCCAGCTTTTATGGGCCGGAACATCTTCACAACGACCTTGTCCTTAAATCAGCGCCTTTTGGAGCAGAACGGCTGCGAATGTACCTAAAGAGAGTATTCAAAGGTGCATTCTATATTCTTTCTTCAGAGTATCGAGACGCAGGAATACCTTTCCTTCGTGTGACGGAGATAACTCAAGGGTATGTCGACACGTCCCAGTGCACGCACCTTGATCCTATGGTGCACAACCGGGAAAAGAAAACCGCAGTTGAGCCAGGTTACCTATTGTTTGCAAAGGGCGGTTCCATTGGCAATTGTGCAGTGGTTCCTGCCTCTTTGCCGGAAGCAAATATCTCCCAAGATCTAATCGGCGCTGTCACGAAGGTGAATCTTGATCCGTACTACGCTTGCGCTTTCTTGAACTCACGTCTTGGCGTTTCTCAGATGAAGCGTTGGGCTCAGGGCAATGTTCACCCGCACATAACTAATGATGCGGTGAAGAACATCTTTATCCCACTCGCAGATGGTTCGATTCAGCACGCTGTTGGAAACAAGCTTCGTAAGGCTGAGAGGTTGCGCGAGAAGGCGTTCAGAAAACAAGACGAGGTTAATGCCCGGATTGAGGAGCTCTTCGGTCGGGCAGAATGGAATAGCCACAGACCATACGGCTGGATGACTCCTGGCTTCTTCGAGGCGTCGCGACTTGATGCCTGGTTTTATCAGCCCTCGTACCGCGAGATGGCACGGCTCTTGAAGGGAAGATCGGACTTGATCCCTGTGTCAAGAATTGCCCAACTTGCGTGCGAGATAGTGGATTTCACAAAGTGTCCGGGATCACAATTCGAGTATTTTGAGATTGCTGACCTTGAGATCGAATCTGGAAGCATTTCGTCGAAGCTAGTTGATGTGACAGAAGCGCCATCGCGGGCGAAGTATAGAGTAGCACCAGGGGATGTACTTGTATCGACAGTTCGTCCAAATCGAAAGGGTGTAGCTCTCGTTCCCAACAGTGCACGCTTTGCTGTTTGTTCATCCGGTTTTTCTGCTCTCCGTTGTTCGACGAAAGCATTGGCCCATTATCTGAGGGCGTGTTTCGCTCAGGACATCGCCACAGACCAGTTAATGCGTTGGAATACAGGGGCAACATATCCAGCCATTGATCGCGAGGTTCCTCTTGGAATCCTTGTCCCTTGGCCTGGCGAAGCCATAGCATGCGAACTGGGCGCAGTTCTAGAAGAAATAGCGAATGACTTTACCGAAGTTCAAAGGCTCGTCGACGAGGCGATCACGGACATTGAGGCCCTCGTTGCCGGTACTATCGAAATCCCGTTGCTGATCCGGGCAGATCAAGAAATCGGCGAATGGCTGAACCAGAATCCGCTTGAAAAAAGGAGTGCTTAGCCGATGCCAACAAATACTGAATACTTAGGCCGCTTGATTGGCAACACCGGTAAACCAAATGACCTGAAGGCTGCTCTCCGCGGATCGTTCGCCGCTCGTCGAGGCGAGTTCGTTCGCATCCCGCACAAGGAACGTGAAAACGATCCTGACACAGACTGCTTGGGCCGTATCACTGCCGTTTCGCGTCACAATGTTCTTTTTTCGCAAGATCTTGGCGAAGGCGTCAGCGAGGTGAACGTTCTGCCGGGATCACTGGCCAGTGGTGAAACCTTGTATGGCGCCATAGAGCTTATCGGATACAAAGACCCCAGTACGGGAGAGATCAGGTTGCCACGTCGTCCTCTAGACCCTGGGGCACGCGTGTATGGAGTTGATTTTGAGTTCCTTCGTCGCTTTTACCAATTCAGCGAGGAGACGTCGATCCACATTGGAAATTTGGTCGGCTACGAGAGCGGCGCGCGCACGGTGCCGATCTACCTGGACGTAAACACACTGGCAACCGAACACCTTGCGGTTCTCGCAATGACGGGCTCAGGAAAGTCCTACACGGTCGGGCGAATTATCGAGCGGCTCGTAGCTCAAATGAATGGGACCGTCATCGTTTTCGATCCGCACGGTGAATACGGCAAAGCATTTGCTAAAGGACAACTGCAATTCAACGAAGGCTTGAGCGAGGTGACCGACGCCAGAGATAAAGAGATGCTGGAGCGCATCGTTCAGAACCTGCGGAAGCTGCAAGAGAAAGGGGGCGGCATCCGGGTCTACACTCCACAGCAAGCAGCCTTCGACAATAAGTATTCCGACAAGAACATTCACCTCGCATTGCAGTTCGACCAGCTCGATGCGGAAGATCTGAGCGGGATTCTCCCAGGTGTTTCTGAACCGCAAATGCGGGTGCTCGATGCCTGCTTCCGCAAGTGGAAACGTGAGGAGCCGAATCCGCCACGGGACGTGAACACACTCCTTGACCTGCTTGGCAGACGCTTGGATGAGGTCAAGAACGATCCGGAACTGAACCTAAGCCCGGAGGAGCAGAGAGCGCTGAGCGCGCGGAGTGCTGCTATCGTCGGTATTCGCTTACGCCGCGTAGTCGATGAAGCCAAGTCTTTCTATTCGAAGGCGAGCGGTACACCCACCGACATTGGGAACCTCGTGGGGCGACGCGCAACCAATGAACCTGGCCGTCTGGCGATTATCGACTTACAGGGCCTATCGGACGAAGCCAGGCAAATTATTGTAGGCCTGCTGTCGAGCGAGATTCTCGATCAGGCTGCGAGCAAAACTGATCCTATTCGCCCCTGCTTCATTGTCTACGAAGAGGGGCATAATTTTGCGCCAGCCGACGGCTCGTCGATGAGCCGCGGCGTAATAAAGAAGATAGCCGCTGAAGGTCGGAAATTTGGTGTTGGATTTGCAATCATCAGCCAACGCCCCAGCAAACTCGATCCGGACGTGACCAGCCAGTGCAACACGTTGATTACAATGCGGATTAAGAATCCCGACGATCAGCGGTTCATCGTGAAATCGACCGAACAGCTCAGCCAGGCCGACATCGATGAACTGCCGGCGCTTTCTACCGGAGAAGCCTTGATCTCGGGCCGTTCGATTCCCGCCCCTCTGCTCGTCAGGGTAGGAACAAAGGCTCTCATTCACGGCGGCGAAAGTCCCCGGATTCTGGACGAATGGGGGCCGGGGAGATTGCTGTGACGAAATCCACCGTGTCCAGGACTGTTGACATCGAGCAAGCGCTCCAGAAAGAGTTTAGAACTCTGTCTGCCGCGAATGCAGATCTGCCGATGTTGACTGAGTGGGGAGTCGAGTCATTTAGCGAGAGAATCCACTCACTGGGCATCAATTACTTGGCACAGATTGGCCGTCGTGCCGGCTATGTTGCGGTCTCGGAGTATCCGGTTAGCATGGCTGTCCCGGCTCCAGTACCCGTCTCCCCTTGTTGGGTCATTCCCGATGTAGTGTGGTTTGATCGCACCACACGCCGAGTACCTCTGATAGGCGAGTTTGAACGTTACGAACCGGGCGGAAACAAGCATCAGGTGCTGAAAGAAAAAGTACGAAACCTGCTTTGGGCACACCGTGAGCTCGGCACTGAACCTCGTGTACTACTACTTCTCCTTTGGACGATGTCCGGTAACCCAGTTCACGGGCTGGACGAGTTTCGATCACTTGTACGCACGGGTTTTACGACTCCCGGCGGAGCAGGAATCAACGGCCTTGAACCTGAATCCAGATTTGCGATCGCGACAGCAGTGTTTACGACGTTCGAGGGCTGCCTCCGTCTTAAGGAGATCCTGCTGTGAGATTCGAGAACCTCGCTGCCGGAGTCACTGTCGGTGGGAAGTATCGCCTGGATGAGATCCTTGGACGTGGCAGCTATGGTGACGTTTGGAAGGCGAAGGTACTCTGCGATGATCAGATGCCGGAATATGTCGCGATCAAGTTTTTCACGAATCAGGACCGCGCCCTGAAAGTGTACTTGGATGAAGCTGACCGTATTCGGAGCTTGGACCATCCAGGCATTGTAAAGATCTACGAAGCGGGAAAACTCGATGGTCTCGCGATGATTTCGATGGAATATGTGCCCGGTCACACTCTTTTGCAGCGCTTGGGCGACAGTGAGAGTCCAAAGCCGGTTTCGCTGAATGAAGCATTGAACTGGGCCCAAGAGATTGCGGAGCTGCTCGCGTACCTACACGATCGACAGCCGGCTGTAATGCACTGCGACTTAAAGCTGGACAACTTGTTGCTCGGTGATCAAGGAAGAGTTCATCTAATCGACTTCGGCCAAAGCCGCACGATAGAGCGGCTCTTCGTGGAAACTTCTGGGGTGGGTGCTTACCCATACCTAGCGCCGGAGTTGCTGGGGCTTGATCGTGATAGAAAAAGCCGCCGATACCTCCAGAGCGATGTTTATGCGTTTGGGGTAATCCTGTATCGAATGCTTACAGGCTCCTTCCCACGTGCGACCCTCATGGAAGTGCATAACCTGACTCCGATCCGACGGCCATCCGAGGTGAATCACCGAATTCCGAAGCAGCTCGAAGAATTTGTAATGGCGTGTTTGGAAACACGACCCGATCGACGTCCGGCAAATGGCAAGGAACTTCTTGGGAGGCTACTGTCCATACGTGATGAGCTAGTCGCTCGTGTCACTTCCGACGTAACGCCGACTCCGGCCAGTGTTGAACGGGTTGTCGGCCAAGCCGACCTCGTCGCTGATTTGGCAAGACAGTTGCTTCAAGAGGGCAAGGTCGATGAAGCGATCGACCAGCTTGAGCGCGCCTTGCAGCGTATGTCAACCGCTCCGACAGTCCTTATGGTCTATGCTGAGGCAGCGCGAAGGGCTAAGAAGTTTGACGCGGCACGCCTCGTCTATCAACGAATTAGGCATTTCCTAGAAATGCAGGGGGCCTCTGACGACGTTCTTCGAGAAGCGATCGAGGGCTTTGGCGAAGTATCGGTCCAATTGAAGAAATACGAGGAAGCGGCTGAATCGTTCCAATGGTTAGTGGCGCGATGGCCAAATAAGAAGTGGTATCGCTTCCGGTATGGCGTGACTCTGGGCGTTGCCGGTCAATACAACAAGTCTCTTGAGATCTTAATTACTTTGCAGCAGGATCATCCCGGGCTCGCGGCCATCTGTGCGAAGATCGGATTTGCATACCTGCAGCTGAAGCGATATGACGAAGCGAAGCAGTATTTCAATGAGGCGCTAATGCTCGATGAGCATGATGCATTCACTCTTTATCACCTTGCCCGGCTTAGGGCGCTTCAGGGCCGTCCTGATCTTGCTGAACGATACTATGAGCGGCTGCTAGGAGTAGATGAGGCGACGGACTTGGCGGCTGAGCTGGGTCGGCTTCTCGGTAAATCTACCTCGGTCGGGGACTAAGAGCTGCAATGGCCATTGAAAAACCAGAAAATCCGGAAACGGGGTTGTCGAATGAACAACTGCTGACACTGCATCAGTTGCAGTTGTTGCAGTGGCTGGAGAGCAGGAAGCGCACCGCTCTGAGTAAGGGAGACTCCAAAGCCGAAACAGCTGCTGGGAGTGAGATCGTATCTGACCGTTGGACGTTAACGAGGGGAGTCGAACTGTACCCTTGGCAAATTGACTGTATTCGCAGTTGGTTCGATTACGGTTGTAGAGGCACAGTCAAGGTAGTGACTGGCGGTGGCAAGACAGTGCTGGCGCTCGCAATTGCCGAGAAACTTCAGAATGAAAGAGACCCGCAACTGCGAATAGCAATCGTTGTACCGACGATTGTTCTGATGAATCAATGGTATGAAGAATTCGAGCAGCGTTCGAATCTACCTATGTCGGCGGTCGGACGGCTCGGCGGAGGATTTAGCAACAGTTTCGAGGACGGACACAAGGTGTTGATCTGTGTTCTTGCGAGCGCTTACAAGTTGTTGCCACCTCTGGTTAATGAGCAGATCGGCAAGCATCTTCTCTTCATAGCGGACGAATGCCATCGCGCGGGTGCGACCGAGATGTCGAAAGTTCTCGCCGTGCTGAGGGCCTACTCGCTCGGGCTCTCCGCAACTCCGGAGCGCGATGAGGACGAGGAAGAAGAAGGTTCCGAAACGGTCGTTTATCGCGATTCTCAACTCGGCAGGGCGTTGGGCGATGTGGTTTACGATCTAACGCTGGCCCAGGCAGTTGAATTGGGCATCGTCCCTAAGTTCACAATTCGACACTACGGCTTGGCCCTGACGGGTGACGAGGAGCAGAAATACGAGCGCCTAAGTCGCATGATTGAAGAAGCCAGGAAGGAGCTCCAACACTCCGCGTCACCTGGCCGAGGTTCAGGGTTGGCTTTTTATCGATGGGTGAGGTCGGTATCCAAAAAACGAGGCTCCAGGACAAACACCTTGGCTGGCAGATTTCTCATGGATACGCGTGAGAGAAAGGACCTTCTGTATCGAATAAAAGCTCGACACGCTGCCGTCGAGGAATTGTTGAGGCAAGAATTCAAAAACCAGCCTCAGAGCCGTGCGATCCTGTTCCACGAAAGCATCGACTCAGTGATGGAGTTGTTCGAGAGCCTGCGTCGTGCTGGCTTTGCTGTGGTCGCTGAGCACAGCGACCTCCCAGATAGCTTCAGAGAACAGAGCCTGGAACTGTTTCGCCGTGGGATTGCCAATGTGGTTGTCTCGGCCAAGTCCCTGATCGAAGGTTTCAACGTGCCGGCTGCTGACGTAGGCATCATCGTAGCGTCTTCGACTTCTGTACGACAACGTATCCAGAGTCTTGGACGGGTACTTAGGAGACACCGGGGACCGTCCGGTGAAGAGAAGACCTCGATCATCCACGTTTTGTATGCACGCAACACGGTGGATGATGCAATCTATGCCAAAACGGATTGGGAAGAGTTTACTGGGGCGGACAGGAACGAGTATTTCGTATGGGATCCGCCGGAGAAGCCAATCCCCCAAGAGGAGCCGCCGCGCGTACCTCTTCCGCGAGACTTAGAAATCGATATTTCACAGCTCAGGCCTGGAGATGTATACGAGGGACAGTACGAAGGCACAGAGTACAGCTGTGATATGCAAGGAAACATCAGAGATGCTCGCGGATGCTATGCGAATAATCCGGGGCCTATTCCTGAGCATGTCCGCTCTGTTAAAGGTACCGCTGGTCGATTCAGGCTGACTCCACATCGCAACATCGTACTGGTGCGCGTTCCGGAGGGCGAAGACTGGACTACCAGATTTGTGATGGTTTTGGACGTTCCATTCGATTTCTCCGAAGGTCCTCCACTTGGCGGTCGCCTCGATTGGTCGGAACACGAGAAGTGGCTCAAACAGGCTTCAAGCGGAGATGAATATCCTTTCCAGCAAATAGATACTCGAATGAAATTGAACTTCCGCCAGCGTCGTGGTGGCGTAATCTCGAAGCGCATTCCAAACGGCGAGGCTTATGCTCGCGTTGCAAGTGAGGCCGCCGATATAGTCAAAGGCGAGGATGCAAAGCACCTACTTGAGGCTTGCAAGCGCCTGCAAGCCCGAGGCCTTTTTAGCTCGCAATTCGCAATCAACTCAATGAACGATGCAGTATTCCGGAATGGTGGAAAACTTCTTTTCCTCTCACACTTGGAATCGGGGTTGGAATTTCCAGCAAGTCCGCATGAGTAAAGGGTTATGCCTCTTGTATACAGCTTGGGTTTCACGCCGATCAAACCGCGGACGTGGCGGGGACGCTATGGAAGAATTCCCGGGGGACTCAGTGTGCTACATCTTCGTCACAACCAACGTCACAGTGGACCCTGGCCGTACGCACTTATGACCGACGATGAGGACCGAGGCACCTGTTGGGCGCTAGACTCTCCGGACATTGAGAAGCTTGTTAAAGCAGTACAGAGTGGTAAGCAGATGTTCGGGCACTACGCGAGCGGCTCCTTCCTTGTGAATGAGTACGGCCAAGTGCTCGTACCGGCCAGCGACGGTGACGGTCGTTGCGCTTGGGTAGGGACAGTACAAGGTAAGCTGCAGTTTAAGAATCCGTTCGACAAGGATGCCATATACGATCTATCGGACGACCAGGGACTAGCTCGCGGCATGGTATGGAAGCGACCCTACGTCGGTTCCAAATACAACTGGTCGTATCAGCATGGTATTCACTTTCGAAATGAAGATGACGGCGGCAGATTCAACACGATCTGCCCCCATCAAGACAACGTTCTGATTGCCGCACTGCAAGAGGTACGCAGTGAGGGGTATATTCGGTTTATTGTGAATCCGCATGGCCTGGTTTTAACAAAAAAGCAAGTCGACGGCATATGGAAGCCGATCTACGTCGGTCGGTTGAACTATAAACTGTGGTTTGCTAGAGAAGAGTGAGCTTATGCCAATCCGTTTTGAAGGTAATTGTCCTTCGGTAGTCCTCAAAACTGGAAAGTACCACGTAAGGCTTCACGGTGGACCAAAAGTCAGCATTCCGCACGATGCAGACGAGCTAGAGCGATGGATGCTGTCCTCGAAAGAGCATCCCGCACTGATCGAGATGGTTAATGCCGTGAGAACTGAGATGAATGAGGACCCTGGTGGTGCCTTTTACATTAACGAATACAAGCAAGTGCTAGTGCCCAACCGACGGGAGAAAGTGTACTACCTAGCTGGCATCTACACAGAACCTCTCCGGTTTTTGTTTGATGATGGTTCACGCATGGTAACAATCAGCGGTGAACCAATCGACCGAGATGGGAATCCGGTACCCCAGCTCGGTATTTGGCCTGGAATCCGCCAAGGTATTCCTTACGTATTGGCGGCCGGTGGCCGCGAGATCTATTACAAGTACTCGCCCCGCCCCGATGTTGAGCGGACTGTGACATTGAGCAAGCACATTGGCGACGCGGCTACTGAGAAGATTGCTGCTAGGGTTCGGCAAGTGAAGGGCTTTCAAGGCGGTCGTTTCTACATTAACGAATGGCGTGAGATGTTCGCACCCAGAGGCGAAGATGATCGAACAGCGTATTACTATGTCGGTCATCTTGACATCGATGAACCATGGTTCCCCAACCCAAATCCTTAACGGGTCAAGGCGGAAGATCCATCGGATAACGATCTCAGATGTTCTGGCCTAGGCTGGAATTTCCTGGCGTGACAGCTTGCAACTGAGCGAAGGCGACGACGGACGTTTTGGTGATGTCCTGATCCAGCTTTTGTCCTAAGCCTGCAGAGTTGTCTGTATATACTTGCACCTCCAGCCGCCAGCACGCAAAGCGCAGAGCCCGCCACAATGAAGTCCTGTCCCCACTGCCAGATTTCGCCCCTGGCGCCGCTATTTTCCCCGACAACCGCGTTGGGGACTCCCGCCGGAGCAACAACCGCGAACGCTGAGAGCACTCCCATTGTGGTCTTTGTCAACGTAATCCAGGTACTTATCGCATTTTGACTCCATAGGCACGTCGTCCCTTGACGCTCAATGGGCGCGGTGGAACCACCCATTGTAGGACAACCGCAGCCCACTGTTCCGGATCGACTGGGTCCTGGAAGCGGTAGTTGACTTCAATTCGCTTTTTGGCAGTACCTTGATCGCCGTAATCAGTCGTCTCTTCGCTTGAATCCCGCAACAAAATCACACTTGGAGGAAAACGATGTTTACAGAACTTATGCCCTTGCTGCGCAAACGCAGGCTGTTGCTGACGATCTCCCTCGTTGAGGGCTATACGATCAGAGCAACCGTCGTTCCTCAGAAGGCGTCTGACACCGAAGACAACGCCCTCACCACCCCATTGGCAATCACCGGCACAGCCGAGGAACTCGATCGAGACCTTCCTCAGCAGCTGGTGGAATTCACTGGGGCGCACCTGCAACTCCAAACCACCCTGGCCTCTGCCAAAGCTGAAATGGAAGCGGCTGCAAAAGCGGCCCGCGAAGAGGCACGCAAGAAAACCGCGAAGCCATCCAGCGCGAGCAACTCAACAACGCCAGCTGCACCAGCGGCGGCACCTGTCCCTCGGGAACCAGAGGCACCGTCGCTATTTGCGCCACAGGCGCAACCGGAAGCGACAGCCGCACAAGAAGAAGAAGAGGTAGGTGAAGCATCATGAAAATCAACCTTGTCGAACGTGAATTTGTCTACCACGGAACCACCCTGGCCGATCCCAATCCCAACTTCTCGATCGAAGAAGTCCGTTCGTTCTACGCCACTCAGTTTCCTGAGCTGACCAACGCAGCCATTACCGGACCTGAAACGGTTGGCGGCCGATTTCGGTACAGCTTCGAGCGCGCCATCGGATCGAAGGGCTGATGAGATGCAGGACACCAACAAACAATCACTGTTACAGGAAATCCGCGAAGCAGAGGGGCGGCAGGACAGCGCCAACCCTCTGACCGGACTGATGCTGAGGTGGCTCGAATGCAAAGACTCGCAAGAAGCAGGCGGTGCTCTCGCAAGGGCTCTCTCATTGCAAGGAAGCGGAGATCCCGTATTCCCCGGACCGGGTATCTGGCCAATCCCGCCAGCCTGATCGGAATTCCCCGGATCGAACCAGTTCACGTGGGCAATAAGATCGGTTTTGGGTCGTCCGCTCTTACCGTGCTGGCCCAGACCCTGGTGGAAATCGACCAGGCCAATGAGTCAGATTGGATTGCGGCAGAGAAAAACCCCTCCACTTTAGTCGAGCACGTACTTCGCCGTTTCTTAGCCGACGGTGGCCAATCCATCATCGCTGAACACTTCGAGCTTTCTCTGACGCTTGGGGAAGCAATCGTCGACAGCGTGTACGGCGAGGCGGAGCCAACCTGCCCTGGACAGCTCTTCTTCGTTCTCAATACGGAGTCATCCCTTGCTTTGGGCGTGGGCGACGCGATCGCAGAACTGGAAGCGGCCCAGGCCGGTATGGGACAGGCGTTTTACGACGAGCTGCGTAAGGCCCTATACCGCTGGATCCGCGTCTATGACGACATGGACGCCCGGGAACGCATCGAGCAAATGACCGAGTGGGCCGAGGGAGAGGAGGATCCTGAGTCTTACGAGGTCCCAAACCTCGAACAGGATCTTCCGCCCTGCTTGTCCGACAAGCAACGTTCCGACACGGCTCGGCCTCTCGCGTCGTTTCCAGTTCCTGCTCGCCCATGGTTGAAGGAACTGGTCGAAACCACAATCGAGTTACAGACGGTTTCCCACTCGATCGAACGGCCAAAGGTCGACGAGGAGTGGATGGAACGGGAGCGCCATTACCACTCGCTCGATCTACCGCTGCCCGCTGTCTTGCTTTACTTCCGGGCGGGCGATGCAGTCATGGCGTGTTTTGACGACGAATGCGAACACTGGGGTCAGGAGACCCCGGAACCCAACCTGATCATTCCGCTCCAACCGGACGACCCCGCCAGCGTGCGCCGGGCTTTAGCTGTCATCGAGACGCTCATGAAGGTGCTTGTGCTCACGGTGCGGATCAAGAACATTGTCGAGAGTCGGGAGAAATCAAAATGCGATTCAGTATCGATGTCGGAAGCGAACTCGACTTGAAGCTGTACCAGGCCGTGCTCCTTTACAAGAACGATCACGGAAACCGTTATATGGCCACCGTCCACGGCGTGGTGCAGCAAAACGGCGATGGGAGTCCTGTCCTTGGTGCCGGACAGCTGCTCAGTACGGCAAGCCTGAGGGAGTTAGCCAGACAACTGGGTACGGGTTGCCCGGTAGAGTTCCTGCCAGACCATATCGTCGCGCGAACGCCCGACCTGCTGGCGTGGTGGACGCCGGCGGCGGTGCGGCCAATGTTTTTCCGCGATGGTTCGGAACTTGAAGGCATCTCCGGCAAGCGGCTTCCCCACCCGGCCTTGCTGTTCGTCGTGCGCAGCAATGTGTTGTACGTTCGCGCGCTTTTTGCCAGCCGAAAGCCGCGTCCAGACAGCAAATTGGCCGCAGCGCCCTACTGGAACATAGATAGTAACGGCGCAGTCTGTGCCGGAACCATGCGGGTGCCGAAATCGTTAACCGTGACCTCGATCGCCGCTTGGCAGCAAGCCTTCTTCCAAAGCGAATTCACCCATCCGGGCGGCGGTGGACGCTTAACAAAGCGGCGTGGCGGAACGACTGCGCTTTGGAGGTGCCTGGCAGGGAAGCAGCGGTTCCCGATTTCGACGCTCATCGGGCAGGAGCCGCTAGACCAGTACCTGAAGAAGTTGGAGGCAGGGAGACGATGATACACAAGCTCGATCCGCAGTTGCTCGAACGGCCGATTCGCATCCTTGTGGTTGGGTGCGGTGGCAACGGCAGCGCGATCGTTTCCGGACTCCCTTATCTTCACCAGGCCATGCTGGCCTTCGGCCACCCTGGCGGCCTGCAGGTGACCTTAATTGATCCCGACACGGTCAGCGAAACCAACTGTGTCCGCCAGCCGTTCTGCCGAACGGAGATCGGTTTCCCGAAAGCCATCGTGCTGGCACACCGGACAAATCTCTTCTGGGGTCTCAACTGGCAGGGCATGCAGGCACAGATACAGCAAATCGCCAAGAACGCAGAGGTTGATCTCGTGATTGGATGTGTAGATACGCGCAAAGCGCGGCGTGCTATCGACAAGTGGGCGCTGCATTCCCGAGTTCTGTACTGGCTTGACCTCGGCAACAACGCATCCAGCGGACAATTCATCCTTGGGCAGCCTAAGAACCGAGTGAATCACAAGAGGAAGAACCGCCTGCCGTCGGTCACGGAGCTTTTTCCGGAAATCGCCACACGAAATGTAAAAGATGACGGTCAGCCATCTTGCAGCGCGGCAGAAGCGTTAACCCGGCAAGAACCCTTCATCAACCAGAATCTCGCCTATCAAGCATTGGGAATGCTCACGCAACTTCTGCGCCATGGCTCTGTTTCGTATCAAGGCGGATTCTGCAACCTATCAACCGGGCAGGTTGCGCCCATGCCGATTCGCGCGGCCTCCGCCGATCTTTAACTTAACCGCATTGGCTACCTGACTCTGGTTACCGCGCCTAGAAAAACGCGGGAAGAGTCCTCATCGCAACTTTCGCTAAGTTCCGAGCAATTGGGATGTCCAACTTGAGCCGGACGAAATCTTCGTTGCTGTCTGGATCGATGAAAGGCTTGCGGAATACATGCACGACAGCAGACCTGCAGTTGTAATCGAGGTAGTCGGCAACGCTAGGGTGTCGCTTCAAGATATTTCTGACCCGCTCGCGCTCGAGGGGCAGAAGCGCCGCCTCTTTCTCTACCCAAGCGAGTCGCGCATCTTTCTTCGGGAAAACTACCTCTATGACTTTCCAATAATTTAAAAACGCGTAGAAGACGCTCCGAGCATTGACTGCTTCGCGATATATTGACAGCAAGAGCTTCTCAGTTGGCCCAATCAACCCGGCATTAGTGTGAATCGGGGCTGTGGGCTCGACCTTCAGCGAGAAGATGGAGCGAGGGGAAATGATTAATGGCAGCGCGCGCTTCGCTCCACCGATGGGTCCGCTCTTTATGGCGACCGGAGTTCCATGCTCCCAAACCATAACACTCAAGAATCGATTCAAATCTTCCCCGGCAACCGACCAGTTCTCATCTTTTCGCAAGCCAACACTTACTCTAGTATCAGATTCGAGCGAGGCGTTTATCCACCGAAATTCCCTGCCTTCGAACCGCAGGACAACAACCTCTTCCTCACCAATGCGTAGGTTTGTGTCTAACGCAAAGTCCGCTTGCATGACAAACTCCGGACCCAATTGGCATTCGCTGCCGTCTGGAAGCCGTGCCGTCCGAAATGGCTCAATCTTAAGAGTGTCTGTAATGGCAGCCAAAAAATCGCCAGCGAGCCATTGCGGATCACAGAAATTTGACCAAGGGCGCCATATCACCGTCCTTACAGGGTGCCATTGCAGGAGTGACCATCGATGGCTCAAAGATGGCCATTTACGATCTTGGACTATCGCTTTCATTGAAGTTGGGTAATGCTCCCGATGAGCTACATAGTCTTCAGACACCGCCAGCAAAGCAAACAACTGCAAGAACTGACGTATTGTTCCAAAGTCACGCGCTACCTGTTCCGTGAGAAAGTCTAGCCTTGTTTCCTGAAGCGTCTTCGCGCCTATGACCTGATATACAGATCCGTCTTCGTTCTTGTAGTACTTTCCGTCCTCTCCGCGCCAAATTTGATCTCTATCTCCCAGTTCCTTCTGAAATGATCGAGACCACCCAGACAGGTCGTCAATATCAGCAAAGATGCGATCCCTTAAAGCTCTCCATGCCACATCGGGCGGAGCGTTCAACATGAGTCGCATCATTTCGATCCGCGTCCTGACCGATGGCGTGTCGCGACCATCCTCTGTCAGATAGAGACTTAGAAAGAAACTCCAAATCTTTTCTACGTCTTGAACGGAAGCCTCAGGCGACAGATGCAGTCGGCCTGAATTGCGCAAGGACTCAAGAACATCATCTATAGGCTCCTGCGTGAGCCGTGTCAGCACATTGCGTGCCATCTCAGGAAGGACATTGGGCAATACGTATCCACTTCCGTTATCGTAAATGGCGAACGGTGATTCGAGGTCGGTGAATTGCATTTGTCGTTCTCGTGCGCACTAAGTTGTGAATGCAACTCGTAATCCTACGCTTTGAACGGCGCTGCGTGCACTTCGAGAGTTTTCGGCGATTACGGGCGACTCAGCACGAGAGCGGTTAACGAACCGCGAGACTGGCACGGACTCATCTGTTGGATCGCCGACCATTATTTCCAGGACGCGACAGCAGAGGTTGCTTCGATGCCATTCTCGTCCAGGCGCGAAGTCACCGCGGGCGATTCGTAGATGGGGTCTGAAATTCATGAACGCCCGTTCCCCACCCGTTATTTGAGGGATGGCGGAGGGAAGCCGATTCTGATCCTGAACTCGACAAGCTGCTCCGCAAGGCATTGTGCCTTGGCGTCCGAGGCATGATAAGCTGTGCGCCGTGACGCTCGGGTTAGTCGATATTCTGAAAATTGCGGGCTTTGATCCAAGTGTGGCTACGAAACTGGTGCGTCACCAAGATCGTAGGTACCCCGTGGAGGAGCTTCGTCGGCACGACTGGCTTGAGCTCTACCAAAGCTATCAGGCGAAACCCAAATTTCATCTCGCGAAGCAGATCGTTTCTTTCTGCGGATTGTCTGGAACACGCGCAGTCTTTCACGGTGTGTATAGGGTTTTGGGCCACCGCCCAGCCAAGGAAGGACCCGTTCCTCCTTCATGTGGTTGGTCGCAGGAATGGAACCGTACGGCGCAATTCTATTACGATCTGGAGCGCGATACTCGTTTCGATGACCTTCGTGGTCGCGTGATCATTGACTGGGGTCCGGGTACGCTAGCGTGGGTTCAGAAACTCGACAATAAACCAGTACTGGAAATCCTGCCGCCAGGCCGCAAGCTTGATCCCTTTGACGACTATTTGGAATTCAGTCTCACGCACACCGAACTGAAAGACCTATTCGACAACGAGGAGGCTCATCGGGATTGGCGAATACCCCTGGGCGCTGTTGGCGGCGTTTATTTGATTCTCGCCCAAGGGTCGGGCGACTTGTACATCGGCAGTGCTTACGGTGAGAGCGGGATCTGGGGCCGCTGGCGGTATTATGCAATCTCGGGCGATGGAGGCAATGTCCGGCTTCGAGAATTGATTAAGAGAGATTCAGCCTACCCGGAACAGTTCCGGTTCTCGGTGCTTCAGATTCTGCCGAAGACGATGGCTCGCGATGAAGTTCTGAAGCGCGAAACGCTGTATAAGCGCAAACTCGGCACGCGCGCTACCGGCCTCAACTCAAATTAGCACGATAGCTACGCAAGGGGATTTGGAGAAGTTAAGATATTCTCTGGGCGCACCATTCGAAAGGAATCCATGGACATTCAAGCCATCGTTGCAGATCTCGAAGCCGAACGCAATCGCATCAACCAGGCCATCTCCGCACTTGAAGGACTTACTTCAACTGCACCCCGACGTGGGCGTCCGCCAAAGGCGACATCGCCTGGCGGGAGACGTCGCCGCATGAGCCCAGCCGCCCGAAAGCGCATCTCTGAGGCCATGAAGCAGCGATGGGCAAAATGGAAGGGAAAGTCCGCACCGAAGCAAGACAAGGCTACGCCTAAGAAGATCACCGTTCGCCGTCCGATGAGCGCAGCCGCGAAGAAGAAGTTGTCAGCACTGATGAAGGCGCGTTGGGCGGCGAAGAAAGAGGCGAAAGCGTAAGTGTCTTCCTCATCCTTCGGAAAACACGCGAGTGGCGCGACGAGTGGCCAGTCTGCAGTTCCCGAGCCGTCGTTCGCCGAGAGGGCACGCACGTTGATGCACTCAGGCCGCATCGGCAGCCTCTCGACGCTGTCGCGGAAACAGCAAAGTTTCCCCTTCGGATCATTGATGCCGTATGCGCTTGACGGCCAGGGGCGTCCAATTTTCCTGATCAGCACGATGGCGATGCATACGCAGAATCTGCAAGCGGACCCGCGCGCCAGCCTGTTTGTGACCGAGCCTGACGCCAGCGGCGACCCGCTTGGTGCATCCAGAGTCACGTTGATAGGGAGTGTTATCAGAATACCGGAGCCAGAACTGGCTGCCGCACGTACGGCCTACTTGACGCGCTACCCAGACAGCAAGTATTGGGTCGATTTTGACGATTTCTTCTTTTACCGAATGGATGTATTGGATGTTTATTACGTGGGCGGCTTCGGAGTGATGGGATGGGTAGCTGCCTCGGAGTACTCCCAAGCACAATCTGATCCCCTGGTTGAGCACAAGGGCGACATCATGCAGCACATGAATGCCGACCATAAGGATGCGCTCATCCTGCTCGCGAAACGGTTTGCTGGGATTGAGACACAGGAGGCGGAGATAACCTCAATCGATCGCCTCGGCTTCCACCTACGCCTGAAAACGCAGGATGGCGTGAAAGGAACTCGGGTCGCATTCTTGCGGGAAGTTAGCGATCCGTCAGAGACCAGAGAAGTGTTCGTCGAGATGGTGCAGCAGGCTCGTCAAGAGTAAGCCGGCCGGCCTTCCGGGTGGACTTGACGAGATGGTTGCCGAGTGCGGCTACTCCTCTGTGCACACCGGCGGTAAGGCGAACAGGCGATCTGCGACCCTACCCGAAAAGGGCACTCTGAGCTGGCGATGAGTTATGGCTCGGCACAACGCATTCCGGGTCATCGTTCGTCACTGAGTTAATTCTCGTACTTACCGGAAAGCATTTCATTTGCGCCGCGTCGAACGGCACCAGAACCTCCGCAAGCGCCTTCACATCGTTGAAGCCGGGATCGAGCCACAAATCGTAGCGCTCTGGACGCAGAATTACCGGCATTCGGTCGTGTATGTCCGCCAGCAGCGAATTCGGCGTGGTGGTCAGAATCGAGCAAGACTCAATCACAGCGCCGGCCGGGTCTCTCCACCGGTCCCACAACCCGGCAAATGCAAATAGGGAATCGTCCTGCATTCCAAAGTGAAATGGCTGCTTCTCTTTCCCGCTGCGCCGGCCGAGTGGGGAGCCAACGTTGCCGTTAGCTCCCCCTCTAAGAACCGTGCTTGAGAGTTTCCACCTCACACGGCTCAAGCCTTCTCAAACGCCCAGCTCATGAACGCGTGCGGTGCGGAGCGACGACGGTGCGCCGGGTTAGGTATGGTTCCCAACTGGGATCGTAAGGATTCAGGCCAGACCGAACCTGAACATGCCTTACGATTTTCACGGAAGATGCATGAAACAGGCGGACACGATATAGCCAACCGTCTGTCCCGTCAGGCTTACCGAAGAACCACCAATCGCGGGTTCCTACACGCTCGAAATACTTCTGCTTAATCCAGTGACGCCCCTTGCGGGGATGACGGGCTTGCGCCCAGTGCCATAGCATCCTGAATATCGCATCATCGAGTCGCGCGAAGATCCGTTTGGACACGACGTGGCGATGGTAGTTCGCCCATCCTCGTATAACCGGGTTTAGTCGGTTAGTAAGAACATGTGCCGCACTACCGATGTGCTCTCGTATGATCTGCTTCACTTTGGAAAGGATCGACTCGATGCTCTTCCTCGCGGGCTTGATTAAGAGCTTCCCGTTCGGATAACGCCGGACGTTCTGTCCAAGGAAGTCAAAGCCGTCCCGCACATGCGTGATTACGGTCTTTTCTGGAGAAAGGACCAAACCCCGTTCTAGCAGGAAGGATTCGACCAGCGGTTTGACTGTCATTTTCAGCAACTCTTCCGAGTGACCAGTAATGACAAAATCATCCGCATAGCGAATCAGATGTACCTGCGCAGCCCGACCGCGTTCGGAGCCTTTGCCTCGCAGCGGGAAAGATTCCCGAAGACGACGTTCGAGGCCATCGAGCGCGAGATTGGCCAGCACCGGAGATATGATTCCGCCCTGCGGTGTGCCAGAGATCGTATCGAAGAACACTTGCTTCTCAAGGTAGCCAGACTCTAGCCACTTGCGGAAGATCGCCTTGTTCAGTGGAACATTGTCGAGCAACCACTGGTGGCTGATGTTGTCAAAGCAGCCCTTGATGTCGCCTTCGAGCACCCAGCTGGGATTCTGATGACAGAGCGTTTTGAAACATTGTTCAATAGCATCTGCGCACCCTCTTCCCCGCCGGAAGCCGAAGGAAACTCCATCCGCAAGGGTTTCCGCAACCGGATCGAGTGCCAGCAGATACAGCGCTTGCATGGCTCGATCCCGCATCGTCGGAATCCCCAGGGGTCGAAGTTTTCCATTGGCCTTCGGAATGTAAATTCGCCGCAGAGGCATGGGATGGTAGCCCCGTACCCTCAGTGACGTCATACCCTGAAGCTTCTTCTGTGGTGTGTCCCAGAGTTCACCATCAACCCCGGGTGTCTTTCTGCCGTCGTTCTCTGTGACCCGGCGAATGGCGAGTAGTTTGCCACCTGCCGAGTGTGTGAGAAGATGTTGCAAGGCTCGCACCTTGTTCCACTTCTTTTGCTGCACCGCCTTCACAATACGCGCCTGGAGTCGGCCAATATTGCATTCGATGTTTCGCCATTCAACAGCGTCCCATGCCGAAGCACTATTTAGGATTGCACCAGCTTGCGCCGTCATCTGCTGATCCCATTAAGCCGATTTGCCAAGTTCTCTCGTGACGGAAGACCAGGAGGAAGTCTGCTCGCTTTCGCGCCGGGTAATATCGCAACCCGTATTCCGGCCATTACAGTCGGACGTTTGCTTTTTCCTCCATCCTCTACCCGCATCGCTGTTGCGTGGCCTTGCGGCCTAGCTACCCAGAAGGGAACGATACGGGCTTACCATGTTCCCCATGCGTGACCAAGTGGTTTAGGTCCCTCCTGCGATACCGGCGGCCTGTTTGCCCATGACAGGTGAGAATGGAACACCTGTGCCAGCCGCAACGCCGGAGCCTAACAGCATCTTTGGCTCCTTTATTCTTGACGATACTTATAGAGGTTTGCATCTGCTGACCATGCCACTCACCCTAGCCCTTATCCGCCTCGATGCTGGCAGAAGTACCGTCTCCTCGCGGTTTCGGCACCCGTCTTTTGCGACGGCGGGATACATTTTCCGAGGGCTTCTAGACGATTCGTTTCCGAATCGCCATACCTCGTAGAGTACTGCCAATGGGATGACAGGTCCGGTCGGGTCGTGCTCGCCGGACAATCACACATGCGACTTCATGTCGCGACCACTCAAAGAATCCGTCCGCAGGAAGCAAGCACCGACGGCTCACGAAGGAATCTCGGAACGCGGGCTTACTCGCGACCGTCTCCGCGCGAGCATTGATTGTCTTGAATCCGATACTGGCATCGCTGGCCCAGGACGGAATCAGGCCCCAGCGAGCTAGTGAGAAGTGCCGCTCTGGTCTGGATGGATCTTGGCGAATAATTCCGACAGGCTGAGAAGGTGCGATGTTGTAGCGAGGTTCCCAATCGACCTCGTTGTCGGTCTCGAAGTATTCCGCGATCAATTGCTTGCATCTGGACAAACGATAGCGGCCACACATCACTGACTCCTGAGATCCAATTCTAATCCGATGGCCCGGCCCTCCCCGCGATCCAGACCTGCCGTCCATAGAACGCAAGATTCAGAGCGCAGATGATTACCGCCGCAATAGTTAGCGTGGTTGAAGAAATATCCGGATAAACCAGCTTGTCCAAGTAGTGGAGCAGGAACCCGCCCTGGGCGGGCTCGACTCCGGCGTTGCCTTCGAGCCAGTTCTCCAGCACAGTCAAAGGACAAGGCCAAGGAAGCAGCTCCGTGAGGATTCCCCAGACAAGAGAACCGACATGCAGCCAGCGAAGGATCGGGTGCGAGCGTGTCAGTAAGACACCGAAAACGACCCACAAAATGAACAGCGCATGCAGGCAGAGAACAGAAGTTGCGAGTGCGGAATAGAAATTCGAAGCAAGAACAGCTGCATGCATCTCTAAAATCTACAGCAACGATAGTTAATGATTCGCCCGGTCCGCGTTCACACTAATCTGGGACCCAGAATAGTATTGTTGTCGGAAGATTGTGCGAAAAATCATCCATTGCGACATGGACGCGTTTTACGCTTCGGTCGAGCAGCGCGATGATCCGCGGCTGCGCGGCAAGCCCGTGATCGTTGCTTGGCAGGGCAATCGCTCTGTCGTCTGCGCTGCTTCGTACGAGGCCAGGAGCTTCGGTGTGTATTCGGCCATGCCAGCAATGCGAGCCGAACGCTTGTGTCCCGACGCGATCTTCGTACCCCCGGACTTCATACGCTATCGCGCGGTCTCACGCAGCGTGCGGGAGATCTTCAAGCGTCATACAGACCTGATAGAACCACTGTCTCTCGATGAAGCATATCTTGACGTCACCGAGAACAAGACCGGGTTACCCACAGCTACCGTGGTAGCCCGCACGATCCGTGAGCAAATCCGCCAGGAGTTGAATCTGACAGCGTCTGCGGGAGTGGCGCCAAACAAGTTTTTAGCAAAGCTCGCCTCTGACTGGCGCAAACCGGATGGGCTCTTTGTCATCCAGCCTGGGAACATAGACACGTTTCTGCTGCCATTGCCGGTTGGACGCCTGCCTGGCGTCGGCAAGGTTACGGGGGAGAAGTTGGCAAAACTTGGCGCCCAGACGGTAAAGGACCTGCGAACTCTTGACGTGGGCGTACTCGAACAAAGCTTTGGCCGCTATGGCCAGCGGCTGCACGAGCTTTCACTCGGCATCGACCGCAACCAAGTTGTCCCTGACAGGCCCACGCAATCTATATCCGTCGAGGATACTTTTGAGCACGACGTGCTGTTGGCAGAAACTGAGCCAATGATCCGACGCCTTGCAGAAAAGCTTTGGTCTGCTTCGAGCAAAGAATCACGGATGGGGCGCACGGTTGTCCTCAAGCTGA
>PLQW01000130.1 GCA_003160215.1 Acidobacteriaceae bacterium
AAGAATTGGATCAACTGACCGAACTCAATGCGCCGGACGTGGACGAGAGCGGCGATGGGAGCCGCAAGCAGTGAAGTACCTGGACGAATATCGGGATGGACGGCTTGCCGGCAAGATCGTCGAGGAAATTCACCATATCCAGACGAAGCCGTGGGTGATTATGGAAGTTTGCGGCGGTCAAACGCATTCCATCGTGAAGCATGGAATCGATTACTTGCTGCCGCAGGAAATTGAGCTGGTACATGGTCCCGGTTGCCCGGTTTGCGTGACGCCCCTGGAAATGATCGACAAAGCCCACGCCATTGCCAGACGCCCCGACGTGATCTTCTGCTNNTGCTCGTTCGGCGACATGCTGCGCGTGCCCGGATCGGACGGCGACCTGTTTACCATCAAGTCGCAGGGCGGCGACGTTCGCGTTGTTTACTCGCCCCTGGATTGCTTGAAGATTGCGCGCGCCAATCCCGATAAGAAGATCGTCTTCTTCGCCATCGGTTTCGAAACCACCGCCCCCGCCAACGCCATGCTGGTATGGCGAGCGCAGCAGGAAGGCGTGAAAAACGTTTCCATCCTGGTTTCCCATGTTCTGGTGCCGCCCGCGATTGCCGCGATCCTGCAATCTCCGCTTAACCGGGTGCAGGGATTCCTGGGGCCGGGACACGTGTGCGCGGTCATGGGATATCGGGAATACGAACCGCTCAGCGCGCGCTTCAAGGTACCCATCGTCATCACGGGATTCGAGCCGCTGGACATTTTGGAGGGAATACTGATGACCATCCGGCAGCTCGAGACTGGGCGCGCCGAAGTGGAGAACGAATATTCGCGCATCCTGGACCGGGAAGGGAACAAGCCGGCGCAGAAACTGGTTTTTAAGGTGTTTGAGATCGCCGATCGCAGATGGCGAGGGGTGGGGACGATTCCGAAAAGCGGTTACAAATTGCGCTGGGAGTTCCGCGAGCATGATGCCGAGCGTCTTTTCGACGTGAAGGAGATCGATACCCTCGAGCCCGAGGTTTGCATCAGCGGTCAAATCCTGAGCGGCATCAAGAAGCCGCACGATTGCCCGGCATTCGGCAAGGAATGCAATCCGCAGCATCCTCTGGGAGCGACGATGGTTTCGGCGGAAGGCGCTTGCGCCGCCTATTACACCTATGGCAGGCACCTAAGGAGAGATAAGCACGACGCGAATCTGACGGCGATTTCCATGGGAGGCCCGGCGTAACACATCCGGGATCTAAACAACACTCTCGAGGTGTTATGAGCGAAGTCGTATCCCCTATCTTCGGTTCCTGTCCCCTGCCGATCTTCGAGCACAAACAGATCGTGCTCGGCCACGGCAGCGGCGGCAAGCTGACGGCTGAGTTGATCGACAAAATCTTCCGGCCTGCATTCGCCAACCCTATTCTCGACAAGCTTGACGACCAGGCTGTGGTCCAGGTGAATGACACCCGGCTGGCTTTCACCACGGATTCGTTCGTGGTCACGCCGATTTTCTTTCCCGGCGGAGATATTGGACGACTGGCAGTCAATGGCACGGTAAACGATCTGGCCATGTGTGGCGCGCGCCCGCTTTATCTGGCTGCGGCTTTCATCCTGGAAGAGGGGCTGGCGGCCGATGACCTACGCCGAGTGGTCGAATCCATGCGCGACGCGGCCAGCGAAGCCGGGGTCCTGCTGGTGACCGGCGATACCAAGGTTGTCAATCGCGGTAAGGGCGACCAGGTGTTCATTACGACTACGGGGCTTGGCGTGATCGACAGGCCGGTGGAGATCTCGGCCGATCGTGCGCGTCCAGGCGACAAGATCATCCTGAGCGGATTCATAGGCGATCACGGAATGGCGATTATGTCGCAACGGGAGAACCTGGAGTTCGAAGGCGCCATCGAAAGCGACTGCGCGCCGCTGCACGGTCTGGTCAACGCGATGCTCGAAGTGACTGGCAGCGACGGGCTAGCGACCATTCACTGCCTGCGCGATCCAACTCGCGGTGGCGTAGCAACTACGTTGAATGAAATTGCCGGCCGGTCGCAAGTCGGAATGCTGCTGCAAGAACGAGATATTCCGGTGCGCGAAACCGTCAAGGGGGCCTGCGAAATCCTGGGACTCGATCCGCTTTATGTGGCCAATGAAGGCAAGCTGGTTGCGATCGTTGCCGCTGACACAGCGGATGAAATTGTCCAGCACATGCGCCGGCACCCGCTGGGCGCGGAAGCCGTCGTAATCGGAGAGGTCGTTGCCGATCATGCCGGCATGGTGCTGATGAAGACCGAGATTGGCGGGACGCGCATCCTGGATGTCATGTTCGGCGAACAACTCCCGAGAATTTGTTAGGCAGGCAACCGATCCTTTTGTGGATGACATCGCAGGGAGGTTGAGTGCGAGTTGTGGAGACTCGAACTCGAATTCTGGGCCGAAGCAATCTGCCGTAGGCTTAAAATAAAGAGCTTCAACGCGGGCCCTCCGGCTGCGCTCAGGCAAGCTCTGAAGGTCCGCACTATCCGAACACCGCTTTTTCAGTAGCCTGCCAGGACGAAGGAAGAGGAATGTTTTTCGCGGCCCAGCGTGCTAGCATGGAAACCCGACAGGTGCTCCCATGAACGTTAGTGACGCGGTTGAATCGCTGCTGAAGCAAAAGGCCAGCAGGACAGTTTGGTCGGTAGGCCCCGATCAGTCCGTTTACGAAGCCATCGAGAAGATGGGTAAAGAGGGAGTCGGAGCCTTGCTGGTGTTGTTGGAAGGCAAGCTCATCGGGATCCTCTCGGAGCGTGACTATGCCCGCAAGGTCATTCTCAAGGGACGGTCCTCGAAAGAGACTCCGGTACGGGAGATTATGACCAGTCCGGTGATCTTTGTAACTCGCCAAAACACAGTAGACGAGTGCATGGCCATCATGACCAATCACCATTTCCGGCATCTTCCAGTAGTCGAGGAGGGTACCGCCATCGGCATGGTGTCGATTGGCGATCTGGTGAAATGGATCATCTCCGGTCACGAAGAAACCATCAGGCACCTGGAAGGCTACATCACGGGAAAGTATCCAGCCTGAGGCCCCGCATCCGAGTCCGGATTATGACAGAATGAAACTGTACCCTCATGTCCAATCCAAGCATTCCAGATTCCCAACCTACGGCCGAACCCGACGAGTCATTCGGCGAGCTTCTTTCCCAGTTCGAGCAGAGCCATTCCCGCAAGCCTGAAGACGGGAGCCGGCAAATCGAAGGCACGGTGATTGCTGTCTCCGCCGAGTCGGTTTTTCTCGATATCGGTTTCAAGAGCGAAGGCATCCTACCGCTGGCAGCGTTCCAGAGCGCCGGCGAAGAGGTGAAACCCGGCGACAAACTGGTCGTCTCGGTGAAGGGCCGCGACCCTGACGGCTACTACGAGCTTTCCCGCTTCAAGACCGCCCTGCCCAGGGACTGGTCGGCGCTGGAGCGCGCCTTCGCCGACAAGTCAACGATCATGGGCACGGTGACCGGCGTCATCAAAGGCGGCTTGAGCGTGGATGTGGGAGTGCGAGCGTTCATGCCAGGCTCGCGCAGTGGAGCACGCGACGCCGCCGAAATGGAGAAGTTGGTGGGGCAGGAGATTCGCTGCCGAATTATCAAGCTCGACGTGACCGACGAAGACGTGGTGGTGGACCGCCGTGCGGTGACGGAAGAGGAAGAACGCAGCGGGAAGGAGCGCCGGTATTCCGAGGTCAAGGAAGGCGAGACGGTGCATGGCACGGTGCGTAGTCTCACCGATTACGGCGCTTTCGTCGATATAGGCGGAGTGGACGGACTGCTGCACGTCGGCGACATCGCCTGGAGCCGCGTTGCGAAACCTGCTGACGTGCTCTCGGTGGGGCAGGAGATCGAAGCCAGAGTTCTCAAGATCGATCCTGAGAAGCGGCGCATTTCGCTGGGCATGAAACAGATTCAGCCGGACCCATGGCATTCGGTGGCCGAAAAATACAAGACAGGTGAGCGCGTACGGGGAGCTGTGACGCGCGTCGTTGACTTCGGAGCGTTTGTAGAGCTGGAGCCCGGGGTTGAAGGCTTGATCCACATTTCCGAGATGTCGTGGGCCAAGAAGGCGAGGCAGGCGAGCGACGTGGTCAAGCCGGGCGAGACCGTTGAAGCGGTGGTTCTGGCAGTCAGCCCGAGTGACCGCCGCATCTCGCTGGGACTAAAGCAGGCCCTGGGAGATCCCTGGGCCGAGGTGACACAGAAGTTTGGGGTTGGCTCGGTGATTGAAGGACCGGTCACCAGCCTTACCAACTTCGGCGCGTTCGTGCAGCTATCCGAAGGCGTCGAAGGGATGATTCACGTCAGCGAAATCAGCGCCGAGAAGCGCATCACCCATCCGCAAGAAGTGCTGAAGGTTGGGCAACTGGTTAAGACCCAGGTGCTCGCGATCGATAAGGAAAGGCGGCTCCTGCGGCTGGGAATGAAGCAACTGGTTCCTACCAGCCTGGACGAATATATCGCAGAGCACAAAGAAGGCGATGTGGTCACCGGACGCCTGATCGAGGTTTCGGACGGGCGCGCGCGCGTGGAACTGGGCGAAGGCATCCAGGGCACCTGCCCAATCGTCGCGGAGCGTCCAGGGAAGGAAGAGACGCGGGCGGAAGCGAAGACGGACTTGTCAGCGCTGAGTTCCATGCTGAAGGCGCGCTGGAAGGGCGGCGCTGCCGGCGGCGCGTCCAAGCCGGAAGCCATTCGTGCCGGACAGATTCGCAGTTTTCGGATTGCGAAGCTGGATGCGGTCGCGAAGAAGATTGAATTGGAATTGGCGTAATAAGCTGATGCCGCAATGCGGCCTTTGAGTGCAGGTGTCCCAGTGCAAGCGCGGTGCGTGCGATGTCGCAATCCGTTCGCTCGCAAGAGGTCGACGACCTGAAGGCTGTGCAGGCCGCATCGGGCTGCAATACCGAAGACAGCGTCCACTATCACTGCGGAGTGCAATTCGCCCACTCTTTGACTTGGCAGCACATTCCTTCTAAGGGTAGTCCCGTAAATTCCGGTCATGATCGCTTCCATTCCATTCGACACTGTCATCCCAGCTGCCGTGAAGCTGCTTTTCTGAGCGGGTGGCTCGCCGATTTCAACGTCGCTGTGCGACCAACTGCGCCAAAATCGCTTTCGCATTCGGGTCATCAGGGACAAGTTGGACTAGCTGCTGCGCGTAGGTGATTGCCGACGGCAAGTTCCCTTTGTTGCGCTCGAAGGAGATCAACCCCATCAGGACCTGGCGGTCGGCTGGGCGTCTTTGGTGGGCTTGCTGCAACACGGCAATCGCGCCGTCGGCGTGGCCGGTGGAATTGAGGGCTACTGCATACACGTAGCTGTAGCGGACGTTATTCGGCTGCAGGCTGGCTGCTTTGGCCAGCAGGCCCAACGCTTCTGGATACTGCTTCTGGCGGGTTTTCAGCAAGCCGAGAGCATGGATGGGTTCCGCCGCATTAGGGGCAACTGAGATCGCTTTTTCCAACCATCGCTGACCCTCCTCATCCCGTTGCTGCGCGCGGTAGACATCGGCGAGGTTGACCATAGCAGGAACGAAGTTTGGATCCAGCCGCAGTGCGGTTTGCAATTCGCTTTCCGCCTCAGTCGTGCGTCCCATCTGAACATAGAGCAGCGCCAGGTTCATGTGATTTTCCGGGCGCTCAGCAGAAACCATCTCACTGTTGATCAACTCCGCAATCGCGCGCTCGAGCGCCGTCTTCTGCGCGTCTTGCAGAAGATCGGGCGGAGTTCCGGCAAGGAGGCGCGCTGCCTCGATGCGCACGGAACGAATCGGATCGGTGAGCAGTGGGGCACCCAGCCGAACCCGGTCCTGCGGGGAAAGCGGCTCCAGGGAGCGCACGGCCTGGCTGCGCACCAGGGCATCGCTATCGCCGAGCGCAGCTTGCACGGTGGGAATCGAAGAAGGAGTGAGGTATTGAGGAAGCAGGCTTAAAGCCGTGGCGCGAGCGATGCCGGGCTTCGTCGAGTCCGCGATCAGCGCGCTCAGAGCTTTCTCGGCGTCCGGTAGGCCGCGACGTCCGGCATCAATCGCTGCGGCGAAGTGTGCCTCTTGCCGGCGGTTGGGACCATACCACTTCACGATGGTGTCAGCAGCCCAACTGTTGGACTTGTCCTTGTGGCACTGATTGCAGGCGTTCGGAGTGCCGTAGGCGACGGAGAAATCCGGACGCGGCAAGCGGAAGCTGTGGTCGCGCCGAACGTCGATCACCATGTAGGTTTTCGTAGGCATGTGGCAGTTGACGCACAGCGCACCCGCGCTTTCGGCCTTGTGATGGTGGTGCTGCTCGCTGCCGAACTTTGCCAGCGAATGGCACTTGCCGCAGACCGCGTTCAGGCTCACCGGCGGTAGCTTCCCGCTGTGCGGATCATGGCAATCGGAGCAGGTTACGCCCTCGTGGTACATCTTGCTCTGAATGAACGAGCCCCACTCATAGTCTTCCTCGAGGATCTGACCGTCGGGGTAATAGACACCTTCTTCTAGAAGACTTGGCACGTATGCATCGAGAAAAGGTTGTCCTGGCCGGAAGTCGCTGGTGATCGGATGGCGGCGCGAATGGCAGGGCGCGCAGGTATTGATCTCATTATGTGAGCGGGCCTGTCCCTTCCAGTGCATCGTTCCCTTGTCTGGATCTGAGATTGACCATGCTCCGCTGGCCGATTTCAAGTCCACGACAAGGCCCATCGAGCCATCGTTTGACTTGTACGGGCCTTTCTTGTGCGACTGCGCCCATGCCACATGATTGGAACCGGGTCCGTGGCAGGATTCGCAGGAGACGTCGATCTCCGACCACGTGGTCGCATAGCTGTCCTTGGCGAGGTCGTAATTCTTCCGCAAATTGGTGGAATGGCAGTCGGCGCACATGTAGTTCCACGTCTGGTTTCGTCCCGTCCAATGCAGAGGATCGGCGTGCGCTACCTTCTGGTCGGGGTAGAGGTGGAACCAGCGCTGGCCGTCGTGCTCCTTGCTCCGCGAATCCCACGCCAGAACCAGGCTCTGCATTCGACCGTTGGGGAAGGGAACCAGGTACTGCTGCAGGGGAGAGACCCCGAACGTATAAGGAAGGTCAAAGTCCTGCAGTTTGCCGTCGGGGCCGTCGGTGCGGACGTAGAACTTGCTGTCTTTCTTAAAGAAGCTTGAGGTTACGCCGTCTTTGGTGAAGTGTGCGTCGTTGAAATTCCCGAGGACGGTGGAAGCGTTGGCGACCTGCATCGCCTCGGCGTGGTGCGAAGTGCGCCAGGCCTGCGTCTGTTCCGCATGACATGCAGCGCAGCGCTCCTGCCCTACGTAGGTGGCGGCTGATGACGGCTTCGCCTCCTGTCCACGCACTCCGGCGAACCAGCGCCAGATACCCAACGCGCACATAGCGGCCACGATAAAGCCAACCGCGATGGCGCCAATCGGAAGAGACTTTCCCGGTTTGCCTTTTGCACGCATGGAACGGTTGCGCAATTACCTACTCCGCGAAGAACTGTGTACACAAATTCGTCTTGGCTTGGATTCCGATCGTGGTTACAACGGCTGACACCAGCATTAGGCCCAACTAGGGGACATGTTTTTACAGATTCAGGGTCTGAGATACAAATGTGTGCCTCAGCATAGCCTCGCGAATCGCCGGGATTAGGTCGGTAGAGAGGCGGGCCTTAGTGACGTAGCCCGAGGCCACGGCAGACAACGCTGCCGCAACAAAATCGCGGTCTTCATGGATGGTCAGAAATATGGCTTTGGCGCGGGAGTTGGCGGCGCGCAAACGCTTTGCGGCTTGGGGCCCATCCTGGATTGGCATCGAAATGTCAATCACGAGAACGTCGGTATCCAAGGAGCCATGAACTAGCGTCTACCACCACCGCCGCCCCAGCTGCGGCCACCACCACCGCCGCCCGAGTGCTGAGCTTGCGAGAAGCGCTGGCTCTGCTGTGCCCCGCGCTGGCGGTCTTGCGCCTCCTGGTTCAAGTCACCATAAGAGGATCCGCCGCTCGGCTTGTACGCGCTGTCTCCCGATGGATGCTGCTGGTTGTAACTCTGGGCCCTCTGCTGGTCGGCCGAGTAGTTCGGATTGCTCTGCGCCTTCTGCTGGTCGGCCGAGTAGTTGGGATTTGTGCTCGTGGGATGTTGCTGGTTGTAACTCTGCGGCGAAGTTGTGGTTGGCTTTTGCACGTCGTTCCAGCTGCCGTTGTTGTACGTCTGCCAACCTGAGCCGGTGTTCTTGTATACGTTGCCGTCGTGGCCGGCATACATGTCACCGTTGGACGTTTTCCCTGCCGCGGTATTGCCGTACGCAGTGCTGGTTCCCACAGCCTTGCCGCCATTCGAGGTCTGGATGCTTCCTGCCGAACCGTACGCATTGCTGGCGTGCTGCGTGTATGCCGTATTGCCGTTCTTGCTGACTACCGATTGTCCCCATGATCCGTAGGCGTTCGAACCCTGGTGGGTTGCGCCATAGGCTCCGGTATAGGGATTGTAGGCTTCACCAACGCTGCGGCTCCCGTAGGCGGTGGATGCCGTTGCTCCTCTAGCGTAGGTCCCGGTATTCGGGTTGTAGGACGTTCCCCAGTGGGCGCTGCCATACGGTCCGTAGGCCGCGCCTCCATACCCGTAGGCTCCGGTATAGGGATTGTAGGTGTGGTAGCCATAGGTGGCGGCGTAGGGGTAATAGAATCCGCCATACATGTAGGGCGGATAGTAATAACCAGTGCCGCTAGCCACGATGGCCCCTACCGTGGCGCCCATGATGAACGCTCCCATATATCCCGCGGTGTAGCTGGCAGTGACGGTGCCATCAGACGCCGGCACCTGGGTGACGTAGATGACGTTGTACACCGGAGAACTCGGCGGAATGGTGTAGATCACCTGCGGCACGGTTTGCGCTGTCTGCCACGGACCTTGCGCACTAAAGGAAACGAACCACACGCCTTGATAGCACAGGTAGTACTGGTTGCCGACCTGAATCACTTTGTTGGGCGTGTTGACCGCATACAACATCGTCGTGCCTTCGATCGGCTGGAACTGCGGCTCGCCCACGTAAGAAACCTTGACCTCCTGCGCCGCCTGCGCAGCATTCACCGTGACCGTGGTCGGAATCTGCGCGATCAGCACCGCGTCTTCGGCCTCCGGCGTCCCCGGCACCGAGGCGAGGACTTTACCGGCGGGATTGCTGGGCGGGATGCGCGCAAAATCAGGAGGCAGGCTATCGGTCGCAAAGGTCCATGGCCCGAGCACCGGTTTCGTGGAGGTGAACCAGCGGCCGGAGGTCAGGTAGTAATACGCTCCCGTCGGCGTGTACCTAAAGACGGTGCTATCGGTGTTAGACGCGTAGGCCAGTTGAGTGCCCGGTATCGGGCTCCACTGCGGCTGGCCGCCGAAGACGACGATCTCCGCCGGAGTGGCACTGTAATAAACTGCCGGGAAGCTGGCTGCGCTGCCGGGTGGCGGCGGGATGAATCCCTTCAGACTGGTGAAATTCGAATTCTGCAGGACCTTCGGCATCTGCTTAGGCAACTGGTTCGTGGGCGTCCAAGTGCCTTGCAGACTAGCGCAAGTAAGCCAGCCTTTGCCATCGAACAAGTAGTAGTTGGAACTGCCCTGCTCGACAAACAGCGGCCAGTTGGCATTGACGACGAACTGCAAATTGGAGTTTGCGATCGGCGCAGTTGTCGGGGCGCCATTCACCAAAAGCAGGATCGCCGGACGCATGCTGATAAAGATGGCCGGCGGATCGTTCTTCACGGGTGCGACGGGCGGAGCCTTCGTCTTCTTGACGCTCGCCACCAGCCGATCCAGCGAAATGGTCATGGTGGCCGCTGGGTTGAGGAAAGTCCTCATCAACTGGTCCATCTGCGTGGTGGTCGCGGGATCGAGCGAGGGAAAGGCAATGCTCGTAATCTGAGGATCGCTGAGAAAGACAGTGTGAGCGTCCATATTGATGGCGGACTGCAACTGGACGGTCACCACCCCGACGTGGCTCTTGCCGCCTGTTGGCGTCAGGGTAAACGCCATGCGCGCGTTGACCTGTTGGTAGTTGGTCCAGTCGTCAACCTGCGGCTGATAAAGAACTACCTTTCCGCCTGGCTTGGTGATCTGCCGCGGCCACCCTGGGTCCTGAGCCCAGATCGCTCCAACCAGCAGGGACATCAGGAGGAGCAATAGCAGAAACGGAGTCCTCAGAACGCTCGCGCTTTTGTGCAACGTGACATGAATTCGCATGATCAGCAACCCTCTGGGCACGAACCGTGGGCGGCCCCGACTAGTGCCCGTAATATTATCATTGGACGGATACAGGGAAATCATCCCTTTACGCTACCCGACAGCCATTGCCTCAGCAACTAGAAACTTTATTAGGAACGGCTTGAAAAGTTGCCAGCGAGTCGGTCCCTCCGGCCCCTCCTCATGGCACTTATCCACTCAATTGGGTTTGGGGTTTCGAAAGAAAACGTAGACGGTCAGTCCAATGGCATTCAACTGGCTCGGCGTGGAACCAACGTTCATGCTCGAAGTACAATTCCACGCAAAGACCAGGAGCTCGCCGGCATCGCACATGAAACACAATGGCGCCGCGCACCTACGGCTTGATGAGCGGCAGCTGAGTGGCCATTTGCACGTTCATTAGGCTGTCCAGCCGCCGGTCAAGCTGGAAAAACAGGGCCGCCTTGGTGCCCGGCAGCACCTGCTCGAACTTCGGCAGATACTGCAGCCGCAGGCTGATGATCGTCTGGTCGGCCTCGGCCAGTAGCCTGATCATGCTGTCGGCCTGGTCGGCGTTCATGGTCTGGTAAATCGCGGCATATTGTTTGATCAGGCCGAAACGAGTGTCATTGACCTTGCTGATCTCGGCGGCGTACTGGTCATAAAGCGGCCAGAAACCTGCCGCCTCGGCGTCCGTCAACAGCATGTTCTTGGTGATGAGCTGCTTCGCCTTGCCCCGCAGGTCCTGCCGCAGCAATTGGACATCTTTGTCGTTCACCGTGGGTAGAGGGGTGTTGTAGGTCTGCGCCAGCAGCGGACTATTCTGCAGCAGCAGAGAAGCACTGACCAGAACGAAAATGGCAACGACACTGTTCTTGAGCATAACTCCCTCTCGCTGGAAGCGCCGGGCTTTTGGCCCGGCGACATAAGGCACGCCAGCACAACTTCCCAGACCGCGCTTAGCGGTTTCTATGAAGCCCGATCACTGAGGCTGCGGGCCGCGCTTCTTCTGTATGGTCTGCTCCAGCTCATGCCGGCGGATTTGCTGAAGTTGCTCGTACTGCTGCGGCGACAGAAGTGCCTGGACCTGAGGGTTCGTCTGCTCGTGCAGCGCCCTGAGTTGCTCCATTTTTTGCAAATTCGTAAGTGAGGCGTTGGCTTTAATGGCCTCAACCTTCGGAGCCTCGTCTTCGAGAATCGGCATAAGTTTGATTTTCTGTTCCGGGCTGAGATTTAGCTGTTTGACCACCATGTTTAGCTTTTGCGCCTGTGCCGAATTTTGCGTTTGCGCCTGCGATGCCAGGGTGGTCACAAACAACATGCACATGGCAAACGCAAGTACTGTGAGGATAACCTTGCGGTGTTTCATTTGATCTGAACCTTTCTTATTTCAAATTGCTTGGAATGAACGGGCCGTCGAGTCTGTAGATGTCATGGGCCCGCTTCTTTCGAGGTAGTCTCCGCGCCGACAGAATTCTGCCCTCCGCTGCCCCGCGAATCTTGAGACTTATATTGCCACGACACCACCTCCATGGCCACCAATCGCGCGATGAGTACTGCCAGGTAGAGCTGTCCCGTCAGGGCTTCACCGATGGAAAGCGTGCGTGCGATGGGCCGCACCGCCGTGATGTCTCCGTAGCCGACCGTGGTGAGGGTCACGAAGCTGTAGTACACCCAGTCGCTGACATTGGACATCTCTCCGACTTCCAGACGGAAAGATCCCGGATGCACCAACTCTGCAATATGGTAGGCGTGCGCCCAGCCGATTCCGAACAGCAGGTAAACCGCGATGGCTCCCTGGATACGCGAGTGCGTCACCGGTCCTTCGCGAAACAACACTTGAGACAGCAGAACGATAGCAATCACCAGAATCGCCGCCAGCGACCACCCATCGCTCCATAGCTGTAAGGCAGATGTCGGAGTAAACCATGCCATCCAGCGCACGGCCAGCGCCGCGCTTCCTAGGAAGCCCGCCAGCAGGAACAGTTTTCGTCGACCCCAGGCGATTGCCACTCCCGAAATCAGCAACAGGGTAAAGGCGATGTCGCTATACAGCTTTATGTCGTCTTTTCCGAAACCCATCGTCGGGAGCACGAAGGCCACCAGCACCATAAGCGCCAGAAAAAGCGACAGGTTGGCCTGCGATTGCCAGCTCTCGGTGATGAGCGCCCGAGCCCTATCGCGAACATCCTGGCCTTTCCGTGGTCTTGCCGGTTCCGGCATATCGCCTCGTTAGCTGTGCGCCAGACGCCTCGCGGCCAGGCCCATCATCAGGCGTGTTGTCCCCGTCATGATCATGCTGATTCCCACCAGCGTGCCGATCACCCATAACGAACTGGAGGGCCACTGACGCCAAACCAGCAGGCCGAGAATCAAGGTGACGATGCCGTCAAATAGAATCCAGCCCGATCCGGCGGCATTGCGGGCCTGGAAGTAAGCCACCAGGTCAAACACTCCTTCGACCACAAAGAAAACCGCCAGCGCAAAGGTGAATGCGGCGACCCCCATCAGTGGATGCAGCAGAAAATAGAGACCGACGATCAGATACAGAATCGCCACCAGGAGCTTCCACAGTATGTGCCCGACGCCTTGCGACTGAAAGGCATGGATGAATTGAAATCCGCCGCTGAAGATGACCAGCCAGGCGATGACGACGACCACGCCCCACGACGTAGCGAACGGGAGGGCAATCGCCAGGAAACCGAAGACGATGAGTAGAATCGCCCACACAATTGATGTTCCGGAACCGAGTTTGGAGAGTCCTGCTTGTGCCATGTCTAGAATGCCTCCTTGCAATTAGGAATTACGGATTACAGCACTGAGTCAAATATCTTGCTACCGGCAACCCCGCAAGCAACCGCCATCATGTTAGCAGCCCAGCGCAAGGGCCCGCCCAGGCGCGCAACTGGGTTCGGAGCAGACTCCTGAACAAGAGAAAAACCGGGACGGCGTCTCACCCTCCCGGCAATGCTCTCGTTTACTGTGCAACCATTACGGCTGGTGGTTGCCATGTGCCTGACCCTGGCGGAAGGATCGAAGGTGGTGTTTCCTTCGGCCAGTACAGGCGCATCACCGCAGAGTAATAACGGTTCTTCTCGATCTTGGGCACGCAAAAGATAATAGGCTCGGCCCGAAGATCGACTTCCAGCATGGAGTAGGGCGTGTCGCTGTTGGGCGTGACGATGGCCGTGTCCTTCGGCGTGAAAACTTGCGCCGTACTGAGAACCTGGTTGAATGGGCCCTTGTACTGCGAGTTGCTTTTATCAACGTTGAACTGATACATGGCCTTGTAGGCCGCGATCATTGGAAAGCCGTAAACGTATGCTTGCTGGTAGGTGTCTTTGTGGGAGACAGCCTCGCGCACCGGACCGTTATCCTTACTACAGGAGATGGTCCCGATGAGGGCTGCGATAACGCCAGCGAAACACAGACTTTTGACCTTCATGAGCTCCTCGGCATCAATTCCAAGCTTCTGAAACTGGAGAAAAAGGATTGGAGTTCACAAAGCATGCAAAACTTTGCACTTTTCGCCATACAACGCGTCGCTCTTCAACGGGGCATCGCAAAATCTTACCACTAGGCAGAGAACAGCTTCCCGGGGTTTACGAACGCTTGAACGCCAATTATAAGACTGGTCACATCGCCACATTGAGGCTTAGACTGAAAGGTGCTCGCAAGTAGTAGCATGATAGAATTGCACATCTTAACAAACGATTACCTGGCGCGCGGGATCTGGCTGTCTTCGATTGGGACCCTATTAATCCGGATAGGAGACGCTGCTCCGGGTGATCCTAGAGAGACTATGACTGGAGAGACTATGAAAAAATACGTCGTGATACTGGCAGTCCTGCTGATTGGTGCCCTGCCACTTCTGGCACAAGACCAAACTCCACGCGTTGAAGTCTTCGGCGGGTATTCCTACGTAAGCGCGGATTTTCAGGGCGCGAGCGGCCGCCACGGCTTGAATGGCTGGAATGGGCAACTCGATCTCAACCTCAACCGCTGGCTGGGATTGACGGGCGATTTCGGCGGCTACTACGGCTCGGTAGGAGAGACGGTCGGGGACGTGTCGGTCAACGCTTCATTCCACGATTACAGTTTCCTGTTCGGGCCGACGCTCACTTACCGGCAGCAACACTTTGCTCCATTTTTCCACGCGCTATTTGGCGGAAACAACCTCAGTGGGTCCGCTTTGGGAAGGTCGACCAGCAATACCGCGTTTGCCATGGCAATTGGCGGCGGACTCGATATTCCGCTCACCCCACATTTTGGACTCCGGCTTGCCCAGGCGGACTGGCTGAGGACCCAAAACTTCAGCGGTAATCAAAACAACATTCGGCTCTCGACCGGTCTACTGTTCATGTTCGGCGGCGCGCCGCCGGTACCGGTAAGCGCCAGCTGTTCAG
>PLQW01000204.1 GCA_003160215.1 Acidobacteriaceae bacterium
GATTACGAATTAGTGTTAACACTCCCTAATTCCGGTAGAGTCGCGCTTCGCTGGTGGAGGGGCGCCTCATCAAATCTCGTATGGCGTCCTGCACGGATTTCCCGTGCTGAAGAATCGCGTGCATCTGCTCGGTAATCGGCATTTCGACCCCGGCTCTATGGGCCAATCCGACCGCAGCTTTGGTGGTGAGCACGCCTTCTGCGACCATGCCGTGCATCCCCGCGATGATGTCATCCAGCTTGCGCCCGTGTCCCAGTTCGACGCCAACGCTCCGGTTTCGCGAGAGGCCGCCGGTGCAGGTGAGGACCAGGTCGCCGAGTCCGGCCAGTCCGGCCATGGTTTCCGCTCTGCCCCCGCAGGCGACTACCAGCCTGGTGATCTCAGCCAGCCCTCGCGTGATGAGCGCGGCGACGGTGTTGTGTCCGAGTTCAAGGCCGAATAAAACGCCGGCGGCAATGGCGACGATATTTTTCAGTGCCCCGCCCAATTCCACTCCGACAACGTCATCGTTGGTGTATACGCGAAAGTTGGGATCGCTGAATTCCTTCTGCACCGTTACGGCAAGCTCCCGATCGGTCGAAGCGATTGTGATTGCAGTAGGGTCTCCCTTGGCAACTTCCTTCGCGAAGCTCGGCCCGCTTATCGCTCCAATACGTGGCGCGAAACCAGCAGAGTCGCTAAGCAGCTGCGTAATTACCTCAGTCATGCGCAGCAGGGAATCGTTTTCGATACCTTTGGTCGCACTGACGAAGAGCATCTCCCGCCGGAGGTGCGGCAGCATGGCTTGAAACACGCGGCGGGTGTGGTGCGACGGCATCACGCTAACGACGATCGCCGCGCCTTGCAGCGCCTCTTCGAAGCTATTGGTGCAGTCGACCGCTTCTGGAATGAGCTGTTGGGGCAGGAACAAGTCGTTGACGTGGCGACCACGAATGCTCTCGCGCACCTCGGCCTCATGCGCCCACAAGCGCACGCGGTGTGTCTGTTTGCGCCCCAAAACCGTGGCGATTGCCGTACCCCACGCTCCCGCGCCGATGATTGCGATCTCGCTCACAAGCAGGTCTCTTTCAATGGAACCGGTTTTCGGTGCCCGACAACAGGCGCCGGATGTTGTCTTTGTGTCGCACAATAACTAGCGCGGACGAAGCCGTAATCACCAACAGGATAGGGGCCGTGTTGCGCTCCGCCGGATTGAGCCATAGAACGAACCAGGGGAATGACGCGGCCGCGACAATGCTGCCCAAAGAAACATACCGAGTCAGCGCAAAGACGATCGCAAACAACAGAAGTGAAAGCAGCAGGCACTTCGGTGCAAGCGCCACAAATGCGCCGGCGGCGGTTGCCACTCCCTTGCCGCCCTTGAAGCGGAGCCACACTGTGAACATGTGCCCCAGGATCGCGCAAAATGCAGCCACCGCCGCGAGCAGAAAGATGGTACGGCTGTCGATCATCTGCGGCGAAGAATCGTAAAAGCTGGCCGGAACGTCAGCCGCCGTGAAGCGGTGGGATCCCGCCAGCCAGAAGGCAAACGCCACCGCGACGTAGCCTTTCGACGCGTCCAGCAAAAGGGTGGCAATTGCCAGCCCCCTCGATCCCGTGCGCGCAACGTTAGTAGCGCCGATGTTTCCGCTGCCGGTGTTGCGGACATCCTGCCCGCGAAAAATACGCACCAGCAGATAGCCGAAGGGTATCGAGCCCAGCAGGTAGGAAACCACGACGATCATGAGCGAAAGTTTCGTCAAAGTGATGCGCTGGGCAGCGAGGCTATTCCAGCGGGTAGCGCGACAGCTTGGTATACCGCGCACCCGTCGGAGACAGCTTGCTCTCGTAGAGATAGAACTCGTGCGCGGTCATTGTACCGAACTCCAGTTGCTCAAGGGTTTCGAGTTTTGCCCGCACCTGCTGCAAGGCGGGCGCGGAACGTTCTCCTGCAACTGGACGCGGACGCCCGCTGCCTGCACGCGCCAGGGTCAAATGGGGCTTGAAGGGACCAGCATCCTGCTCGAATCCCAGCGGCTGAAGGGCTTGGCCAATTGAACTTGCGAGTCTAGGTAGACGCTCGTCGGCTTCAATCCCGACCCAGAATACGCGCGGGGACTTCCCAGAAGGAAAGAATCCGGCGTTGCGGAAGCTCAGCTCGATGGGCGCGCCCCGCACGGTTTGCAAGGCGCGCTGGATTTCGTCGAGCCTCTTCGTCTCACCCAGAAACTGCAATGTAATGTGAAATGTTTCAGGCGCTACCCAACGAACATCCGGCGCCAGCAGTCGCATTTGATTGCGGAATTCTGTGATTCGCTGGCGTATACTCGGGTCGATGTCAAGTGCTACGAATAGGCGCATAAATCTACATGAGCATGCGGCGCACCAGGTCAAGCGCCTGCTGGCTCGCCCATCGGCGAATGCGATCACGGTCTCCAAAGAAACGCCGCTGCACCACTTCCTGCTTGTGACCGTTGGTGACCGCGACGTACACCAAGCCAACCGGCTTTTCTTCCGTGCCGCCACCGGGGCCTGCGACGCCCGTGACCCCGACGCCGATGTCAGCATTGCAAATCTCGCGAATGTTTTCCGCCAGAGCCAGGGCCACTTCTTTGCTTACCGCGCCGTGGGCCTCGATCATTAGCGGAGGGATGTCGGCAAACAGCGTCTTCAGGTCGTTGGAGTACACCACCGCTCCGCCCAGAAAGTAGCGCGAGCTTCCCGGCACCGAGGTGATCCGCTCGGCGATCATTCCGCCGGTGCACGACTCGGCTACCGCCAGTTTCGCGTTGCGCATCTGCAGGTAATAGCTGACGATCTCTTCCAGCGATTCGCCCGCCGAGGAGAATACCGCGTCGCCGAGTTCGTCTTCCAACTCGCCCGCAAGCCGATCCACTTCCGCTTGTGCCTCGTCCTTGGTGGCGGCGGTCGCTCGCAGATGGAATTCTACCTGTCCCTGGCCGGCCAGCAATGTGGTTTCGACATGGGGATACTGCTTGTAGATCGGCGCGGTGCGGGCATCCACGGCTGACTCGCCCATCATTGCGACCTTCAGGACTCGCGTCGCAATGGCCGCCGGAGGAACCAGGGCGCGCAGGCGATCCATGCACTGCCGGTCCCACATCTCGTGAAGTTCGTGCGGAGGTCCGGGAAGCAGCACAACAATCCTTGGCTGTCCCTCGACCGACGTTTCCAGCCACTGTCCCGGTGCCGTACCTCTGTGATTTGGCAGCAGCTCGGCGTTCTCAAGCACGTCCGCTTGCTGTGCATTGTTCCCCGGCATCTGAATGCGGCGTTCCGCAAATCGTTTGTACAGTGCGGTGACAATCGCGTGATCGCGTTTCAGCGATATTCCCAGCGCGGCGGCCACACTCTCGCGCGTCAGGTCGTCTTGCGTTGGTCCAAGACCACCCATGAAGATGGCAATGCCGGCGCGGCCAATCGCGGTGCGCGCCACCGCCGTAAGATGGTCGCCGTTGTCCCCGACCACCGTTTTGAAAGCGACGCTGATGCCTAGATCATTCAGGCGCTCAGTGAGGAACAGGGAGTTGCTGTCTTGCCGGTACGGAGTCAGCATCTCCGAGCCGATGGCGATGATTTCGGCGATCACGGATTCAGTCTAGCAGCGTTGAGCACTTAGCAACTCGCAATTGCAACTGCAACTGCAACTGCAACTGGCACTGAGCAGTTAAAAGGAACTGTTGGTACAGCAGGTTGCGCTTATCTCCCGTGCGGCGGTTCATATTCGCCACGGAAAATCCCTGGCAGGGGAACCCGCCAATGAGGAGGTCTGCATCCGGGATGGTCGCTGCGTCAATTTTCAGCGATGACCGCACTGCCAGAAGCAACCTTTTACCTGAATGATTGTGCGATGCTTGGGCAATACGATGTCTGGGCACCTTGGGAGATGCCGGACGTGGAGCCGAGATCGATAGCCCAAGCCATGCAGTATCCGGCGGACCATTATCTCGGGCTTCGTGTCCTTAGCCCGTATACGTGACATGATCGCCGGCCGAGCCGGTGTGGTGCGAAGCTGACCTCTTGCAGACATGGACGTAATCGCGTTCGAAAATTCTAGATTGTTTCCCATAAGAAGGTCGGCCGGAATGACAGCGGAAGCGTGGGAGAAAAAAGCCCCACCCAAGCAAAACCAGCTTGAGTGGGGACCCATTCAATACGACTCAATCAGTGACTATCCACTAACCACTAACCGCTGCGCTCCTTCGACTGGGCTTACGCCCTCGCTCAGGATGAGCGCCCGCAGCTCAGACGCCGCGGACTACGCGCTCAGTACATTCCGCCCATGCCGCCGCCGTGGCCGCCGCCCATCGGAGATTCCTTCTTCTCGTCCGGAATCTCCGCAACCAGGGCTTCGGTGGTCAGCATCAGGGAGGCGATCGAGCCTGCGTTCTGCAGGGCCGTGCGCGCCACCTTGGTCGGGTCGAGAACGCCGGCCTTCACCAGGTCCTCGAACTGATTGGTCTGGGCGTTGTAGCCGAAGTTGTTCTCCTTCGACTCGCGGATGCGGCCCAGAACGATGGCGCCTTCTTCGCCGGCGTTGATGACGATCTGGCGGAGAGGCTCTTCGAGAGCGCGGCGCACGATGTTGCCACCGATCTTCTCGTCACCTTCCAGCTTCAGCTCATCGATTGCCGGAATGCAGCGCACCAGGGCCACACCGCCGCCGGGGACAATGCCTTCCTCGACCGCAGCGCGGGTTGCGTGCATCGCGTCCTCGACGCGGGCTTTCTTTTCCTTCAGCTCGGTCTCGGTTGCAGCGCCGACCTTGATTATCGCAACGCCGCCTACCAACTTCGCCAACCGCTCCTGCAACTTCTCGCGGTCGTAGTCGCTGGTGGTCTTCTCGACCTGGCCGCGAATTTCCTTCACCCGGCCTTCGATGTCGCTGTGCTTGCCCTTGCCCTCGACAATGGTGGTGTTGTCCTTGTCGATGGTGATCTTCTTGGCTTGGCCGAGATCGTCCATGTGAACGTTCTCCAGCTTGATGCCAAGATCTTCGGTGATGGCCTTGCCGCCGGTCAGGATAGCGATGTCCTGCAACATGGCCTTGCGGCGATCGCCGAAGCCGGGGGCCTTGACGGCCGCAACCTGCAGCGTGCCGCGCAGCTTGTTGACGACCAGGGTCGCCAGCGCTTCGCCTTCCACGTCTTCCGCGATGATCACGAGCGGACGGCCGCCCTTGGCGATCTGCTCAAGCAGCGGGAGCAGGTCTTTCATCGAGGAGACTTTCTTTTCGTGGATCAGGATGTAGGCGTTCTCCAGAACAACTTCCATGCGCTCCGGATCGGTGACGAAATAAGGCGACAGGTAGCCGCGGTCGAACTGCATGCCTTCGACGACTTCCAACTGGGTCTCCATCGTCTTGGCTTCTTCCACGGTGATGACGCCGTCTTTGCCGACCTTCTTCATGGCTTCGGCAATGATCCGGCCGATGGTCTCGTCATTGTTAGCGGAAATGGTGCCGACCTGCGCGATCATCTCGCCCGATACCTTCTGCGAATACTTGTCGAGCGCGCCGGGAATGCGGTTGCCATCGTGGTCCAGCGAGCCGCACACGGCAGTGACGGCCTTGTCGATGCCGCGCTTCAGCGCCATCGGGTTCGCGCCCGCAGCCACGGTCTTCACGCCTTCGCGGAAGA
>PLQW01000254.1 GCA_003160215.1 Acidobacteriaceae bacterium
TCGCACGGCTCCCACGCCGCATGGCAGGGCCTGGTGCGTGCCATGAAGGACGCTTCGGTCCGGTCCCTGGCTCCGGTTTGGCTTTGCGTAAATGCCGTTGTAGGGCTTTGGCTTGGTCCCACGCTCCCGTTTCTGCTGACAAAGAAGCCGGGCAGTTCACAGTATCTGGATGGAATCTTCATGGACAGCCCGACCCACGTGGGCTGGCTCCTGCTCGGTTACGCAATCGTTTTTGGAACGGGTGTCTTCGGCTGGAGCTTTGCGCTTCCACGGATGCGCATCCGCTCCGCGATGCGGCTCTCCCTGTCTGTCATGCCGCTTGTCTGCCTGGGGCTATTCGCGATCAATCATTCGTCCCAAGTTGAGGCTCCGGTTCGCTGGTCCATCACCGCGGCAACGGCATTGCTGATCATGGTGGAGAGCGGCTTTACCCCTGCTGCCCTGGCTTGGCTCGCGCAGTCTCTTGGCTCCGGCACGGGAAAGGGTGCAGCCATGGGCATCTACTCTGTCTTGCTCAGCGTGGGCGCCATAGGCGGTTCGTTGTTGGCCGGCCTGCTCGGAAAGATGCTCTCCGTCGATGGTCTGCTGGTGGGCACAGTCGCCTTGGCTGTTTGCGCTTTGCTCCTTCTCCACAATGCAACGGACCTTACAGTTCAACCGAATGAGGAAAGTTATGAGCACGCCTGAATACGACATTGCGATACTCGGGGCTGGAGCCTCAGGACTGATTGCTGCGGACTTCGCCGTTCAACTCGGCGCGCGAACGGCGCTCATCGATAAAGGGCCCATTGGCGGCGACTGCACATGGAGCGGATGTGTGCCGAGCAAGTCGCTCATCAAAGTTGCAACCGTGGCGCATCATGCCCGAACCGCCTCACGCTATGGAATTGCCGTAAGCGCGCCGGTAACGGACATGACCCAGGTACGCGCCTATCTTCGGGCCACCATCCAGCAGATCTATGAACCCACCATGCCGGAGGCACTGCGCAAAAAGGGGATGGACGTCGTGATTGGTCCAGCGCATTTTCTTAATTCACACACGCTACAGGTGGGAAACAAGCAGATTCGCGCAAGGAAGATCCTGATCAACACCGGAGCCGAACCGCGCATTCCTGCAATCACCGGGCTTGTGGATGTTCCATATTCCACGTATCAGCAGATATTCGAGAACGATCGCCTGCCGCAGCACCTGCTCGTTGTCGGAGGCGGTCCGATCGGTTGTGAGATTGCCCAGGCATACCGCAGACTCGGGTCACAGGTCACTCTTATTGCCGGGCGCCTGCTGCCGCCCGAAGAGCCGGAGGTATCGGAATTGTTGAACCGCATCTTTCTGCAGGAAGGGATCGTGCGGATTGTTGCGCGTGCCGAGTCCGTGCGCTGTAAAGGCGATGCCATCACTGTCGAGACCGGAGCGGGCAAAGCGACCGGCGACCTTCTGCTCATTGCAACCGGACGCGCGCCACTGGTTCGAGATCTCGGACTGGAAGCGGCACAGGTACGGTACTCAGAGCGCGGCATCGAGGTCAACAAGTCTCTGCAGACAACCGCCAGACACATCTACGCGGCCGGAGACGTGATCGGCGGCCCGCAGTTCTCGCACCTGGCAGGATGGCAGGGCTTTCAGGCAGTTCGCAATGCGCTGCTGCCGGGGAACAACGCGGGGACAACCGCCGCGATGCCGCACATCACCTTCACTTCTCCCGAGGTTGCCCAGATCGGCATGACAGAAAAGATGGCGCGCCAGAAGTTCAAGAACAACAACCTGCTGATTAGATCGTTCGATATCAATAAAGTCGACCGTGCCGTGAACGAGGATGACCGACTTGGACTCATTAAGATCGTTGCACACCGCAATGGCCTCATTCTTGGCGCAAGCATCGTGGGCGAACGGGCAGGAGAGACCATCACGGAAATTGCCATTGCCATGCGTAATGGCTTGAGGCTAAGCGACCTGGCCGCGACGGTCCATCCCTACCCGACCTACTCAACCGGCGTGCAACTNNTTCGCGGTCTGTCCGCACTCTGGCGCTAGCAGTTTAGGCCGTGGATTTTGAAGATGCTGCGCACTCATGTTTATCCATCTTGGAACAGCTTCTGACGCCTTGACGCCCGCGCGCATGGGCTTTAGGGGCCGCATTTGGCCCTGTTTCTGACGAGGAGACTCCGCATGGAGGAGCGCGGCAATCGGCGCTCCGATAAACGCTCCAGCCCAGGTGCGGACCACACAGGCAGCCGATTACATGACCCTGTTGTACTGCTTTTGTACCGCCGATCGACGAATTTCTGCGATTTCTGCGTTTCTTCCCAGAATTCAATCCGGTGTACCTGGTTAAAGGATGTTCTTGTTTTCCCAGATTTTATGGCAAAATGGATCTGATCCGAATAAGTGGCTGGCTAATTAGGCAACGTTCGAGTCCTACCTGAGAGCTAGGTTCATCCCTAGGAACTTGTTGAAATAGGCACCATTCTGCGACGAGGCTGCGCGGTCGCTCGTCTAACAGACATGCGTGGAGA
>PLQW01000089.1 GCA_003160215.1 Acidobacteriaceae bacterium
TCACGCGCTTAACAAAGAATAAACCGTCTTTGTGAATGACAACTACGTCGTGGGATTTTGGCTTCGAGTCGCGGTACGCTCTGAAATCTACGACTATATGATCTCCTTTCAATATTGTTGGCTCCATTCCGGTGGATGGCACGCCGAAAGGACGGACTCCTGCCGCACGAAGGAGCCAGTTGCCATGCGCGAAGGTAAGCAACAACGCAACCGGTATTAGCAAAACCAGCCAGACGCGAGATCCCTGCGAGGCTCGTTGGCTCGGTGTACGCAGGGCGTGCCATCCCGCTATCGTGCATAGCCCCATCAGAGCAAGCATTAAAACCTGTAACGCCACGTAGGATCTTGGCAGACGCAGGGGCCAAAACATGAAAGTAAGAGTGCAAAATGCACACAAAAAACCGATACCTGCTTGTGTCTTCCCTAATGACAGGTGCCCTGCGCCAGGAAGGGCCGCTGACAGCATGGCCGAATAGATGCGCCGTTTCCGTGCGGTCTGGCCAGGATGGGTAACGTTGGGTGCGGCTTCCGTGCTTGAGAGGGAATCCATTTTCGCTCGGAGGCCATGATAACCTGTCGCCGTAAGTTGGCGTGAAATCGCCATATCGCAAGTAATCCTCCGCCGTCACGATTGCCTGCGAAATGGGCGCCCTTGAAAAGAGCCGCAACTTGTTGGAAAAGGCCTGAAATCTGGGACGTCCGCGCAAGGTTGACCTGTGAGTTCCATGCTGGACACCAACCCCTGAGCCAACTGTTTGTTCTCGCTGTGTTACGCTTTTCTTATTCCTGCCAATCGGCCAATCAGGACTCATGATGAAAGTGCTTCGACTGGCGCTCTTCTGCCCGTTGCTTGCCGCGATGTGTTGGGCCCAAGGGACGCGCACCTGGGAACAGACTAAGTACGACGAATTCGAAAGAGGCACCAGCCACGGTGTTGCCATCGGCAGCGATGGAACGCTTACGCTCGCGCCTGCCTTCAACGCGCTGTACACTTCGCCTTCCACTTATCTTTGGAGCCTGGCTGCCGACGCACAGGGAAATGCCTATGCCGCGGCGGGATCGCCGGCGCGCGTCTACAAGCTGACGCCTGACGGCAAAGCCAGCATCGTTTTCGCTCCGCAGGAGTTGCAGGTGCAGGCGCTGGTGGTGGACCCCAGCGGCGCCATCTACGCGGCCACATCGCCCGATGGCAAGGTGTACAAAATTGTTCACGGTGGCGCGGCTCCGGGGAAGAGTCCTGAGGGATCGCACACCACGGCAGAAGTGGCCGCAGCACAAGAAGGTGGCAAGCCAAGTCCGACGGGTGAATCTCCGCGGACTTCGGTAGCTGTTGATTCCAGTTACACTGCCAGCGTTTTCTTCGATCCCGAGACGAAATACATTTGGGCGCTGGCACTCGATCACCAAGGACAGGTCTATGTCGGCACCGGCGATCGCGGCGAGATCTTCCGTGTGGATCGCAATGGCAACGGCACGCTGTTCTTCAAGAGCGATGAGGCGCAAATCCGCGCGCTCGATTTCGACAACTCCGGAAACCTGATCGCCGGAACCGACGGCAGCGGACTGATCTATCGCATCTCACCGCAAGGCGAAGCCTTCGTACTTTACAGCGCGCCTAAGAAGGAGATCACCGCTCTAGCCGTCGATGCGCAGGGCAACATCTACGCGGCCGGAGCTGGCGAAAAACGCGGAGCAACTCCGCCGCCAGCGCCGCTGAGCAGCGCTCCTTTCGCAGCCGCAGCGCCACCCAGCGGTGGAACCGTTATCACGCTGGGCGCGCCAGGCAGTTCAGCGGGCCCCGGCGCTTCCCCTTCCACGTTCACGGCGATTCCCTACCCCAACGTGACCAACGTTGGAGGATCCGAGGTCTACCGCATCGCGCCGGACGGTTCGCCGAAAACGATGTGGACATCGCATGAGGATTTGGTCTATGCGCTCGCCTTTGACCAAGCGGGGCGTTTGCTTGCGGGCACGGGCAATCGCGGCAAGATCTATGTCATCGGGGACAACGATTACATCGACCTGGCCAAGGCCAGCGCCAACCAAGTGACGGCCTTCGCGCGCGCGCCGAAGGGCGGACTGTACGCGGCCACCAGCAATCTGGGAAAGATGTTTCTGCTCGGGCCGGACCCGGTCGCGGAAGGCACCTACGAGAGCGACGTTTTCGACGCGAAAAACTTCTCCCAATGGGGACGCGTGGAAGTTCGCGGCAGCGGCAACTTCGAGCTTTTCGCGCGCAGCGGCAACGTGGACAATCCCGACCGCAACTGGAGCTTGTGGAAGCAGGTCGATCTGCAGAAAGAGCTTCCGGTGGATGCGCCTTCGGCGCGCTTCATCCAATGGAAGGTGGTGCTGCATCCCGGTAAACCAGCGGCAGCCATTGAAAGCGTGACTCTGAATTACCTGCCCAAGAACGTCGCCCCTGAGGTGGACGATGTGACCGTTGTCGTCGGCTCGCGAGTCCCGGCGAGCACGCACATCGAGCCGGAGAGTTCTGTGCCGAACCCTTATGCGCCTCCCATCCCCATGGTCCGCGACAAACATTCCATCGCAGTGAAGTGGAACGCGCAGGATGAAAACGATGACTCGCTGGTCTATAGCGTCTACTATCGAGGCGACGGCGAGAGCCGCTGGAAGCTGCTGCGCGACGGGATTGAGGAGAGGTTCGTCAACCTCGACTCCGATCTCTTTCCCGACGGAGGCTACGCCATTCGCGTGGTCGCCTCGGATGCGCCTTCCCACTCGCCCGAGGACACCTTGACGGGCGAGAGCATCAGCCCCCGCTTTGAGGTGGACAACACTCCGCCTCACATTGAGTCGCTGAGTGCCAAGGTCGAAGGATATAAGCTTCACGTGACATTCCGCGCAGTAGATGGCTTTTCACCTATCAGCCGTGCCGAGTACTCGATGGATGCGAGCGATTGGCAAATCGTCGAACCGGTGGGGAAGATCTCCGACTACAAAGTGGAGAACTACGATTTCAACGTGCCCATTCCGGCGGTAAGCGCGAGCGGGTCTGACAGCAGGGTTGATGCGGCTACAGGTAAGCGCGTCGCCGGCGGCGGCAGCATTGGCGCCGAGGAACACACGCTTGTCATCCGCGTTTATGATCGCTTCGAGAACATGAGAATCAGCAAAAGCGTGCTGGAGGCGGCGGCAGCGGGCGGTCGCTGAGGCCCGTTAGATCTGGAGTGTTGAAAATGGCGGAGTCCCTGCCTGGATTGTTCCTTCATGTCGAGCCTTGGTGACAACCGCGTCGGGACCCAGCAAAGAAGCTCGTGCTGCACTCAGAGTTCGTGACTTTTTGATTTAGGGCCTTTTTGCGGCCCGTAAGGCTTTTCTTTTCAGCGTCGGTTTTTGAAAACGCACAAAAAGTCACAAACTCTCAAGGATGACAGCCGGTAAGTTTGCAGACCGCTGAGTAATGAACAGGTAGGTCTGCAGACGACTGAGTGCCGAATGCTGAGTGCCGAAGGACAATCAACGCTCGCGACTCGCACGGTTTTAAGAGCGCTCCTTTTCCACTTCCAACTCGAGACCCTCGACTTTGCGCACCACGACATGCTCGCCGAGGCCGACCCGCGACCGGGCGTGCGCGTTCCACAGCTCGCCCTGGACGAAGACCTTGCCTTCCGGATCGATGTCGGTGCGCGCTTCACCCACCGCGCCGATCATGCCTTGGAGTCCGGTCACGACTTTGCTGCGTCGCGCCCGGAGGGCAATGGTCATCAAGAAGACCGTGATGACTCCGAGCGGCACGCTCACCCCAAGCGCCGTCCACAGCTGCACCCGCATTTGCGGAATTGGGCCATCCACCAGCAGCAGCCCACCCAACGTGAGCAGAACTATCCCGCCGAGGCCAAGGATGCCGTGGGTCGCAAATTTGGCTTCCAGGGCAAACAGCACGAATGCGGCAAGGATGAGGGTCAACGAAGCGTAACGCGTGGGCAGCAGGTTGAGCGCGAACAGCGCCAGCAGGATAAACACTACGCCTACCACGCCGGGCACGATCGCACCGGGATGGTTGAACTCGGCGTAGAGCGCCAGCGCGCCGACCGCAAGCACCAGGAAGGCGATATTCGGATCGAGCAGAAAGTCGAGGATTCGTTGCTTTAACGTCATGGGCAATTCGTCGACCGAGGCCCCGGCAAGATGCAACTTCACCGGCTTGCCGTCGAAGCGCTTGATGGTGCGGCCTTCGAGCTGATGGAACAAGTCGTTTTGATCGCGAGCGACCACGTCGATGAGGTGCTGCTGCAAAGCTTCCTGGTCGGTCCACGACTTCGACTCGCGCACCGCCGTCTCCGCCAGTTGCACGTTGCGTCCCCGCGGCCCGACGTAAGAGCGCATAAAAGCGGCAGAGTCGTTCTCGACCTTGGCCTTCATGGTGTCATCCATCTTTTCGCCACCGAGGGTGACGGGATGCGCCGCTCCGGTGTTGGTCCCCGGAGCCATGGCCGCAACGTCGGCTGCTTCGAGGATGAAGAAGCCCGCCGAGGCGGCCCGCGCCCCGCTGGGAGCCACGTAGATGATGACCGGGACAGGCGAAGCCAGGATCGTCTGGATGATCGTACGAGTGGAATCCAGCAGGCCGCCGGGTGTGCTCAGTTCGATCAGCACGGCGTCGGCATTCGTCTGGCGCGCGCGTTCGATGGCGCGGTCAATGTATTCGGCCGTAATCGGCTGAATGGTGTCGTCCACGCGGATCTTGACGATGCTGTTCGCCGAAGCCATGCCGGTGGCGAGAAGCGCCAGCAGCCCACAAGAGAGGATGAAACGAGTCCGGGACATGTATGCCTCCTTCCGGAGGATGGTTGCAAGGTTGCGCTACTTTGAAACTGTCTGCTTCGCCGCTATGTCGCGCTTGAGCGCCTGCGCGGTTGCATCGGCGGGCTGCAAGGCCAGAGCGCGGTCCACCTCGCTGGCTGCCGATTGCAACTGGCTCTGCTTCAGGTCAAGCCTTGCCAGCACCAGCAAGCCGTCAACGTTGGGCTGCAAGCGGACCGAAGTCTGCGCTTCCGCCCGCGCATTCGCGAGATCGCTCTTCTTTTCCAGAAGAATCGCCAACTGCGCGTGAGCCACGGCATTGTTATGGTCGGCGCTGATCGCAGCGCGGAATTCACTCTCTGCCTGGGTCGCCATGTTCCGCGCCAATAACTGCTTGCCACGCTCAACGTGGTAGGCAGCACGGGTGCGCCCATCGGTCTTGGCCAGCCGCGCCTCGGCAAGGTTGTCGATCTCCATCTCGATCTGACGATAAGACGCCTCGTCGTAGTTACGCTTGATGCGTTCCAAAGGAATGCGAGGCTGGTTTGACGGCGGCAGCAAAGCGTTGCCGGAGGCCGCAGGCGCATTGGGATTCACCGGCGGCGGAGGCGCACCTCCCCGGTTGATCAAGTCGAGCAAGACTTTGGCTTCGCCATCGTTCGAGCCCCGCTGTAACTCTTCGCGCAATTGGCGCGCGGCCCCGGAGCTATCTCCGTTCTTGAACAACGCTACTGCCAGGTTGAAGCGGTAGTCCGGGTCGCTCGGGTCGGCACTGACGGCCTTGGAAAAGTATTCCACCGCCGAGGCGCGCCGTCCTCGCCGGGCCTCCACAACGCCCAGGTTGTTGTAAACCTCAGTCAGCGGCAAGCGCGTAGCCAGGTAATTGAATGCGATAAACGCCTTCTCGAAACTTGCGCGATAGAACTCCGACATGCCCAGCAGGAAGTTGGCCTCGCCAGCGACCGGATCGTCCTTCGGTATGCGACTGAACCAGGCTGCTGCCGATTCGTATTCGTGATTGCCGTAATAGGTTTTGCCCAACTGCAGCATGGCCAGGGTGTAATTAGGGTTGAGCTTGACAGCGTTCCGCAGATAACGAATCTTCTGCTGCTGGTCGGTGGCCAGGATTCCGCGGATGTAGCTCTCGAAGGCATCGAGGCGGATGGGCGTAGAGGCTTTGAGGAATTGGTCGCGGGTGATTGCGGGCGGCGGGGCCATTTGCTGCAGCAACTCCCAAGCCAACATCGTCTGCAAATCGATCAGGTTCGCCAACGCGCCGCTGCTGTGTACCTCCGGGTAGAGGTGCAGCTTCTTCATGTCGAGGAGTTGCGCATTGGCCTTGAAGGTCTGGCCATCGAAATTGTAGTTGCCGAGGACGACGTAGTCCGCGTCCATTTGTTCAGCGACACGGTAGACAGTCGCGCGTGAAGGCCGAACCGTCAGCGGAATGCCGGTATGATCGAACGCGTAACTGCGATCGTCACGGCTGATGACGTACAACCGCGGCGATTCCATGCGCTGCGACAGGACCTCGGGAAAAGCCTCGCCGATCCACTCCAGTCCCGGAGCGGTGGTTTGATTTTCAAACGGCATGACCATCACCGTTCGGGTCCCGGGAAGCGCCTGCCCCGCACCCAGATGGCAAAGCAGGCAGATCGTGGCCAATAGAAAAAGGCTATGGTAAGTGAACCGAATGACAGAGCGTTGCAAAGTATCTCGATTATAACTGCTGGGAGGAAGCCTCCGCGTCCGCCGAGGGCGGGCGGCATGGATTAGCAACGATCCGAAAGATCCACCGCCAGCAGCGCGAGATCTCGGGCGGAGCCAGCTCGAATTGCCCGACTCCCAACTGCTCCTATTTCGATACTGCCGCAAACAGGTCCGACTTCAGGAGCGCCGAGAAGCGCTGATCGTCGGTCTTAAAGTGCATTTGCAACATATCGTGGGAGTTGTCCACGGTGGTGTTGTCCAGCGCCAGCTTTTCCGTCGGAGTCGCGCTCATCTTGCGATACAACACTCCCGCCTTCAGCAGCGTGGCCATGGTCGCTGCGGTCATGGTATCGGAGGTCTTGACGTTCAGGTCGAAGGTGACACCATCGGCGAAGTTCATCGTGTAATCCGACGCCAGCAGCCGCTTCTTTACCACGTCGTAGTCGCCCACTGAAGCCGCCTGGCCGAGCGCCGACCTCATCATGTTCTGCGTACCCTGTTGATCGAGCACGCTCCAAATCGGTGAGCTGTCCACGCTGCCGATCAGATCGGCAATCGTGTTGTTGGATTCCAGAGACTCGGCCCCATTGTCGCGCACGTCGATTGCGCCTTTGATGGAAGCACTCTCGCCAAACAAGATGGTGCTGGGATCGAGGAACACCAAGTGCATGCCCGAACCCATCGGGTACAGGTAGGACAGCAGGTACTTCTCCGGCTTGATTTTCTTCAAGCGCATCTTCTGGAGAAATTCCTTCTGCTTGAAAGATCCCTGGGCAATGCCGATACTGCGCACACCACCCATGGAGGGGCGATACGTAACGAACGTGAGTTCCTCCACGTCTTTCTCGGGATCAATGCCCGCGCCCTTCAAAGCGGTCTCGAATTGCTTCAGGTTGTCGGGCAGAACGCGGTCCTTGAGGGCGCGCGCCGATGGCGAATCCCGCAGCGCGCGATAATCGACCGAGATGATCTGCTGGACCGCCGATGGAACTACGGTGCGGGCATTGCTGCTCAGAGGCGCCGCGAATGCCGGCAGGCAAAAAACGACACTCAGAAAAAGACGGGCGAGGAACTGCTTCATGTTCATAATTCTACTCGACTATCAAGGGAGAGATGCGGAATTGTTAGCGTCTGTCGCTTTCGGGGCTGCGCACATGACGTAGATTGGACGCGCGACGGGGCCAGAGATCAACAGGGGCATGCAAGAGCAAGCCGTTACGAATGATACAAACAATCGCCTACCCATTCTGCTTCACTGCCGCCACCCGGCGCCGCACATCCGCGATAAACGCCGCGTCCTTGATGTCCCCGAGATTGATCTCTACGTTCGCCAGCGCGCCCTCGGCGGCAGCACGAGCCAGACTCACACCCACGGTCAAATCCGATGCCATCTTCGGATTGGTGATGGAGCGCAGGGATTCCACGATCCGCCGCACTTCCCTTGCCCGTTCGGCAACCACCAGCGGAACCAGCGTCGCCTTCTTGGTTGCCGCCTCGACCTCAGCCTGCGCTTCGGGATGATCTTTTGCCTTCTTGAATGCCGCCATCACTTCGTTGAACGACTCGGCGTCGGCGTCAATCGCAGCTTTGAATTGCTCGCGCAGCTCGGCCAGAAGCGCCAGGGCATCGCTCAACTGGCGCTCGTATTGGACGTAAGCCTTCTTCCCACGCGACATCCCGGCGACCATGCTGCCCAGCGCAGCAGCCATTGCCGCAGTCGCAGCCGCCGCGCAACCGCCTCCGGGCGCGGCCGTGGGCGCTGCGAGCTGCTCGATGAACGGTTCCACTCCGGCGCGAATTCCGCCGACCGCCATCTTCCCGCTCATCACGGCTACCAGGCGGTTCTCGAGGATCAGCGACGAGTCGAAGTTCTCGATCTGCAGAAACCACTCCGCAGCGTCTTCCAGCGCCTTCTTGGGAATCAAGCCGACGATCTCGCTGGTGACGGGAACGCAGCCGTAGCGTTCGGCCTCGCGCTTGACCAACTCGAATACGCGGTGGATCGGAGTCTGTTCGAAGTCGGTCAGGTTCATCGAAACCTGNNGAATCAAGCCGACGATCTCGCTTGACAGAGGCAGCACCCCATAGCGCGCCGCCTCGCGCTTCACGTACTCATAGACCCGTGCGATCGGAGTCTGGTCGGTATCGGTCAAGTTCATGGAAACCTGCGCCAAGCCACGCACCGGCACGCCCATGCCCTTGACATAGCGCAGACCACCGTTAGAAAAGCGCACGGCCTTGCCGATCTTTTTCGCGATCTCGACATCGGGCGTGTTGAGATAGACGTTGTAGGCAACGAGAAATTTGCGCGCACCAACAACGGTCGCTCCCGCCGTCGGGTGGAGCTCNNTTCTCCAGGTTCTGGCGCTCGGGCTTTTGCGCGGCTGCCTCGTATAGGTAAACCGGCACCTGGTACCGCTTCCATATTTCTTCGCCGACACGGCGGGCAATGGCCACACAGTCTTCCAGCGTCAAACCTTCAATCGGGATGAAAGGAATTACATCGGCTGCGCCAAGCCGGGGATGCGCTCCCGTGTGCTTGGTCAGGTCAATAAGTTCGGCGGCCTTGCCAACCCCGCAAATCGCGGCCTCCGCCACCTTCACCGGATCGCCGACGAGCGTGATGACACAGCGGTTGTGGTCGGCGTCCATCTCGCGGTCGAGCAGATACACGCCATCCATCTTCATGGCTTCGAGAATGGCATCGACTTTGGACTTGTCGCGCCCTTCAGAAAAGTTCGGTACACATTCTATGAGTGCGGGCATAAGAGATGAGGATAAAGCAAGCGATTAGCGGTTACCTAATCTCTCATTGCGGGGTGGTGCCCTAAAAGCGCGTTGCAACGATAATCCCACCTTAGTAGCACTCAATGCTGTGACGAGCGTCCTAGCGCTCCCGGAAGGGGATCAGGGATCATACCGGAAGGTAGGTTGACCCCAATGAGCGAAGAACGAAAAATCACGCAGCCGGTTCGATACCAGGTGCAAGATGGACGTCTTGTTCATTGTTATCTCGCATGTGGGCATCTGATCTCGGTACGCCAGGAAGAGCTGAAAGAATCGCCATCTCCCTCGACGGAATGCTGGGCGTGTGAAGGAGAGAAAAGAAAGAAATCTCCCTCAAATTTGTTATAGTGCTCCGGCCGGCGCTGACGGCACGATAACCCTGCATCTCGAGGATCTCGCAACTCAATCGCGCCAGCAACTCGTGGTCGTCCACAAAGAGAATCGCTTTCATTGCGCACCTGGTCTGGGCAGTCGATGCCTCGACCTATAAAGTTGGCTTCGAGACGATAGCAAAAAGATGCCGGTGAACGTAGGATTTCTGGGACTGGGCGGAATTTCCAGGATGGGAGCTCAACTTGCGACGCCAGAGCAAAGCCGCGCGGTCCACGTCGCAACCCCGCGACCCGCGCTCCGGTAGGATATCTACACCACCGCTCTCGTGCACCACGTTTGACCGTGCCAGGAGCGTCATGTACACTCAAACAGTTGATTCCGCTCTAGTACCACCTCGTAAGAGGCGTGTACGACGGGCGGTTAGCTCAGTTGGTTAGAGCGCCTGCCTTACAAGCAGGA
>PLQW01000168.1 GCA_003160215.1 Acidobacteriaceae bacterium
TCACATTCATGAATAATCCAGGTTAGGCCTGCTACTTTGACCCGGAAGCTTCTTCTTGCATTAACCCCCTCGACGCGCAACAATAGATTCATTCGATGCTTGTCACAGTGCCGTGTGAGCAAGCAGGCCGCGTCGGGTGAGGCGCGGTTGGTGTTTTTGTAACCCATGCGCTGTCCAGGTCATCGAATAAAGTGAGTCGTAAAGAAGCGTCAACCTGTAGCTTCAACATCCCCGTAGGTCGGGCGCAGTAAGCGTAGTGGATCTACTGAAGCCGCGGGCCAGCTTTCAACATCCCCGTTCCGGGGCGTGAGATTCCGATTGAAGCGGAGCCGCGCGGCTGGGACTGAAGGCAGAGACAAAAAGTGGCTACAGCACCGATTATCGAAGCGGTATCCTGCTCGCTCGAAAACTATCTCGTACTCCCCGATAGCTCCATGGACGGCCGCATTGCGGCCGCCAAAGCTACTTTGGGCAGCGAGTGCATCGTTCTTGGGCATCACTATCAACGCGATGAAGTCATCCGCTTCGCCGATTGCCGTGGCGATTCCCATCGCCTTTCGCAGATGGCGGCGCAGGCCAAGGGCAGCTACATCGTCTTCTGCGGCGTGCACTTCATGGCAGAAAGCGCCGATATATTGGCGCGTCCGGGACAAGCGGTCGTGCTGCCCGACCTGAACGCCGGCTGCTCCATGGCCGACATGGCGGAGATTTCACAGGTGGAAGACGCATGGGAGCAGCTTGTCAATCTCGGACTGACCGACGACGAAGGCAGTGGCATCACCCCAATCACCTACATGAACTCCACCGCGGCCATCAAGGCATTCTGCGGGGAGCGTGGAGGCATGGTCTGCACCTCCTCCAACGCCAAGGCTGCGTTCGAGTGGGCGCTGCGCCGCAACGGCAAGATTTTCTTCCTGCCAGATCAGCACCTGGGCCGAAACACGGGCTATGCGCGCGGCATTCCGCTCGACGAGATGGTGGTATGGGACCCCTACATGCTGCAAGGCGGCCAGACTGCCGAGCGGTTGCGCAAAGCCAAAGCGATTTTGTGGAAGGGGCACTGCTCGGTACACCAGCGTTTTCTGCCGGAGCACGTGGACAAAGTGCGCGCAAACTATCCCGGCATCCAGGTCATGGTTCATCCCGAGTGTCGCTGGGAGGTCTGCCAGAAAGCCGACGGAATCGGCTCAACCGATTACCTCATCAAGGTTGTGCGACAAGCACCCGCAGGATCGTCGTTCGCCATCGGAACGGAGATTCACCTGGTGAACCGCGTGGCGAAGGAGAATCCGGACAAGCGTGTCATCACGCTCGACGATTCGGGCTGTCTGTGCACCACCATGTTCCGCATATCGCCGCAACACTTGTGTTGGGCGCTGGAAAACCTGGTGGACGGCAACGTTGTCAATCAGATCAAGGTAAAAGACAACGTCAAGAAGTGGGCACGCGTGGCGCTTGATAGAATGTTAGAGATCCAGTGATTATTCGCAAACGTCCCCGGGAAAAGTATTGGCGCCGCATTCCGCGGTATTGGTCAGACCTGCGGGAGTATCGGCGTCGCATGGTGAATCGCCGCAAGGCATACAATCTAGCCAAGCTGGGAAGTATAGATATGGCACGCACGTTCACAGTTTCCGAAGCTGAGACCCTTCTGCCGGTGCTGGAGTCGTTGCTTCGCTCCGCCATGCAGGCCAAGGCGCTGATTGAAGAGGTAGACGCCGAACTGCAATCCCTGGCAAACCGGATCTTCGTGAATGGCGGCACGCTGGTTGATGTCGTCTCGGTCGCCCGCCGCAAGAACGAGCGCGAGAAGGCGGTGCAGCGCGCCAAGGATGCCGTCGCCGAGATCGACGCCACCGGCGTCCAGGTGAAAGATCTCGACATCGGCCTGCTCGATTTTCCGTGTGTGGTCGGGGATGAGGTCATCCTGCTCTGCTGGAAGCTCGGCGAAAAGAAGCTTACCCATTGGCATGGCACCGAGGAGGGTTTTGCCGGCCGCAAACCGATCGACGAGCGCATTCTCCGGGGCCAGAAGAAGAGCAACTGACGCCTCGCCATGATTCAGCTTTCTTCCGCCGGAAAACGCTTCGGTCCCAAACTTCTCTTCGATGACCTCGATTGGCTCATCACCCCGCGCGATCGCGTCGGGCTGGTGGGCGCCAACGGCACTGGCAAATCGACCCTGCTCAAAATTCTGGGCGGGATCGAGTCGCTCGACTACGGCACCGTCACTGCTGCCAAGAACATGACCTTCGGTTATCTGCCGCAGGATGGGCTGCAACTCTCCGGGCGCACGGTATTCGACGAGTGCATGTCGGTGTTCAGCGACCTGCGCTCGCTGGAGCGGGAGATGGAAGAGTTGGCCCACAAGATGGGCGAACTGGACCATACTTCCAGCGAATACGGGCAAGTGGCTGACCGCTACCAGCGCATCACCGGCGAGTTTCGCGTGCGCGACGGTTACGCTCTCGATTCGCAGGTGGGCACCGTGCTGGATGGCCTTGGCTTTCGCAAGGAAGACTGGACGCGGCGGACGGAAGAGTTTTCCGGCGGCTGGCAGATGCGGATCGCACTGGCCAAGCTGCTACTAGCCAAACCCAACCTGCTGCTACTCGACGAACCCACCAATCATCTCGATCTCGAAACCCGCAACTGGCTGGAGCAATATCTCCTGCAATATCCGTACGCCTATCTGCTCATCTCGCACGACCGCTACTTCCTCGATGTGACGGTGGATCGCATCGTTGAAATATGGAACAAGCGCGTGCAGTTTTACAGCGGCAATTACGAGAAGTATTTGCAGCAGAAACAGGAGCGCCGTGACTCGCTGGTGGCGGCGTACAAGAACCAACGGGAGCGCGTCGAGCAGCTTGAAGCCTTTATCAATCGCTTTCGCGCACAGGCGACCAAGGCGAAGCAGGTGCAAAGCCGCATCAAGGAACTCGATAAAATTGACCGCATCGAGATTCCGCCGGACGAAAAGACCATCCACTTCAGTTTTCCACAACCCAAACCCAGCGGCCGATTGGTCGTCGAATGCGCGGGCGTGGCCAAGAGCTACGGCGAAAAGGAAGTTTTCCGCAACGTTGAGTTCACGATACAGCGGGGAGATCGCATCGCGCTGGTCGGCGTGAATGGGGCGGGCAAATCGACGCTCATCAAGCTTCTGGCCGGCATTGAACCGCTCACCGCGGGCACGCTGCAGCTCGGTCACAATGTGGAGCCGGATTATTTCGCGCAGGACCAATACAAGGAGCTCGATCCCACGCGGCGCATGCTCGACGACCTCTCCGATGTAGCGGGGAAGAAGTCGATGACAGAATTACGGGGAGTGCTGGGCTGCTTCCTTTTCTCCGAAGATGACGTGTTCAAACCGATTGGGGTGCTCTCGGGCGGCGAGCGCAATCGGTATGCGCTGGCCCGCATGTTGCTGCATCCGTCGAACTTTCTGCTGCTCGACGAGCCCACCAACCATCTCGACCTGCGCGCCAAGGACGTGCTGCTTGAGTCGCTGGAGAAATATAACGGCACCGTGGTTTTCGTTTCGCACGATCGCTACTTCATCGACAAGCTGGCCACGCGCGTCTTCGAAATCGGCAGTGGCCGGGTTGAGGTTTTCCCTGGCAACTATGAGGATTATCTCTGGCGCAAGCAGCGAGCCGGCGTCGCGGAGGAGGTACCCGGTCCGTCGAATGGAGGCGGTAGCTGGGCTCCCACGTTGTCAGACGTCCCCGGCTATGAGGAGCAGAAGCCCGCGTCCAGGAAGCGCGTGAACCCGATCAAGCGCAAGCAAATGGAAGAGCGATGCAAGCAGGTGGAGGAAGAGATCGCGCAACTGGAAAGCGGGATTGCCGAGTGTGAGCGCGAGTTGCAGTCGTTTGTAAGCGCGGAAGAGACGGCGCGCTGGACCGGCTTGCTGGCGAAACGCCGCGCCGATCTGGGGCCGCTGATGGCGGAGTGGGAAGAGCTCTCGCAAGTGCTGCAACCCAGTGGGTAGTAGCCAGTAGCCAGTAGCCAGTGGTCAGTGGTCAGAGAGTGCCGTAGCCACCTCGGGCGCTTGACGAACGAGTTAGCGGTTTTGCCTGATGCCTCCTCTCGGCAGAGATCTCATTGCTGGCGACTGACTACTGGCCCCTGACCACTAACCCCTGCCTTACGGCTTCTTCCCTTCCTTCCACCTCGGCACAAAGTCGGTGTTGGCCAGCCACGTAACAGGCGCAATCATGGATGCGATGGCGTTATCGAGGTGTTGCCAGTCCACCTTCGCCAGCGTGTCGGTGGGCTGGTGATAGTCCTTGTGCAACCCGAAGCTCGATACCGTCTGCGCCACGATTCCCTCTTTCGCGAGTGGATAATTGTCCGACCGGGCAAAAAAGTTCTGATCGGGATGCGGGTCGCCGACCAGCTTGGCTCCGTGATCGGCGAGTTCCGGACCCAGGTCGGTGCGCTCCCATCCCGTCAACCATAGATGGTCCCGCTCCACCTTCGGATCGGGACGCGCAATCATCTCGAACTCCAGATTCGCCACGATGTTCTTCAATCCAAAAGTCGGATTTTGCAGGAAATACCCCGAACCAATCATGCCCGCTTCTTCGCTGCCCCACAGCGCAAACACTACGGTGCGACTGGGCTTCGGCCCTGCCACCAGCGCGCGCGCCAGCTCCATCACGGCCACGGTGCCAGAGGCGTCGTCATCCGCTCCGGGATAGGTCCTGCCATCCCTCACGCCGAGGTGATCAAGGTGAGCGCTGAGCAGGACGACCTGGTCCTTCTCGCTCGTGCCAACAATCTTGCCCAGCACATTCCAAGTGTGCGAGGTCTTCCACGACGTCATGCCTGCGTGCAGCTTGACGAACGTTCCGTCAGGGAGTGCCCAAAGCAGTTCAGCCGCTTCAGGCCGGGCGAAGATGACGTCGGGACCAGGCGGCGCGTTTCCCATCTTGACGCCTGCTTTTGGCATTTCCTTCGCCAGTCGCTCGAACATCGCCTTGGCAGCAGGAAATTCGGGAACGATCACCATTGCGGCCTTGCTGTGCAGATAAGGCCCCAGCGTGCCCTGAAAGTCTTTCATGCTGGTTTCAGGTTTTAGTTTCAGCAAAACCACGGCACTATCCCTCACCGAGTTCGGCGAAGGCGTAGCAACAATCAAATCCAACTTCTGCAAAGGGCCCTGCACATCCGGTTCCGAGAGCCGGAAGACGGCAATCTCTTTTCCGTGCTTCCATGCAATCGTTCGCGGGCGTGCGGAGTCTCCCATGTCGATTGAAAGTACCGGGGCTTTGGTCACTGCTCGCGAGTGCAAGCTGGCCGTTTGGATGTACTGCCCATTCTCCGCCGCCGGCGCAACGCCGTACTGTTTGAGTTTTCGAGCGATGAATTCCGCGGCATGATATTCGTCGATGGTGCCGCTGCCGCGGCCATGCAGTTTGGGTCCGGCGAGGTACTCGAGGTTCTCGCGGACACAGGCAGCGCACAAAGCAGACGCGGGACTTGCAACCGCTTCGGGCGGCGCAGACTGGCCCGGTACCGCCGATGCCGCTAGCTGAATACGGGCGGGCGCGAGCGGGGCGGCGGTAGAAATCGCAAACGCAAAGATGACCAGGGCAATAAGGGAAGTCGAGATAAAACGCGTTGGATATGGGGAGACCTTCAAGCGAGGAATTCCTTCGTGCAAGCTAAATTCCAATCCAGCCAGCGCGGATTGCCAACAGGCTCACCACGGCAACCACAATCCACAGCAGCACGCCTTGCAGCAGCGGACGCGGACCGACCTTGCGTAAAGCCGCTGGCGAAAGGCTGGCGCCGATCAGGAAGAGCGTGATGATCAGCATCAGCTTGCCGGCGTTGCTGAGGAATTTGTACGCGATGGCGCCGGGGAACAAATAGGTGTTCGCCACCGCCGCCAGGCAAAAAAACAGAATGAACCACGGCCATTGGATGCGCGTCTTGCTGCCCTTGACCGCTGCGGTTCCAATCGACAAGGGTACGATCCAGAGCGCGCGGGCCAGCTTCACGGTAGTTCCGACCGCCAATGCCACCGCGCCATACTTGGCCGAGGCCCCAACCACCGAACTGGTGTCGTGGATCGCCAAGGCCGCCCACAATCCAAACTGGGTCTGCGAAAGGTCCAACCAAAGGCCGATCGCGGGAAACGTAAGCAGCGCGACAGAGTTCAGCACGAAGATCGTGCCCAGCGAAACCGACATCTCGTCTTCGGTCGCTCCCGTAATTGGACCGACGGCCGCAATGGCACTGCCGCCGCAAATAGCGGTTCCGGTGGAGATGAGGAACGCGGGCCGAGGCGGCACTGAGATCAGCTTGCCCAGCAGGGTTCCCACGATCAGCGCGAAGGCGATACTCAAGGCGGTGTACAGGAATCCGCTGCGGCCGGCATGCACCACCTCTTGCAGATTCATCCCGAAGCCCAGCCCCACGACGGCGGACTGCAGCAAAACCCTGGAAAACTTCCTGGATTCGTCCTTATAGGGATGGGTGGCGATTGCGCCGAAGACAAGACCGGCGAGCAAAGCCAGCGGCGGTGAGGCCCACGGCGTGAGGCAAAAAAAGAGCCCCACGGCAAACAGAAGCTTTGAATTCATCAATCGAGAAAAATGTCAGATTTACCGAACCCTCAATTGTACTTGGGCCTAGGGGCGCAGTTGCGGGGGACGTGGCGGAAACCGGGCAAAATAAATGGGCCCGCTGCCAAGGAGCGGTGACACTTCCTTGGCCTCGAGCCCATTCGATCCTGAAATGGATCGGAGATGATACCTTCATGCTACGCCAGGCTGTGGAAATGTCAAGAAGAAATCCGTAACGATGACGTCAAGCCGCTTGTGTAAAAACGCGGAGGGTGCGGGTTTCCCATCCCAGGTTGAAGCGCTGGAAGATGGAGTAGCGGAAGAAGGCCAACCATTCCTTGCAGCCCTCGGCGCACCGCGCTCATAGGCTGCCCAACCGCCATAGCGGTCCCGCAGCCGCTCCGACTCCTGCTCCAACAACGTTTTCCACGCCTGCCGGCGACTGGCCTTTACGCACATCGCCTTCAGCCTTTTTTCGCGTCGCCTCCGAGGTCTTTCCCCTTCCGGGGCGGGGACAGCTTCACGCCGGCACGGCGGCCCTTCGACAAACCAATGGCAATCGCCTGTTTGGTCGAGGCCGCACCGTGCTTGCCTTCGCGGATGTGGTCCATCTCCTCTTTCACGAATTCGCCGGCCTGGGTGCTCGGCGCTTTTCCCTCGCGTGCATCTTCGCGGGCCCGCTCCAACGTTTCCTTCTCTGGCATCGATTCTCCTTCTCGTACCCTCAACAGAGATGCAGAATCCGGCCTGCGGGATGGACTACACTAACCCTGCGCGCAGCCGCGCTGACATGCCTGCAGCCGTAGCTCAATCCGTCCTGGCAACCCCCGCCACACGATCGCACAAATACCGGCCGGCGCTTTTTGCGGCGGCGCTCTTGCTTGCGCTGACCGCCATCGTGTACAGCGCTGCGTGGATGTACTACATTCGCCGCGAACCGACGGTAGAGATCGGTATTGACACGAACTACCTCGCGCAAGCGATTGAGATCACCAATGTTTACCAGGACAGCCCGGCGGAGAAGGCCGGCCTGAAGCCGCACGACCAGATCACCGCCATCAACGGCGTAACCGTTCCCCCCCAGAAGACCGGGTTCGACCTTCTGCAGTACATCTGGGTAAAGTCGGGGCCCGGCGACAAGGTGATTCTGCGAATCGAGCGGCCGGGAGAGGCAAATCCGCTCACCCTGACGGCCACTTTTCGCGCCATAAAAGGGCAGGGTGACACCAAGACCCTGGGACGGACCGTAGCGGAACAGATTCTGGGCTCCTATCCAGTGCTGTTTCTCATCGTGGGACTTACCGTACTGTTTCTGCGCGTGGACAATCGCGATGCCTGGCTGCTGGCCATGGTGTTTGCCAGCTTCCTCACCGCGCCCGGCCTTCCCCGTTCCCTTTTGGTAGCGCCGGACGGGCTCCGGCATTTCCTGTTCGCGTTCCACACCATTGTTGGCGGCCTGCTTCCGGCCTTGTTCTATTTCTTCTTCGCTGTATTTCCCACGCGATCTCCCATCGACCGCAAAGCGCCGTGGCTGAAGTGGCTGCTTCCAGGAATTGGCATCTGCCTGGGATACGGAGGGGTTCGGTATGGCGATCTTGCGGTGCTGCCCTTCTTACAGACGGTATTAAGCCAGCGGACGGGCCACAACATGAGGCTTGTGTATGCCTACGGAACCATTCTGCTGGGCATACTTTCGCTCATCCTGAACCTGCTGGGCACTTCCAACCCGGAGGCCCGGCGCAAGCTCAAGGTGATTGTCTGGGGCACCGCGGTCGGGGTCACGCCCGTGGCCGTGGTCAAAGCCGCGGAAGACACGGTGCACCTCCAGACGCCTTTCTGGCTGGGCTTCTTCTGTGTCATGTTGCTCTTCCTCTTTCCCTTGTCGTTCGCCTACGCAGTGGTGAAGCACCGCGTGATGGATGTGCCCGTTCTGCTGAAGCGCAGCGCCAGATATTTCCTCGTGGAGCGCGGATTCGTATTCCTCATTCTGGCCATTTCGGTGGGGGCGACTTTCTGGCTGGCGCAGGTATTCTCCCGCCTTTTCTCCGCCGGATCGAAGGCCGCCATTCCGGTGGGCGCGACCTTCGGTGTGCTGCTCATCTCGGGCGCAACCCAGGTGCATCGGCGGGTGCGCACGCGACTGGACCGCGCCTTCTTCCGCAGTTCCTACGACGCACAACAGATTCTGGAGAACCTAGCGGCGAAGACACTTACAGTCAGCAGCCGCGAAGGATTGGCGGCGCTGTTGCATGACCAGATTCAAGATGCGCTCCATCCCAGCTCAATGTATGTGTACCTCGAGGCCGGCAACAGACAATTGCAGGCGTACGCTGGGAATCCTCCAGCGGAGGCGATGACACTCTCGACCAGTGGGAATGGCCTTGCCGAACTGGCAGACCGTAGCGAGCCATTGGAGCTGCTCCCGGAAGCCATGCACGGGACACAATTGCAGCCTCTGCACCCGGAGTGCCTGGTGCCGATTCGCGGCTCCAGCGAAGGACAGCTACAAGGTGTTGCCGTGCTGGGGCCGCGATTGTCGGAGGAACCGTACTCCACGAGCGACAAGCGTTTGCTGGCATCGGTGGCCAGCCAGGCCGGTATTGCCATGCGCAGCATTACCCTGGCGGAGAAGATGGCCGCAACCATGGAGGCGGAGCGCCGCACGGAGCAGGAAATGCAGTTTGCGCGCCAGGTGCAGAGCCGGCTTCTTCCGCAGCAAGCGCCATCGCTTAAGACGCTGGACTGCGCCGGCAAATGCATCCAGACGCGCGCCGTAGGTGGCGACTACTACGACTTTCTCGATCTCGGCTCGGGCCGCCTCGGCCTGGTGCTGGCCGACATCTCGGGGAAGGGAATGTCGGCGGCGCTGCTGATGGCCAATCTTCAGGCCAACCTGCGCAGCCAATATGCGCTGGCTTTGGAAGACATTCCCCGCCTGCTGCGTTCCGTGAATCGGCTGTTCTACAAGAACACCGAAAACAACAATTACGCCACGACCTTCTTTGCAGTCTATGACGATGAAAGCCAGCGTTTGCGCTATGTGAATTGCGGACACAATCCTCCGATCCTGGTGCGGGCCAGCGGAGCGGTCGAGCACCTGGGAGCGACGGCAACGGTGTTGGGACTGTTCGAGGAGTGGGACTGTTCGGTCGCCGAACTCGAGCTGGCAGCGGGAGATGTCCTGGTGATTTATACCGACGGCGTTTCCGAAGCTGCGGACGACAAGGAAGACGAGTTCGGCGAAACGCGCCTGATCGAAGTCACACGAAGTCACCAGCAGCACTCGGCGGATGAGATCCTCGACGCGGTCCTTGCCTCGGTGCAGGGATTCAGCCAAGGCGAGCAGGCGGACGATATGACGTTGATCGTGGCGCGGTGCCGGTAGGGGAGGAGAGATCCAGCGCCTCGCGATGTTCGGGTAGTGCGGGNNAGGCCCGCGTCCCGGGGCAGGAATCTCTGTTACCCGCTATACAAGGTGAGCAGTCAATTAACTCCTGTTCGGCGCAATAACGCATCAATTACTTGGCCACCAAGGTTCCACGCAGAAAAGCTACAACTTTGAGTAGTGAATCGTTTGCAGCATCTGCGTTCCAAGCCATATAGCCTCTTCCATTTATGGCAGCGGGATCAGCATAGCTTAGGGGAGGTGCATTGCGATTGAATCCATGCGTGGCGCCAGNNGACAGTAGTCACTTCAAAATTGTAGTTTTTTTGCAACACGCGTTTCAGTTCAGGAACGGCCTTTCCCTCCCCGTAGGAGTCTTCGCTCCCATAAAAGATGATCATCGGAGCCCCGGTCAGCCGGCTACCGCTCTTTTCAAGTCTAGGTATAAAAGGCTTGCAGACCGGGTAAAATGCCACATGTGCCGCGAACCCCTTCTCATCTCCCATCCATAATTTGCGGTTAGCATCCATAGCTGTTCTTAGGGTTATCGCGCCCCCCATTGAAAACCCCATGATTCCGATTCGATTGGGATCGATGGCCGGCAATTTTCGCAGTTCTTTCAACGCCGCAAAAACTAAGGGCAGGAAAGTCTCCATCTGTGGCCGGTCTAATGGACCGGTATAAATCCCGGTCTTGAAATCCACTTCAAAGATCGCAATTCCGGCATTCAGGATCGCTTCCCGATAAAACGCACCACGCGAGTCGATTCCCATGGTCCCGTGAACCAGGACAATTGCCGGGCATGGGCCTGAACTTTTTTCCGGCATGTAAAGTATCCCTGACACTTTGTAGGACTGGTTTTTATCGAGGGAAGAAAAGTTAATCGTAGTTCCGGTGGAGGATGCTGCAACAGACATGACAAAAACAGTTAGAACAACCACTGTAAGTAATCCAATACATCTCAAATACCTCATCACGAGCCTCCTATAATTAAGCTAATGACTCTCGGCCCCGCACATGCGCGCGTACTCGGCACGCGCTCTACAGCAAATTGCCGCGCACCCTGGTCTAGAGATTTCTCATTCTCTTGGGCGTAGTCGAAAACTTTGTTAAAGCTCTGTTCGACGCAGGTGCGCGTCTTGGCGAGTAACTCGCTGGAACCGCGCACGATCTGCGCTTCGCGGCTTTCGAAGTAAGCTCCCATCAGCGCGCCCACAGTCGCCAGCGACCACGGAACCACTTCAATGTTCTTCGCCGCCAGCTTCTGTTTCGCGCTGGTGGTGGCCGCATTCCATTCGGCTTCGACGATCAGCGGCGCCAACACGGTGTTCCAGTTGTTGCCATGAATCTCGTTAGAGCCGGAGGTCAGCAGCTGTCAGCTTTCGGCTCAAGGACCTTTAGGGCACGGCCGAAGCCGTGCCCTTTCAAATTTGTGAAATAGCGTCTAGCTACTATTCACTAGCCGCTGCTTTTCTCACGTTTGCGCCGGCAACCCTCCATTGGAAATCCAGCGAGTCGATGGTTTGACGGTTGCCTTAGGAAGAATGTCGAGGTAGATCACGGCATATCGGAACGCGATGACGCCAGCCGCGATCACCAAGACGCTCGACGCCAGCTCCGTCCACTTGGGCACATAGTGCGCTCCCATGGCTGACTGCAGGGAGTTGATCGAGACGTTCAGCCGGTCAACCATGAATCCTGCAACCACGATGGCAGAGGTCCAGTACAGCCGCTCGGGATTCGACCGCACACTATCGAAGCTCAAGAGGAAGATGGGGACCGCCAGGAACAGCGCCACCTCGAGCCAGAAGTATCCGGCTTCGCTGGTGCGCTGGAAGGCATAGCCCAGCGCCTGGTTCGAAACCAGGTCGAGGAGTTTGAAGAAGGCATACACGATCAGCAACAGTTGGATCATCCGGCCGCAATCGCTGAGAATGCTGAAATCAATCCGCACCTTCAGCGAACGCATGCAGAGATAGATGGCCATCACGGTCAGTGCCAGTCCAGCGGGAATCGCCGACAGATAAAACAACGCATGCATGTATTGCGAATACCACAGGGGATGAATCTTGCCGCGGGCGATCAGGAAGAGCCCGCCCAGATAAGACTGGTGCATCGACGAAAGCAGCACGCCAGCCAACACGACAGCGATCAGGATCTTGTGGTGATAGCGCAATATCGTCTCGCGAAATACCTTCCACGGCAGCTTCTCGATCACCGCCGGAGCGAACTCGAAGGTCAGCACCGTCATGTAGGTCATGATGCAGATGCACACATCGAACAAGACCGAGCGGTGGTTCCACATCACGATGGGGTGCCAGAAACGCCACGGCAGGCCGATCTCGTACAGATATCCGACCATGACGGTCAGGTAGCCGAGGAATGAAATCAGAATCGAGGCGCGCAGGATGGGGCGATAGCGCTCCATGCCGAGCAGGTAAACCGCGGCGCTGATGCCGAACCCCGCGGCGGACAGTCCGATGCCGCAGAGCGTACCCAGACCAACCCACAAGCCCCAGGGCATCTGGTCGCTCAAATTGGTGCTGGCCCGGAATCCCTCGAAGAACCGAACGTACGTCGCATAAAGACCGGTAGTAAATATGATGGCTACAATGACGCGCCATAAAGTTATTTCCGATTTAATTCGCGCAATCATGGCTAGCTCCTTTCCCCTTTGATTTTGTCGATCGTGGCTTTCTCTTCGGCTTCAGCGAGCGCGACTTCGCGGCGCCGCTGCGTGACCCAGTACAACGCCGAGAGAATGGTGCCGCCCATGATCACAACTTTGGGCGAGTCCCCTAGCGCGCTGGCGGTAAGAGTCGGCATGGGCTGATTGCCCGTGGGAGCCGGCTTGAATCCGAGCTTCTCAAACGGAACGTCGGAGACGAACAACACGCTTCCTCCACCGAGTTCTTCGAGACCGTAGATCCGCGGAACGTACGACGAGTCGCCGCGAATGCGGTTCCAGGCTTCAGCGATCAAGGCATCGCGATCGCCAAAGACTGTCGCTTGCACCGGGCAGGCTTCCGCGCAGGCCGTGGATTTGCCAGCCTTGATGCGGTCCGAGCACATATCGCACTTCTTGACGAAGGGCGCGAGTTTGGTCCACTGGTAGCGCGGCACCTGGTAGGGGCAAGCCAGCATGCAATAACGGCAGCCGATACACTTGTCCGCGTTGTAGACCACCGCACCGAGCGGGCTCTTGCCGATGGCGCCGACGGGGCACGCCGAGGCGCAGGCCGGGTCGTCGCAGTGCATACAGACCTTGCGAACGAACTTGTCGCCGCGCGTCTCGACCACGGTAAAGGCGGTGTCGGAGAGGGTTGGTTCAGGATCTGGGCTGAATCCGTGGAGCTGTTTGCAGGCGGTCTCGCAGCTCAGGCATCCGATGCAGCGCTTGATATCGATGAGCATTGCTTTTTGTTTTGCCATGGGTTCTCCGTTGTTCTATTTCAATCAGCGCTACGTCAGGAAGAATTCTTTCGCCAATTGTTGCTGCGTACTGGGGTCCACCTGAAAGAGCAGGCCCTTGATAGGCAGTCCGCCGTCCTGTGCGAGGGCGGGATTGAGTTGCTGCAACATTGCGCCCACGCGGGCAATGCTGTTCTGCATCCACGCCGGAATGATCGGCCCTCGCAAAAGGTTCTTCACGTTGACGGAAAGCTCGGGGGCCTTGACCACGCACAGCCAGCCATTCTTGTAAGGGTCATCCACGATCAGGTTGGGGTCCTTCAGGACTTCATGATTGACCGAGATCAGCACGCCTTCGATGGGCGACAGAAGATCGATGCTCTGCCCTTCGCGGGTCACCGTACACAACTTTTGCCCCTGCCGCACCCAGCGGTTCAGATCGGCGATTTCGACGGAGTCGATTTTGCCGAACAAATTTCCGGCGAAAGCGTCGATGCCGACGCGAGCGTTCTGGCGGCCTTCGTCCACGACCCAGGTGTGGCCAGGATGGAAGGCATAATCCGCGGGAACATCGAAGCCGGCGTGCTTCAACAGGACAGGCGCATTCAGCTTCTTCGCCGGCGCCACTTGCAGCGTTGCCGCCGCCTCTTGCGGACGACGGAAATACATCACGGTGAGAATGAGAAGGAACGTAAGCAGGACGAATAAGATCGACATAAAGCCTCCTTACCTGCTCCGCCGGATGTCATACCGCTGCATCGGTGGGAGCGAAGCACGAGCCGTTCGGTGCCGCTTGGTCAGTTTCGACGAGGTGTGGCAGATCGTCACGGGGTCGTGCTCCGCTGTTCCTAGTGCACGTGCGGTGCAAATCGATTCCCGAAAAGGGCTGCGGTGGCAAAGGAGTTAGCGGCACAGTGGCGATTACGGACGGTTCGACCACTGCGTTATGCAGGGGTAGCGTCGCAGTTTGCAGTAGTGCAAATGCCGCTACACCAGTTCGGGCGTTTTCTTCAGGCGGCGCAACAGCGAGGTAGGGTGGATGCCGAGGATGCGGGCGGCGTGGGTTTTGTTCTGCCCGGTGGCGTTCAGCACTTCGTGGATGTAGCGGTCCTCGAGCTCTCTCAAGCTGACAAACTGATCGCCCGTGGGTGAGACCTCGAACGACGACATCTCCTCATGGGCGGGTTCCTCGTGGTAATCGCGGACCTCCTCGGGCAAATTCTCTTCGTCGATCTCCGTGCCCTGGCAGAGGATCATGGTGCGCTCGATCACGTTGCGCAACTCGCGAATGTTTCCCGGCCAGGGATACTTCTGTAACAACTCGGCGGCAGCGGGGGTAAAGCCAACGAAGTTTTTCTTTAACTCGTTATTGAAGTGCTGCATGATGTCGAGTGCCAGCGGCAGAATGTCTTCGCGGCGCTCGCGCAGCGGCGGGATAAACAACGGCAGCACGTTCAAGCGGTAATACAGGTCTTCGCGAAACTCGCCTTGGCTGACCGCTTCCTTCAGGACTTTATTGGTCGCGGTAATGATGCGGACATCCACCTGCACCGGCTTGGTTCCGCCCAGGCGCATGAACGTTCCCTCTTCCAGCACGCGCAATAACTTCGCTTGCAGACTGAACGAGGTGTTGCCGATCTCGTCGAGGAACAGCGTGCCGCCGGAGGCTTTCTCGATCAGTCCTTCTTTGCGCCGGCGCGCATCGGTGAAGGCGCCCTGTTCGTAGCCGAACAGTTCGCTCTCCAGCAAGGTGTCAGGCAGGGCAGCGCAGTTCAGGCTGATGAGCGGCGCCTGGGCGCGCGAGCTGTTGTAGTGGATGGCCTTGGCCAGCACTTCCTTGCCGGTTCCGCTCTCGCCTTGAATGAGGATGGTGGTGTGGTCGCTCTCCGCCGCCCGGCGCGCCATCTCGAGAATCTCGCGCATCACCGGGCTCTGGGTCACCACGCGCCCGAAATCGTAACGGCCCTTGGCAGTCTGTACCGTGTCGTGAACGCGCACGCGTAGCGCCAGCATCTCGGTCGCACGCCGGATGGTGTTGACCATGTCCGCGATGTGAAATGGCTTGATGAGGTAGTCGTAGGCCCCAAGCTTCATGGCTTCCACGGCGCGGTCCACCACGTGATAGGCGCTCATCATCACGATGATGGTGGCCGGAGAAAGCTTCTTGGCCTGGCGCAACACTTCGATGCCGTTGATGCCCGGCAGCACGACGTCCAACAATGCCAGGTCAGGCTTCTCTTCGGAGATGGTCGTCAGCGCTTCCTCGCCGCTCATGGCCAGGAAAACTTCGAAGCCCTCGCTCTCCAGAGCGCGCCCAATCGTGCGCACCGTGAGCGCTTCGTCATCGACAATGAGGACGGAATACGACATCGCTAGGCGATGACCTCCTCGCTATACTGCATGGCTTGGCCCACCTGTCGAATCGGCAGGGTCACGCGGACGGTAGTGCCCAGGTCCGGAATGCTCTCGAGCTGGATATCTCCGCCGTGACTGCGTACGTAGCTTTGCGTGATGCTCAGTCCGAGGCCCGTCCCTTTGCCGCGCTTGGTGGTGAAGAACGGCTCGAAGACGTGAGGCAGAATGTCAGCAGGAATTCCACTGCCAGTGTCGCGCACGCGCAGCTCGATCATCTCCGCGAACTTGACCTTATCGGCCAGGATCGTGATCGTCCCTCCCGGCGGTGTCGCCTGCGCGGCGTTCAGCAGCAGGTTCATCAGGATTTGCGAGAGCTGATTAGCATCGGCGCTGAGGTTAGGCAGGTCGAGAGGAATGCAGTTCTGCAATTCGATCTGCCGGAACATGGGTTGGTGCTCGAGAAACTTCAGGGTCTCGGCGGCGATCCGGCTGAGATTGACCTTGCTGAGCATCAGTGGCCCGGGACGCGCATAGTCCAGCAATCCGCGCACCGCCAACGAAATTCGTTTGGCGCCTTCGATGCATTGCTCAATTTCTTCCCGCCGTTCGCCGCTGGCGTCCTTCCACTCCAATTCCAGGTGCGACAGGATCCCCAGCAGCGGGTTGTTGATCTCGTGTGCCGCGCCCAAGGCGAGCTGGGCCAGAGACGCGTACTTCTCATACTCCGACAGTTGCGACTCGAACTGCATCTTCTCCTTCGCCAGTTCGCGCTCTTCCTCCAGGCGGCGCAACAATTCCTGTTGCGCCACATTACGCTCGTATTCGCGATGATCGGCGAGTTCCTTCGACCGGAGAGCTTCCCGTTCCGCCGCCTTGATCCGGGTCCTTGCCAGGACGGCCACGACGAGCAACAGAACAAATCCAACCACGATGCCGCCCCAGAATCCGCCATTCGGGGCCGCGGGTCTCTCGCTGAAGCTGTACGATTTCGGGGAGAAAATGAGGAACAGGACGAAAGCCTGCACGGACACAAAGAGGCGCGGGGCGTGACGCACACTACGGCACGCCGCCCGCAGGCGATTACTCAGCGAGGCTGAGAGCACCATGCAACTCTCCTACTATGACGTTCGCGCAGTATTGCCGCAGCAGCAGTGACAGCAGTCACCTGCCCGGGTGATGGCTGAATATGCGGCAAATCCTAACGCTGTCATCCTGAGCGAGCGCAGCGAGTCGAAGGCCCCCTTTAGCTTGGGGCTGGATGGGTGCAAGTGGTGTGCTCTTGACAGCCCTTAATCAGGGAGCCGGCTTTGGAGCGCTACAGGGGTTGGTTGACTTGAATGGCTCATACCGAAAGGTCTGTGCGTCCCACTTATAAGTACGACAGCTAATGGTCTTCAAGGGCCGGTCCTCCAGTTCGCGAACGGAGTTTTCGACCTGCGGAATTGTGTCGCTCGCAAAATCGACCCGGCCTTCGACCAGAACGCCACCGTGGATTCCGTCGACCGCAGTGGTGTAGAACCATCGCCTCTCGAGATTGCAGATGTGCGGTGCCGGGCCGGTCGGATCGCAATTCCGATGGCGGCTGACGAAAGAAATCACACTTCGTAGTTCATCCTTGTGAACGCGATAGTGCCCCTCATCTTGCCAGTAAATGCCGGTTCCCCCACCGCTGTTTAGCAGTACAAGTTCAAAGTGCTGCGTATTGGGTGGTCGCAGCAGCGGCACGGGGCTAAGCCTCACGACTTCATTCAATGCGTCGGGAACACCCCCGTAAATTTCATACTTGCACCAGCAATTGAACGTCGCGATGCGCTCCCAGCCTTTCGCAGCCGGGTTCGCAATCGCGGCATAGATCATGGGTCCGGTTTGCATCGCAACGATTGCTTGTTGGGCGTCGCCCTCGCCCAGTGCGGCGTAACGAAGATCGACCACATCCGGAAAGATGACTTTCTTGCCGACAATTCTTGGTTCGGGAGAATGGTCCGTCCAAACAGCCTCGTACGCCTGCTCATCGCTAAGTCCGAGCAGGTGCAATGCCTTTAGACGGACAGCTTCGTCGTTGGAGTGGAGGTCCTTTGTGAGCGATTCTGGCGAGGGCCATGCAGCGTGGTCGTGGCGAACGCCGAGGTCCGAATCGTTCGTGATCGCGGGTTTTTGCGGTTGGATTGCTCCAGCCACTGGAATCAGCCAAGTGGAAATCAGTAACCAGAAAACGAGTATCCGAGACATAACCCTTTAGCCTTGGCGGTCCAGCTCCGAGCGCTGCCGCCATTTGCAGGAGAGTAGCTGCATTTCGACAGCAGGACCAGCACAATCTGAATTCGCACTGGACTCGGCGCCCGATGCCGGATCAACCGCGGGCGCGATTTCCGGCGGTAGTGCGGGTTCTGGCGCGAGCGCGGGATCGGGAGGATTGCTGGCCTCCGGCGCAGGCACGGGATGTGCGTCATCTTCCGCCAGAGACGCGTAGGCTCCCAGACGGGCAAGATGCAGCAGGTCAGCTCCCGCGAAATAGATCAACGCGATCGCTGCCATGATGAGCAGCACCCAGCCTGCCGCGAGATGCGGCGCCAAGCTCAGCGGCGCGAGTATAGCCAGCATCATCGTCGCGAGCCATACCAGGCGAAGCGGAAGAAAGCCCAACCCCAGCAGGGACAGCCTGCCACCTCTTCGCGAGACGAAGTCCACAGATTGCGCGAGAGCATCCATCGCCGGGGCGCCGTTGCGAATGCAGAACAGCGGTGCAACCCCGAAGAACCAATTCAATGCGGCACCGAACCAGCATGCCAGACCGATTCCGAACACCAAAAAGAGCGCGGCCAGCCAGGCGCGGCCGTTTCCAGCCATGGCACTGCCGGTTATCAAACACGCGGTCGCGACCGACAGCGCGATCAACGACCACGCCGCGCGCAGCAGATGCAGGACGAAGATCGGCGCAAATTGCCATGTCATCTCGCCCGGTTCGTCATCGGCGCTGAACATCGCAACCAGGCGCCGCAGCGTGGCTGCGCGGCCCACGGTGGCCGCGAGGCACCACAGCAGGGTTACGCCAAGGAGAAGCGCGGCTTGCTCCAGAACCAAGCGAGTGAGGCTGCCGCGGAAGATGTGGTGAACGGCACCGGAAAGCAACTGCGATTGAAATGTACCAAGCAGAAATTCGTCGGCGGGTGAGACTTCGAGGCTGTCGAGAAACCACGCACCGGAAATGATGGCCAGGGCACACGCCGAAAATCCGAAGCACCAGCGCCACGTAAGTTCGGCCGCCAGCAGTGCCGGCTCGTGCCACACAGCGGCAAAGCCATCTTGGAAAGGCGAACTAGGGCTGCTGGGCTGCGACATGGGTAAAGAATAGCAGCAGGCTCATGCGGGAAATAGGGCCGGATCGACCGACGCCGGACGCCTGTTATTTCTGCCGCCGCTTTCCCTGTTCCGTCATTTCGCTCACGGTCAACGCGCGAGCCAACTCCGCCGGGGTATCCACCAGCACATCGGGAGGAACCTGCTGCAGGGTCAGCGGCGCAAATCCGTAGGTAACTCCGACGCACCACAACCCTGCATTGCGGGCTGTGAGCACGTCCACCCCGGAGTCGCCGACCATCACGGTTTCGTCGGGGGCCGCGCCCGCTTCGCGCATCAGGGTGTTAGCTCCGAGAGGATCGGGTTTCTTGGTTTCGAAACTGTTGCCCCCGTAAACCTGCACGAAGCACTCGGCCAGTCCGAGCCCGGCTAGAATGTCGCGCGACACCCGAACCGGCTTGTTGGTAAGCACCGCCAACTTGCGCGGCACGCCATCGCCCTGGCCGACCCGCTGTAGCGCCTCTCCGATGCCTTCGTAGGCGCGCGTGTTGTCGAGCTTATGCTCGCGGTAATAAAGCAGAAAATAATTGAGCGCTTCCTGCAGGAACTCGCTATGGGCGGGATCGCCGAGCGCCCGGCGAATGAGCATGGGCGCGCCATCGCCGATGTAGGTGCCAATCACCTCGATGGGCAGTTCCTTGCGGCCATAGTGGCGCAACATGGCATTGACCCCGATTGCCAGGTCGAGTTCGGAATCGATCAGGGTGCCATCGAGATCGAAGATGATGAGCTTGATTTTCTTGAGCGGAATAGGGTGAAATGTACGTATCATTCCCTTCCAGTATAGCCGTGCGACGTTCTCTTGGACTTGTCATGACGAGCGCAGCGAGGCATCTGCTTTTCTCCTCGGCTTGAGGAAAGGCGCCAGAAGCAGATCCCTCGCTTCGCTCGTGATGACAATTCGGGAGTGGCTAAAAGTGTTAGCCACTGCTGACAATTCAAGAAACCCCGCAGAACATTTACAATGATGGAACGTTCGTAGCCGTGATCGGGTTTCGCATCTCACTCCTGAGGTAATGGATGGCCACCACAAAAACAGAGCCTAAACCTGCGGTAGCGCAGACTATTCCCAGCGAGAAATATGAAGGGCTCACCCGCCAGCAACTGATCGACATCTACCGGCTGATGTACATGTCGCGCCGGATCGACGATCGCGAGATCCTGCTCAAGCGCCAGCAAAAGATCTTCTTCCAGATCTCCGGCGCGGGACACGAAGCGCTGCTGGTGGCTGCCGGAATGGTGTTGCGTCCGGGCTACGACTGGTTCTACCCCTACTATCGCGACCGCGCACTCTGCCTCACACTGGGCATGACGCCTTACGAGCAATTGCTGGAAGCCGTGGGCGCGGCCGACGATCCCAACTCCGGCGGGCGGCAGATGCCTTCGCACTGGGGACACAAGAAGCTGAACATCGTGACCCAATCTTCGCCGACCGGAACGCAGTTCCTGCAGGCTGTAGGCTGCGCCGAGGCGGGGCGGTATTTCAGCCGCTATCCGCAAGCTGCCGAGAAGGAAAGCGGCGATTATCGCCAGTTCAAGGACGTGCAGTTCCACGGCGACGAAGTGGTGTATGTCTCCTGCGGCGATGGCACCACCAGCGAAGGCGAGTTCTGGGAGTCGTTGAACACCGCGTCGAACCTGAAGCTGCCGGTGTTGTATCTGATCGAAGATAACGAGTACGCCATCTCGGTGCCGGTGGAAGTGAGCACAGCCGGCGGCAATATCAGCAAGCTGGTCAAGGGATTTCCGAACTTCCACTTTGCGGAAATAGATGGCACCGATCCAATCGTCAGCTATGCCGCGCTCAAGACCGCCGTCGATTACATTCGCTCCGGCCAAGGCCCGGCATTCGTGCACGGCCACGTGATCCGTCCGTACTCGCATTCGCTGTCGGACGACGAAAAACTCTACCGGCCTGAATCCGAGCGCAAGCTGGAAGTGGAACGCGATCCCATCACGCGCTTCCAACTTTTCCTGATACGCGAAGGCATTCTCGACGAGCAAGGCATCGACAATCTGGAGAAGGATGCGGAAGCGGAGATCCAGGAAGCGGCGGACCGAGCGGTCGCCGCAGCCCTGCCGGCGCCTGATTCGTATAAGCAGTTCGTGTACTCGCCCGATATCGATCCCACCTCGGCGGCGTTCCAGACCGAGGCGGTCCATCCTCTGCCCGCCGAAAAGGGTGCGCCCGCTGCTCCCGAACGGACGATGGCCGATCTCATCAACGCTTGTCTCCGCGACGAGATGAAGCGCGATCCGCGCATCGTGATGTTTGGCGAAGATGTGGCCGACTGCAGCCGCGTGGAATATCTCAAAGACAAGCAGGTGAAAGGCAAGGGCGGGGTTTTCAAGCTGACCGGAGGACTACAGACCGAGTTCGGCGGCGACCGGGTTTTCAACTCACCGCTGGCGGAGGCCAACATCGTGGGCCGCGCGGTGGGCATGGCAACCCGTGGCCTGAAGCCGGTGGTGGAGATCCAGTTCTTCGACTACATCTGGCCCGCCATGCAGCAGCTTCGCAGTGAACTGCCACTAATGCGCTGGCGTTCCAACAACGCGTTCTCCTCGCCGGCGGTGGTGCGGGTCGCGATCGGCGGTTATCTTACCGGCGGATCCATCTATCACTCGCAATGTGGCGAAAGCATTTTCACTCACACGCCGGGAATGCGCGTGGTCTTCCCGTCGAATGCGCTCGACGCCAACGGATTGCTGCGCACCGCGATTCGTTGCGACGATCCGGTGCTGTTTCTGGAACACAAGCGCCTCTATCGTGAAACCTTTGGTCGGGCGCCGTATCCGGGGCCGGACTACATGGTTCCGTTCGGCAAGGCGAAGATCGTTCGTCCCGGTCATGACCTCACGGTGGTGACCTACGGGGCCCTGGTTCCGCGCGCGCTGCAAGCGGCGCAACGCATCGAACGCGAGAATGGCGTCAGCGTGGAGCTGATTGACCTGCGCACCCTCAATCCCTATGACTGGGAGACGATTGCGACGTCCGTGGCGAAGACCAGCCGCGTGCTTGTGGCGCACGAGGACATGCTGAGCTGGGGCTACGGCGCGGAGATCGCCGCCCGCATCGCTGACGAGCTCTTCGACAAGCTCGACGCGCCGGTCAAGCGCGTAGGAGCGAAGGACACGTTCGTCGCGTACCAGCCCATTCTGGAGGACGAGATTCTGCCGCAGGCGGAGGACGTGTACCAGGCGATGGTGGCACTGGCCGGTTATTGAATTAGTGGCTAGCGCTTAGTAGAAACGCCGAATCGGCCAACCCCACGTGGGATCGGGACGCTTCTGGAATTGTCATTACGAGCGAAGCGAGGAATCTGCTTTTATCTGCGCTTGTAACCACGACCCGGGAAACAGCAGATCCCTCACGGCCTAAAGGCCGTTCGTGATGACAACTCCGAGATAGCGAAAGCCCTCGAACATTTTTACCGCCCGCCTTTACTTCCCCACAGCCAATCCATCGCAATGGGTCCGGCGCCGCTCCAGATCAATGAAAACGCGATCGCGCCACACACCATGGGAAACTCGAAGCCTCCGTTTTTGGAAAACAATCCGTGTTGCAGATGCACCTTGGAGATAGCCACCGCCATATCGAGGAAAATGGCGATGGCCGCTATTCGCGTTAGAAATCCAGCCACAAGCAAGATGCCGCCACCAAACTCGGCCGCAGCCGTGAGGTAGCCCATCCACGGAGGAATGCCCATGTGCGACAGCATCTGCATGAACTGAGGCATGCCCCCAAAAATCTTCTGATAGCCGTGCGCGATCATGACCGCGCCCAGCGCCAGTCGCAGAACCAGCAGCCCCAGTGGGTGCAGGCGATTTAGAAAGTTCAATTAGTTCTCCTGTGCCGCAGCCAAAACTTCCTGGCGAAATTCCTGGACGGACTCGATACGGTAGCTAATCACCACGTCGCGCAAAGCCATTTCATTGAGGAAGAGCTGGGCTGGAATGTCGACCTCCTGGCGCACAGCTCCGCGCTTGGAAATCTCGCCGCCAATCAGCATCTGCAGCACGATCGATGCCGGCCAGGCCGTGGTCCGCATCATCGAGGTCGTCCCGGTCACCGGGTCGGTGTAATCCATCATGCTGAAAGACGCAACCACATCGTCGTGGTGAGCTTCGACGCGCAGCAGTGTGACCTCAGGCTCCTGGCTGGTAAATTTCTCCTCGAACAAGCGCGACATCATCTGGCGCGGCGCCACTTCGGCGCCGTTCACCACACGCTTTACGCTGGAGAACAAGCCAAGATCGTAAAGCGAACGCAACATGCGAACGTGTCCGGGATAGCGCAGCGTCTTCTCGAAGCACTCGCCCACGTGGCCCTGGAACGTTTCGGGCAAGGTGGATGTACCACCCGACGTGTGGAACGCCTCCAGCTCAGCAAAGCCTGCCATCTGGAAGGATTCGATTTCGGTGAGCGGCTCGACCGTCAGCAGCTTTCCGTCGCGCAAGATCTTAGCAGGCTCGCTGTACTCATTGATCAGGCCTTCGACCGAGAAGACAAGCTGATAATTGAACGGCGGGCGCGGCCGTTGCGGCAGACCGCCGACATAAATCTTCAGCGCGTCGGCCTTGCCGCCGATGCGGCGCAGCAGTTCACCTCCTAGGATCGACGCCATGCCCGGCGAGAGACCGCAATCGGGAGCGATCGCTACGCCCGCGGCTTGCGCTTGGGGGTGCAGCGCAAATTCTTGTTTCACCACCGTGTTGTTGCCGCCGAGATCGGCGAAGTGGCATTTGGCTTCAATCGCGGCCTTGGCCAATTCCAGATTGAAGAAGTACGGAACGGCGGAGAGCACGCCATCGTGACCGCGCATGATCTTGCGCACTGCCTGGGTGTCAGCGGCGTCAACCTGGACGGGCGTGACCTTGTGGTTGCCGGTGAGTTTGTCGACCCGAGCGACCGCCTCATGCAATCGCTGCGAGTTGGAATCTGCGAGCGTGACTGCCTCGACATGAGGGGTTCGGGCCATGTCAAACGCCGCAGCCCAACCCATCATGCCTCCACCAATTACCAGAATTTTCATGATGCCCTTCTATGAACCAAAATATGAGTATCTTATAGAAATACGAGCACTTGCTTTGTAAATTTTGGCCAGTACCAACAGGATAAATCAGTACGCGGATTTGACAAAACGGACGAGAATGAACTTCGGCGGTTCACGCGGTTGACAAACGCCTTCAGACGGAATTGTTGCTTTTCACTTGATGTCCCGCTTTCGTATCCGCTTAGGCAACGAGTGATAGACAAATTGGAAATTCGGGGGCACCGACGCACGAACCGGAAGATTTGCCCGCTTGCAGGTTTCTATCAGATTGTGCTCGTGGAATGCCCCTTCCATTTCCTCGCAGTGCAGCTTGTCTTTGAGTAGGTTCACCAAACTGCGCCGATAGTTTTCGTGCCGGGCAAAGTGGAGGATTTCCCATGCCAACATGTCTGCCGCCTGCGCTTCCGGATGTTTCTTGGGTACGGTGTTTGGGATCGGAATGGCATCCCTGCGGAATACCTCTTCCATGTCTCCCTTGTGCTTTGTTCCCTCCTCCACGAATACCAAGAGGTGATCGCCGAGCTTGAAAAACATCTCTTTCCAGCTGTTAATTCCTCTGGCTACACCACGTGCTGCGAGCGCATACGGCTTCCCCAAGCACTCTTCAAGGGGATACGTCTCATTGACCTTCCTGTATGCTTCCATGTCCACAAAGACGCTAAACGCTCCCTGTACATGCGAGCTAATGGTGGTGGTCAAATCTTCGAGAATTTTTCCTTTTGCTTTTGTTTTAGGCCCAGACTCGAACTCCACCATATGAAACACAGAGCCAAGAACGTTGCGCTTCAGCGCGGATCGCCAAGCCGACTCAAAGGCAAGCCACTGTTCTTCCCTGGCTACGAAACCCGCCACAACAACATAGGGCTGGTTATCGGGATGTCCGCTGTCATCGAGATAGACGGCATACTCAGTCATGAGGGCAATCCAGTGGTTCAGCAGAATATCCCATCGAAATGGTCGAATATGGAAAATTAGCCATAGGTCGCACCAGCCACCTGCGGGGGTACGCGGATCCGCCAGTGCGTATAGGGTACCAATTCGCCGCCGCTCAGGACGAGCAAACAATGAATCATGACACCCGCTTCCCCTCCTCCGCAGACCCGCTTCTCGCCCGTCGTATAATGAAGAGATACCCACCCCACGTAATCCCTCTCTGTGAGGCGCCAGAACGATCTCGCTTCGGAGTGGACCGGGCCTAGTTATGGAATTCAGGTTAGTCAGTCCTTACCAGCCGCAAGGCGACCAGAAGAAGGCGATCGAGTCGCTGACGCGCGGCATCCTCGATGGCGACAAACACCAGGTGCTGCTGGGAGTTACCGGCTCGGGCAAGACCTTCACGATGGCCAAGGTCATCGAGGAGCTGAATCGCCCCGCGCTGATCCTGGCGCATAACAAAACTTTGGCGGCGCAACTCTACCACGAGTTCAAGTCGTTCTTCCCCCACAATGCGGTCGAGTACTTTGTCTCGTATTACGACTATTACCAGCCGGAAGCCTACATTCCCGCGGGCGATGTTTACATCGAGAAGGAAGCGACCGTCAACGACGAGCTCGACAAGCTTCGGCTGGCGGCCACCAAGTCGCTGTTCGAGCGGCGCGACTGCATCATTGTTGCGTCGGTGAGCTGCATCTACGGCTTGGGATCGCCGGAAGCCTATTACGGCATGCTGCTGTTCCTGGAAAAAGGACAGAAGATCAAGCGCGACGACATCGTCCGCAAGCTGGTCGAAATTCTCTACGAGCGCACCGAGGGCGATTTCCGCCGCGGGACCTTCCGGGTGCGCGGCGACATCATCGAGATTTTTCCCACCTACGACGACAATGCCTATCGCATCGAGTTGTGGGGCGATGAAGTCGAATCGCTGGCGCAGATCGATCCCCTGTTCGGGACCGTGAAGCAAAAGTATGCGCGCCTGCCGGTATATCCCAAGACCCACTACGTGATGAAGCCGGAGCGTAAGCAGGCGGCGGTCCAAACCATCCTGGAAGAACTGGCGTGGTGGGAAGCGGAATTGGAGAAGCAGGGACGGATCGTCGAGGCGCAACGCATTCATCAGCGCACGCGCTTCGATCTCGAGATGATCAAGGAAATGGGCTACTGCCACGGCATCGAGAACTACTCGCGCCACTTTACCGGGCGCCTGCCGGGCGAACCGCCGCCGACGCTGCTGGATTACGTAGCGCGCGACTACATGCTGTTCATCGACGAATCTCACCAGACGATACCGCAGTTGCATGGCATGTGGCACGGCGACCGCTCGCGCAAGCAGAACCTGATCGAATACGGATTCCGCCTGCCCAGCGCGCTCGACAATCGTCCACTGACGTTTGAGGAATTCGAGCACCGTGTAAGCCAGGCAGTGTACGTTTCCGCGACACCCGGCCCTTACGAACTGACCAAGTCGGCGGGCGTGGTGGTAGAGCAGATCATCCGCCCGACTGGCCTCATCGATCCCGAGGTGGAAGTGCGTCCGGTGAAGGGACAGATTGACGACCTGCTGCACGAGATCCGCCGTCGCGCGGAGAAGAATGAGCGGGTGCTGGTCACCACTCTGACCAAGCGCATGTCCGAGGACCTGGCCGAGTACTACAGCGAGGTGGGCGTTCGCTGCCGTTACATGCACTCGGAGATCGAGACGCTGGAGCGCATCAAGATTCTGCGCGATCTGCGCAAGGGCGAGTTCGATGTGCTCATCGGCATCAATCTGCTACGCGAAGGTCTCGATTTGCCGGAGGTCTCGCTGGTGGCGATTCTCGATGCCGACAAGGAAGGCTTCCTGCGTTCGGCGGGATCGTTGATCCAGACCATCGGTCGTTGCGCACGTAACCTGAGCGGCCGCGCCATTCTTTACGCCGACAAGATGACTGACTCCATGCAGAAAGCGCTGGACGAAACCAATCGCCGGCGCGCCATTCAACGCGCTTACAACGAGGAGCACGGCATTACGCCGGAGAGCATCGTGCGGCCGCTCGACATGACGCTGGTTGCCGTCGCCAACGCAGATTATGTCGACCTGACCAACGAGGCGGAAGGTTTGCCGGAGTTCCGTTCCCAGGAAGAGTTGGACGCTTACATTGCCAAACTGGAGAGCGACATGCGCGAGGCGGCCAAGCGCTTCGAGTTCGAGCAAGCCGCCCGGCTGCGCGATACGATTCGCGACTTGCGCACCAAGGAGTTCATGTTCACGTAGAGCAGCTTCACCTCTGGGTGCATAGGGTGGAGCACGGCTTCACCTGCATTATTCATGAGCGCACGTATTTCTTGAGGTGTCATCCCGAGCAACGCGCGCAGCGAGTGGTCGAGGGACCCCTTTAGCCACCAGCAATCTCAAACTTGTTGCTACCCCACGCGGCCACACTGTGATTTCTCTCAGCTATAGGGGTCCTTCGACTGCGCGCCCGCCCGACCCGCAAAAGAAGCGGGTCGGAAATTCCTTGCGGCGCTCCGCTCAGGATGACACCTCACATTGATGAATAATTCAGGGCTTCTGAAGACATCACTGCGTCACTACCATGGTCGGCTGCTGCAGCGCGCACGAAGTGGTGCAACCGGGGACCTGCGGAGGGGCCGCTATCGTCGCCGCAACGGTGTCATTCACGGTCTGGATGACACTGGTGGAAGAGCTGCCTTGGTTGGTCACGTAAACCTTGGTCGAGGTGGGATCGGCGGCCACGAATATAGGGTTAACTCCCACTGCAACCGTCTTCATGACGGCGAAGCTGGTGGCGCTCACGACGCTCACGTTATTGGAGCCGGAATTGGCCACGTAGAAGCGCGAACCGTCCTGCAGCGCGGCGATTCCTGCGGGCGCGGTACCCACGAGCACCGGCGCAGCCAGCGAGGGGATGGGCGGCGAATTGGCAACATTCACATTCGAGGCGTCGAAGATACTGACCGTGTTGTCGCCCGTATTGGTGACGTAGAGCCGGTTGAGATGCGGGTCGAGGTAGGAATAGGTCGGCTTCACACCCAGCGGAACCGACGCGGCCACCGCAGGGGTGGCACCTCCCGTCAGTATGTCGAGCGTACCGGGATTGACTCCATCGCCCTGGGTCACGACGAAAATGTAACTGCCGTCGACACTGGAAGTTGCGTAGACGGGATTAAGCCCAAGGCCGTCCGCCGACGTTAACGGTTTATTCACCACCGCCAGGGATGCCGGATCCAAAACAGTGACGGCGCTCGGGTTCGTGCTGTCTCCCTGGGTTAGAACGAAGATCTGCCCTCCACCAGCCGCCTGGACCATATTGATCGGGATATTGATCGGGTTCAGTCCCACGCACCCGGTATTCGTAACCGATCCCGTGGAGGCCGAGATGGAGCTGACGGATCCGGTGGTCTGACAGGTCGAATTGAAGCCCGAATTGAGTACGTACATGTTGGTAGATTGGGTCGCCGTCAGGAAGACGGGATGCGATCCCGGCAGCAGGCCGATGGTCGTAACCGCGCCGCTTAGAAAAGCCGGGAAATCACTCACCGTGTCATCGCCGCTGTTGGCGATAAAGAGGGCGGTCGACTTGGGCAGCAATGCTTCATAGATGGAACCGACACCCAGGGTTTGCACCCAAGTGACGCTGTCCCCGGAAACATCGATCGTGGTGGTTGAGCCATCGCCGTTAGGGTTGTAGTTCACTACATACGCGTAGTGCGTGCTCTGCGGCTGGCCGCCGGGTCCGATGATAGGATTGGCGACCGGGCGGTATTGATCGCCACAGCCCAGCTCTGCCAGCAGTATAAAAGCAGCCAACAATAAGAAAAGGGCTCCGCGGAAAACCTTCATCCACACTCCTGACGGTGAACTGCCACTTCTCGGAGAATGCAAACAAGAAAATACATTGTATAGGGGCGCTCCCGCCTAGGTATAGGCAAAGCTGCGCCCGCAATGTGGAACCCCAGCGGGCCGCAGGGGTTGCGGTCAGTGCATGCCTTGTCCGCGAAATTTGAACGGCGGTTCGCGGGCGCGGGAGAAACCGTTGCGCAAAAGCGAAGCCCTGTCGCGGAGGACAGGGCCCTTAAAAAATTCGTTGCGGCGCGCTCTTAGACGCTGAAGGACGATCCGCAGCCGCAGGTGCTCTTCACGTTCGGGTTGTCGAACTTGAAGCCGGCGCCTTCGAGGGTCTCGATGTAATCGACGTTCACGCCCTTCAAATACATCAGCGAGGTCGCGTCGACGTAGACCTTCAGACCTTCGAAGTCGAAGGTCTTGTCCATCATGCCGGCGCCATTCTCGAACGACATCGAGTAGGAGAACCCGGAGCATCCGCCTCCGACCACTCCCACGCGCAGTCCCGCCGGAACAGGGTTCTGTTGCGCCATGATCTCTTTCACCTTGGCGATCGCGGTCGCGGTGAGATTGAGTGGCTTCGTTTCGACAGTGGGCGTGGTGGTGGTGGTGTTCGGTGCGGTTGTTGTGGTGGCCATGGCCTCTCCTCTGAAACTAGCGGGATTATAGCAAACTACTGCAGATTTGTGACCAGCCGCCCGCAAGCCAGGCGCTGGTGCAAACGTGCCATCATTTTGGATGCAGTGAAACGGCTTTCCGTCGCAAGAGTTATACCAAGCCGTCAGTCCTGCGGCGCGCCCTGAGAAGCGGCTGAAAAGAGCGACGCTCGGGTAGTGCGTGAGAACTGTGTCGTCCCTCAACCACCCCAACAAGCGCAAAAGCGGCGCTCGTTGGGGACCCCGGTACGGGACTCGAATCTGTTTCCCACTTTACCCAGCACTTCGCCTACAGCGCTGAATTTTCGCCCATCAAGTCCACTGGCAAATGCCATGTTTGGTTCCCACACACGCTCTTCACTCCCTCAGGCAGCTCGAAAATGACTTTTTCCACAGTCTCTTGAGCCGGGTCCAGCATGGAAAATGGGCTGCCCCGCTGGGATAGCAGCCCGGGTACCGTGCTTCGCTCAGCACTCCTAAAGGAGAGTGGTTCCGAGTCTGTGACATTGTCACCAATTCTTCGCGAAGTCAAGATCATTGATGGGAATCCATGGGAATCCGCGATGGCACTTTCAGGGTGCTAGCCGTTTGCCGCCACATATTTCTTTTCTCTTTCCATGTTTCTTCACGAAAAATGGTGGCTACCTCAGCTGCTTGGGCACCGTGGTTTGCCTTTGAAGCCCCGATCGAGCAACTCTCGACCGACGGTGGGGGAGCCTACTTAGGCCAGTTACTGAGTTGCAAATAATTGCGCTTGCCCTGTCCAAACCGGAGATATAATGTACTTCGTTAGGGTCCCCGTCCGGTTGCGCGTCGCAACCGCCTTGGGCGCGGGGCCGGTTCGTTGTGAGCCGAGGTGGGCTATGCCAATGATAACGGTGTTGCTGATCGTATGGGGTGTACTAACGGTTGTGCTGATACTGCTCCTGATTTACCGTAGCACCCTGACCTTGCACCAGGACGAACAACTCTTCCTGGACGATGCCAGTGCCAACCTCCGGATGGAACAAGAGGAGCTTCAGCTTCGGATGAAGAGGGTGACGCCGTACGTGCGCATCTTGGGCGCAGCGTCGGGACTGTTGATCTTGTTCATCGCCGGCATGGCCGTGTGGCAGCAGATGAACAAGGTGTACTGAGTCCTTCGTGCTGAACGCCAGCTCACGCGGCGAAACTGGCCCAGGCAAATTGGTCCCGCGAGTAAATCTCTGGGGACAGGAATATGCCTGAGCCTGATGAAAAAATATGAATCGACCAACGCGCAGCGCCCAGTTGCGCGTTTTTTTGCGGTGACGAAGGGGCTGGGTACTCGCAAGGCGGGTGCCGTTTCCTAAAGCAGTTTCAGGATTGGCGTAGTCCGNNGCGGTCATTGAAAATGACCGCAACGGCTCAAGCCTCGTAAGGTGGGGCGATCTTGAGCGCCAGCCTGAAGGCTGGCTCTACCCGGTCTACACCAACTCTGAAACCGGCATAGCCAAGGCTTGAGAGGAATCCAACGCGCAACCGATATCCTTTTCGTTCTGCTAAGATTGACCCATCGTTCATCAGGGTGGCAACCACCTGGGAAAGCGTTTCTGACGGCGTTTGCCGCCGCTCTCCATAGCTTGAATTGCGCGGCCAATCAGCCAACAACGCAGCCAGCGAGCGCTCACGGAACGCGATTCGGTTGAGGCTTAACGCAGTCAGAGTCTCTGCCAGGACCGAAGTTCTGAAAGAAGAAGCGATTCGTTGTTGGGCGCATCTTTAAATAATCAGAGATTGAGTCTTCTCAACATCGAAGTTGAATGCTTGCGCCGGGGCGCGGCAATCGGCTCGCAGATCGCAGAGGTCAACGTGGCAACGCAAGAAGTCAACAATCGAGTACTGGAGTTTCCGTTGAAGCCGGAAGTCGATTCGGAAGAGGAAGTCGCGGAATGGCTGGAAGCCTTCGACCAGGTGGTCGAGAACGAAGGCACAACCCGCGGATGCGGCCTTCTGCAAGCGCTGATCGAGCGGGCGCGCAAATCGGGGGTCGAGATTCCCGTACAGTTAAACACTCCCTACGTCAACACCATTCCGGTGAGCGAGGAAGTTCCGTATCCCGGCGATCGCTTGCTGGAGCGGCGCATCAAGAGCTTGATCCGCTGGAACGCGATGGCCATGGTGCACCGCCAGAACAAGCAAGATCCCGGCATCGGCGGCCACATTTCGACCTACTCGTCGCTGGCCACGTTGCTGGAGGTCGGGTTCAATCATTTCTTCCACGCCAAGTACGGCGATCAGCCGGGCGATTTCATTTACTTCCAGGGGCACTCTTCTCCCGGAGTCTATGCCCGGGCATTTCTGGAAGGACGTCTCAGCGAAGAGCAGGTGAAGAACTTCCGCCACGAATTGCGCGGAGCGCCGGGATTGCCATCGTATCCCCATCCCTGGCTGTTGCCTGATTTCTGGAGCTTCCCGACGGTTTCGATGGGGATCGGTCCACTCAACGCCATCTACCAGGCGCGATTCATGCGCTACCTGGAAAATCGCGCAATCATTGCCCAGACCCCGCGCAAGATTTGGGCATTCGTGGGTGACGGAGAAACCGATGAGCCCGAATCGATGGGCTCGCTGACGTTGGCCTCGCGCGAGAAGCTCGACAATCTGATCTTCGTCGTCAACTGCAACCTGCAGCGCCTCGACGGCCCGGTGCGCGGCAACGGAAAAATCATTAACGAACTGGAGGCCGCCTTCCGCGGCGCCGGCTGGAACGTCATCAAGGTCTTGTGGGGTTCCGATTGGGACAAGCTGTTTGCCCGCGACAAGTCCGGCATCCTTCTCAAGCGACTGGAAGAGGCGGTGGACGGCGAATACCAGAGCTACAAGGTCAAGGGTGGAGAGTACATTCGCCGGGAATTCTTCGGGAAATATCCTGAGCTTCTGGCCATGGTCTCCGACATGAGCGATGACGAGTTGCATCGTCTTGCTCGCGGCGGGCACGATCCGCAAAAGGTCTACAACGCCTACAAGCGGGCCGTGGAGCACTGCGGCGGACCGACGGTCATTCTGGCGCACACGGTAAAGGGTTATGGCTTGGGTTCGGCCGAGGCCCGCAACGCCACCCACCAGGAAAAGAAACTCGCCGACAAGGCCCTGACCGCCTTCCGCTCGCGCTTCGAGATTCCGATCCCTGAAGAAGCCGCGCGCGATGGATCGTTGTATCGTCCGCCGGACGACAGTCCGGAGCTCGCCTATTTGCGGCAGCGCCGCAAGGAACTCGGCGGATATATGCCGACCCGGTCGGTGCCTGACTTGAGCTTCCAGGCGCCGCCGCTGAGTGAGTTCGCGGAATCGCTGGCTGGATCGAAAGGCCGCGCGGTGTCCACCACCATGGGCTTCGTCAGCCTGCTGCGGCAGTTGTTAAAGCATCCAACGATCGGCCAGCTGATAGTCCCGATCGTTCCCGACGAAGGGCGCACCTTCGGCATGGAGTCCATCATTCGACAGGTGGGCATCTACGCCAGCCAGGGACAGCTCTACAAGCCGCACGACCAGGACATGCTCCTCTATTACCGTGAAGAGAAGAACGGGCAGATTTTAGAAGAAGGCATCACCGAAGCCGGATCGATGGCGTCGTTCACGGCCGCGGGAACGGCGTACGCGAATTACAAAGTGCCGATGGTTCCCTTCTTTACTTATTACTCGATGTTCGGGTTCCAGCGCATCGGCGACATGATGTGGGCGTTCGCCGACGCCCGCGGTAAAGGCTTTCTGATGGGCGGCACCG
>PLQW01000173.1 GCA_003160215.1 Acidobacteriaceae bacterium
TGTTTTTTGTCCTGATTGTAATGCTGGCTGGCTTGTATATCTGGTTTAGTAGCGGTTCTTCCGAAGCAACTAGTCGGTCGTTGCACTCCTCACCGGCCGAAGTAGAAGTTGGGAGACTTCGGAAAGCAAGCGAGCAACGCAATCTTACAGTTTGAATCTCAGCCATTCTGAGCGTCTCCGGACCAAAAGCGAATTTCGTACAGCCAACTAGCTTGGCAGGATCGAGTGCATTGATTTCAGTAGGGAGGAATCACCCCATTTCCATGTCCACCTATCTGATCACTGGGATTGCCGGATTCATCGGCTCGTCCATTGCNNCATTGCGCGAGAATTGGTTCGGCGCGGAGAGAGGGTCCGCGGAATCGATAACTTCAGTACCGGCAAACCAGAAAACTTGGTTTTAATAAGCAGCGCTATCGACTTCAGGGAAGTGGATCTCCTCGATATGCGGGGAGTCAGCGAGGCATGCCAGGGAGTTGACTACGTCATCCATCAGGCTGCACTGCCTTCGGTTCCGCGCTCGATTGCCGATCCGCTATCCTGCAACCGCTCGAATGTCGATGGGACCTTGAATCTGCTAGTGGCTGCTCGGGACGCCCAGGTGAGACGGATAGTATCCGCTTCCTCGTCCTCCGTGTACGGCGACACTCCTCATTTGCTCAAGAGCGAGGACCTGACGCCAAATCCGATTTCACCGTATGCTGTATCCAAGCTGGCGGGTGAGTACTACATGAGATCGTTCCATGCGGTCTACGGTGTCGAGACAGTCTCCCTGCGCTATTTCAATGTCTTCGGGCCTTACCAAGATCCAAAGTCGATGTATACCGGCGTGATGGCCATCTTCATTTCGAAGATGTTGCGACAAGAACGGCCCACGATATATGGGGACGGCGAGCAGAGCCGCGACTTTACCTACATAGACAATGTTGTCAAGGCGAATTTGCTGGCTTGCCATGCCCCCGCCGACCAGGTGGCGGGACGATACTTTAACATTGCTGGTGGCCGGCGAGTCACTATCAACGAGACCTACGTGTTGCTGCAGCAACTACTAGGCTACGCCAACGCCGCCTTTTACGCTCCGGAACGCTCAGGCGATATCAAGCACTCACTCGCCGACATCCGCTTAGCCACGCAGCACCTGGGTTATAAACCATCTGTCGACTTCGAAGAAGGTCTGAACAAAACGGTCGAGTGGTATCGCTCACAGGCTCTATTACCGGTGACGGCGTGAAGGGTCTGAGGTGGTCAAGCTAAGTCCGACCTGGCTGCCACGATCAAACTCTAGACAGACGGAAGAGAAAAGCCACAGCCCAGCTAAATTGGCAAATTTTAGCTGGGCTGTCGTGCGTTCAGGAGTAAGGTGCCTTGGTAAAAGCGCAAGGCAAAAATCTCATTTGAGCCTAGAGCTTCCGGCAACGGCACGGATGATAACCCGAAGTCGAAGGGGGGATAATGGTACCCGTCCGGCCAAACCATCTTCCCGGTAGCGCGGGCGTAAGTCATACTCGCCGAGGAATGGCGATGTGCAGTGGTGTGTGCACATGCCGACCACAACGGTGGAGGGTGCGCGATGGGGACGAGGCCGGGGGCGGAGAAGGCTCGATATTGGCGGAAGGTGATTCACGAAGCGACGCGGAGCGGGGTATCGATACGGGAGTTTTGCCGAGTTTTCCGGCCGCGGTGGAGGTGTATCTGTGCACGGTAGCCTGCGACATGCGGCGCTCCTTCGACGGGCTTTCGATGATGGCGGAACACGTGATTGGCTGTAACCCCTTCTGCGGACATCTGCTGGTGTTTTGTAACCGGCGAGGCGACCGGCTGAAGATTCTGTACTGGGACCGGGATGGCTGGGCGATCTGGTATAAGTAGCTGGCTTCACACTACACCTCTTTCGATTGGATCCGAAGGTCTTGATTCTTTCCCTGTTTTGAAGGCCGCTGCTCGATCTGAGAGCCGGTCCCATCGACTGCAGTGCTTGGCCGGTGGAGAGGGAGGCAACTCGTAAAGATACGCGCGCGCATTGTAAGCGTGCCTTGTGATCATGCCATATTCCGCCCAGTGCACAACCGTCGCTTCATGAATGCCGAGGCGAGTTGCTGCTTCCGCGGCCATGAGCATACCGCGGTCGCGAAGCCGGTTGTAGCGAGAGCGAAGCGCGTATCGATGGACGAGGTAGGTGACGCGCAGCGCGGTGAAGCGGGTGTGGCTGCGTCCCGGTCGAGCTGATCCGCCGGGACGAAGCTCCTGCTCGTTGAGGATGTCGGCGATCTCGGCATAGATGTGGTCGTCGAGGAGCTTGTCGACGAGCTGGACGATCATGGGCGGCGTCTTTACCTGCTGCGCGGAGGACTTGGGATTCAGCGTCGTCAGATCCCCCCCGCTCGACACTCCTCCAACCGCCTTCTCTTCTTACGATCTCTGTATCTTCGATTCCACTGGTAACGGGGAGCTGGCAGAACTGTGCCGCCGGCAAACTCCGACCATCGGAGACGGTAACCTGAACTCCCGGCTGGAAGATGACCGCTTGTACGGGATTGAGGTTATGGAATCCTGCGGCATCGAAGTTCCCAAGTATGAGACATTCGACAATCCCGAAGACGGAAAATCATGGATTGAGGAGAATCCCAAGCGTTACGTTTACAAACCTTTCACTCCGCACGGCGACGAGCAAGACTGCGATACCACGTATGTCGCAGAGTCTGCTGAAGACCTGGCCCGCTCGATTGACCACCTGTTTCACGACAGCATGGAAATGCCGTTTCTGTTGCAGGAAGTAGTCAGCGGAGAGGAAATATCCACGGAGGCATACTTCGATGGACAGCAATTCCACTTTCACAATCACACGTTGGAAGAAAAGAAATTCATGGCGGGCGGCTATGGCCCTAATACGGGTTGCAGCGGGAATCTTGTGTGGACGACGAACGGCGCAAACCGTCTTTTTTCCCACGGTCTCGGTAAGACGCGGGACTTTTTACGCGATCACTCCTACCGGGGCATGGTTGATCTCAACACCATCGTCAACGAGCATCACTGCTTACGGCCTGGAGTTCACTCCGCGCTTTGGTTACGACGCCTCGGCCAGCATATTCTCGACACTCGACAGTGGTCTCGGAGACTTCCTCTGGGGCATTGCGAGTGGCGAGACTGATTTGGAAATAAGGACTCGCGCCCGCTGGGCCGCTTCGACCCGCTACTCCATCCCTCCATATCCTGAAGAGGTAAAGGGTAAGCACCCCAAAGGTGTTCCGATCAAGGAAGTGAATCTGGAGGATGCTTGGACGGCCTTCTAGCTGTACGACGCCATGATGGATCGGGTGCAGGAGCAAGACGCACTCTGCACAGCTGGAATCAACGGCCTGGTGGTTTCTCCGATTGCGGTGGGATATACCCCAGAGGGGGCCTGGAAAGGCGTCGAACGCCTGACCAAAGACCTGAAGATTCCTAACATGCAATGCCGAGACGACATGGAGGAACGAACGCTGAAACGCCTGAAAAGCATCACTGAAATGGGGTGGTTGCAATGAAGAAACTGTTGTGGTTGCTTCTGCTGTTTCCGATGTTGGCAGGAGCGCAAGACTCCTATTTCACCTGCTCGCTGACAGCGGTGAACTTCTACTGCCCCGGCAGTACGGGTTCCACCGTCTTGAACGCGGGCGTTGACACTCACAACCTCTACATCGTCCCAGTTGGAACACCGGGCACGCTCACCGTTCTGTTGCAGGGCAGTGTCATCGGTGACTTCACCGATGCCGCGACCTGCGGAACGTCTACTACCACGACAGCGAACCTGTTGTCCTGTTCTGGAATTTACACCCGTGTCCGGGCAAAGATAACCGTCTTGACCGGGTTCACTGCTGTCAACATGACCTATGTTGGCGTCTCTTCGGTGGCAAAAAATCCGCCACGCCTGTTTGCAGGAGCGCCTACCGGCTCCTGCAACTCTTACAATTTGGCGGTGGATCAGTCCACTGGTGGCTTCTACGATTGCTTTTCAGGCTCATGGAATCTACTGGTAGCGGGCACAGGTTCGGGCAACGCCAACTACACCGGAACGCAGAACGACGTGGCTTGCGGGACTGGTACGGCTCATACTCTGGCAAATTACAGCCCTGCAATAGTAGCCAGCGGTACGACGGTTTCTACTTCTGGAGATATTGTAGTCCCGATTTGGGACAAGGGCGGCGCGGTTTACAACGTCAAGGCTTATGCGGGCGCTGATTTCGGCCAGCAACTGGCAGCCTGCTTGGCTGACATATCGGATGGAGACATTTGCGAAACGAGTGCCATGACGGGAGCCCTTGCAATCAGCAGTGATCCTTGGGCTGGAATCAGCAAGCGAGCAACAGTAAGATTCGGCCCCGCCGTCATCACCTGTAGCGCATCACTTCCTACCTGGTGGTGTATGTCGCCGCCATCGGGAACGACTCTCGTTGGCAACCATACCCAAATCACCGTAGCTTCCCTCGGAGCAACACAGAAGCGCCTTATTTACTTCAATCAAGCATCCGATCTCGAAATCACCGGCATCGAGTTTAACGGCAACTCGGCCAATACCGATGTCGCCCAGCAAGACCACTGCGTTTTTATCAACGGCGGAATCCGAATCTCAATTCACGGAAACTACTTCCACGATTGCAACGGTGACCACATCACTCTGCTTAACAGCAGTATAGGTGTCACTCCTCCAGGGCAGGTAGACATCTATGACAACACCTTTGGCGGGCGTAGTCGTGACGGAGTAACAATTCTTAGTTCTAACAACATTGACGTTCACGACAACTTCTGCGTGCTCACACTTGGTGATTGTGTGCATGGTGAGCCAGACGCGTCATATTACGTAATGACGCACATCAACATTCACGACAATTTGAGTTATGTTCCGAGCGGAACGACCGATGTTGGCGGGATCAGTTTGAATGGTTACTCTGGCACTGACGACGGCACGATGGGATACAACAAGATTCAGAACAACATCCTCGTCGGCACGTCGGGAATACTAGTATGGAAATCCCCCCACACCGAGATCTCCGGTAACCAGGTACATAACGTGCAGACGACTGCGCACTCGGGGGCTATAGTAGCTTCAACCTTCGATTTGTCAATCACGGGGAATAGGGTGTGCTGGGACACCCCGCCAGCGGCTTATATCACGGCTGGTATTCAGGTCGCTTGTGACTCCCTCACCTTCTGTCCAGCAATCGGCATGGGGAATAACCGGATCCTAAATAATAGCGTGCGCAATGCCAGGAACGCCGGAATCAACGGTGCGTCAGCAAGCTACAACACGGTTGTCGGCAATACGATTACAAACGTCACTCCTGTCACAATTTCGGCGGCACTTGCGTTTACAACATCGGATTACAATATCTTTTCTGGAAACCAAGTTTATGATGACCAGACAGTACCAACCACGGAATACATGTTTCTTCTTAGTGGGAGTGTTCCCGGCGGCAGTCTCGCAGACGCGAACCTAGCCACTAATCTAACGGTTGGAACTTACTATGGTTCGTCGGCAACATATATTTATACCGTTCCGAGTCCTAATCCCTTGCAAATCGGTGCAGCCTACTTAAAGGGATTGGCCCCGGATCGCCTAGCAGTTCAGGACGGAACGAATCCGACTCAGTGTGATGTATGGCAGGATGGCACGCACTACTTTGAGTTCAACCCGAATTGGGTTGGTGGAAATCCAGGGTTGATACTCAGTGGGGGAACGAGGTTCTATCTCGGAACTACGGGAGGCACCGAGGGTATCGGTTTCTACTTTAATAACGGCATTTACGGCGGGATTGACGCCACCTGCCGATGCAGGTCTCGATGACTCGTCGGGTCGAGTCTAAGTCGCGGACTTTTTCCGCTGACCTTCTTCATGAAGCGTTCTGGTTGACCTCAGAGAAAAGCCTGCTGTTGTGGACCGGGCAGGAACTTGTAGTAGCGGGAGATGGACTGCAGCAGGATTTCCGGGTTGCCGCCGTCGATCGAGGCCCCGGCGAGGAAGTCCGCACAGATCATTTCCAGGCAGTACCCTCGAGACTTGTCCGACCCCAGCATCGCCTGGAAAACGGTTTTGCATGCGGCCCGCTTCCAGGCAGTAAGTTGCAGGGCAGCGGTCTGGTCATCGGTCTATGAGCAAGCATGGCCGTATGCCATATGTTCTAGCGGCTTGGCTTTTTGGTGTAACGCTCGAGCATGGCGGCGGTGATTTCGCTGTTGGTCGGCCATTGCCCCCGCCTCTGTCCCGCGTGGGTCTGGTATCTTTCCAATCGTGTGGAGTCCGGCTGCACGATCTTGCTGCCCTGCAAAAACAGCAAGCCCAGTTTCTCCGAGGGCATCCGCGTCACGAAGGCCTCCGCATTGTCGAGAGCGGCACGTAGCTGCTTTGTAATCAGTTGGGGATCGAGCGGTCCCGTAGTGATAAGAGCACGCCATTCGGCGGCGGGATGGTTAGCGTTGCGGCGAATCTCGGCAATCAGCCCCTCGGGGGTGAATCCGGGTGACTTCTCGACGGCTGCCCAGATCACGGCACCCAGGGGGAGGATGGTTTCGTGGATCGTCACGAGGTCAACAAGGTCACGCACCTCACGCCGCCCAGCTGCGGCCATCACCTTATTCAGCGCAAGGTCAACCGGGTGCAGAACGTAGCCGAAAGTCTCATCCCGCATTGTCGGGAAGAACCGGAAATCGCTGTCAACGACCCATTCAAGGCGCGTACTGGCGTCCAGCCGCGTGACTTCAGCGGTGTAGATCAAGGGCAGTTGCCGCAACCACCTGACACTGTAACCTCCCGCTTCAAGTACCTTCGCGTCGTTGAGGGCGGCGGCGGCAACGCGTTCCTCGCGATCGTGAAAAACGTCGATATCGCTAGAATAGCGTGCCGCATCACGGTTCAACGGGGTTGCTCCCGCGATGTAGCTTTCCGGGTCCCGCTGTGCCGCGAGTAGCCGGAGAACCTCGGTTTGAATCTTAGAGAGCGGCACGGCAGGCCTGCTCGATCTGTTCCGCCAGACGCCGTGCTTCACAGTCGCCCTCGATGCGCAAGGCACGCGCCACGACGAGGGCGTCCTCTTGCGTCGGTGCGTCAAGCAGGCGCTTATTCCAGAGAGCCTGAGTTCCGTATTCCGCAAAGGCTCGACGGTAAAGGCTCATGAAACCTGGCGCTTCTGTCGTCTGGTCGTTCATCGTGCTTTACTTTCCGGGCAACTTGTCCGTGCGTTCCGGTTGTAGCACGGAGCCTCCACTCATGCAACCTCCCTTGCAACACAATGCCCTGATGGAACTTACTAAAGTGAGACAAAACACCCGAGATCTGAAGAGATCATGATCATGACTGTGATCTACACCAAGAGGCGATCGTGCAGGCTGGAACGCGGATGACGATGATTGATGGTCATCATCTCCACGACACCAACTCTGCCAAGCAGCAACCACCGCAGTGACCCGCCGATCCTGATGTTTGGTCAGAAAGAGCACGTTGAGTCATTTAACTATTCCAAAAGAAACCAGTCAGTGCATCCCGGCCTCGCAGCAGGCGGCTTTCTATGCATCCGTTCGTGGCATTCGGCGCACAGCGTGATTAAATTTTGTTCCTCATCACTACCTGAGTGGCTGCGGAATTTGAGGTGATGCACCTGCAGATTCTGCATGCTCCCGCAGACCTGGCATCGCCAGCCGTCGCGCTCTAGTACCTGTCGCTGCAGTTTCGCATAGCTCGTCGAATCGAGTCTCAGTCGCGGGTTCTTGGCTGGGATCTTTTTCATGGGGCATTCCGGCTGACCTCAGATCGGAAGACCTCTTGTTGTTCGCCTGGCAGAAACTTGTAGTAGCGGGAGATGGATTGCAGCAGGAGCTCCGGATTGCCGCCATCGATTGAGGCGCCGGCAAGAAAGTCCGCGCAGATCATTTCCAGGCAGTACCCTCTGGACTTGTCTGTCCCCA
>PLQW01000112.1 GCA_003160215.1 Acidobacteriaceae bacterium
GTGGTCACCTGAGTCAAGTGGAAACCCATCTAGATTTATTTTGTAGTTCGGGAAGGCGGGATCAGCCGCCTTCCCGTGCGACAGGCTTGCAAACCTTACACAGCTACTGCGACGTTATGGAAGGTCGACATGACCGTCTCAAACGTCTGAACCCTGGGCGTTCCATCGATTACCTTCGCCAAGGTCTTCAACACTTCTGGGTAGGCGTTGGTGTTGTAATCGTCTGCATTGTTCTTGTGCTCCCACAGACTGATTGAAACCGCATCCTGGCTGCCGGGATTTGACAACGTGATTTCGTCCTTGAAGCCCTTCTGCTTGCGCAGTAAAGGAAGAATCTGGTTCTCGAATGTGCGGGTGTAATCAGACTGCATGTCGGATTTCAAGCGAAAAGAAATATTGCGTGCGTACATATTCAACCTCCTAAAGGTTGTGCCGCATAAGATGAAGAAGACTTCAGATGGGCTGACTTATATTCAGGGAACCTGAAAGAGGAGAGGGTTAAAACTACCTCAATTTAAACTATATCCTATTGCCTGAGCATTGTCAAATCGAGACCTGATGATCGTATGTCTTGTTGACGAACGGGTAGAGTAGGCTTTTAGCGACTGCGTCGCACGCACTCTACTTTGAAGCGAAAGCGGAAGCTTCGACAATGCCGGTCAATCAGCGTACGATTGAAAATGAGAGAGATTTCCTACCTCTCATTCAGATCCCCTGAACTAGGTCAGCCGTTCTGGAGTTTTCTCCCCTTAGTTGTGGCAGTCATAGGAGTTAAAGTGTCTAAGCCCAAAGTCCAAGTTGGCCAGAAACCTGACCGTCCCACACAGCCCAAACCCTTCAAGAAAGATTCAGCGAGTACTTTCTCGGAAGATCAGATACGAGTTCGCGCTTATCAAATCTACGAGTCTCGCGACAGAACCAACAACCATGCTGACGAGGATTGGAGTCAGGCAAAGACCGAACTAATGGAGCTCGTGGGCGGCAAATAGGAGGCCTTAAAGGGTACCCTTGACCCAAAGCGAAACGCCGCACCCAAGCAAAAGAAGCTGGGATGGGGCACCCTCCGAATTTTCCCATGTGGCGAGCACTTGGCTGAGCCATCCGCCTGGTCTGGTCAGTCCGCAAGAATCGACTCTTCCGCTCAGGAGCGGACCTGGGCGAGGATAGAGTGCACGACGTTGAGGGTGTGCGGCGCGGCGAAGATTTCTCTTAGTTTGTCTTTGAATTCGCTCTCGGAGTTGATCGAGATAGTGTTGTTGAGATACTTCATGACCAAAGGGTAGAAGTTGACGCCGTGAGAGACGGTAAACAAAGGACACGAGCCTTGGTCGGCATGGAAAAACGCAGCGTCGCCAGAGCAGAGTTTTCTGCGGCTGCCGACGAAAAGCTTTCTTCTAGAGCGAAATGGCGCATCTTAAAATGCGCGTTTCGCCCTGCGGGTTGGTATCTTGGCAGCCCCAGACATAGCCGCCTTGCTTCGCGCGCAGCTACTTCCCATTGAGCGTAATGGTCCCCAGAATTTCAGCGCCCACCCGCGGCTCTTGCGACCGCGGTGGCAGGCTGCTGTTCAAGGTGGCCAGCAGCAATGTGTCTCCGTTGGTGAGGACTTCGATCTGCCAGTGATCGCCTTCGGGATCGCGGAAGCGCGATTGGGCGCGCGAGGGGCCGCTCTTCCCGGCATGGGCCCGCCCTTTCATGGACGCGCTCTGGAGGAAGTGCTCCAGGTATTCGCGCGCATCGAGTTTTGCCACGCCGTTCTCCCGCTGAAACGCCGTCACGATCACCGAGGTCTTGCACGACGGACTTTCCACTTCCAGGTCATCGTTGGTCTGCCGTAGCGTCCAGAAGGCGGGGATCCCGATGGACACGTTGCCTTTGGGTGTGACGTAGCTGCCGCCGTGAAAGCCGTTGGCTCTTTTTCTGCTGCCGGTTTTCGGGGAAGTGGAATTCTTCTTCGGCGTCCTGGCGGAGCTCTTTTTGGCGGCGCTGCGAGCGATTAAAGAGTTGCGCAATTTCTTAACAGCGCTAATCGTTTTGGAGGATGTCTTGTTTTTTAGTTTGCGAGGCAAGATGGTTGTCCTGAGGTTGGGATGGTATGTAGATGCTCGTTGATCTTCACGGGCGACACAGTTTCGTGCCGCCCGCTCGCTTTGGCTCAGCCGTGGGCTGTCCTACGCCGCCCTCTGGCTGGCGGGTTGTCATCGCTGTTTTCTTTATCGGCAACTTTCTGCAAAGCTTCATTTCGGATTTCACTGTCGTCCCTTACGGGACTCGGCCTCTTTTCCCACTTGAGCCAGCGCTGAACCTGCATTATTCATCATGATCTCACGCTTTGAAAGGGCACGGCTTTAAAGCCGTGCCCTTTCAAAGCGTGAGATCCTCCTGAATAATCTAGGTGAAGACCCGCTCTACCCGTCCGAGCGGATGGATACACCCGCCCTGGAACCGCTCTCGCGGCACGTTCTCGATAAGATGCTCGCGCCGATCTCGGCGATGCACACTGCAAGATGGGCACTATGGCAGGTTAATCTGGATCCTTCAGCCAGGCGGAAAAAGATTGTTAAGAAATGTGTCTCCATCGATTGATTTCCGGTCGCAGTGCAGGGGACCATCCCGCAATCGGCAATCGTGGTCCCAGCAGCCGAATTACGTCCCCGATCTCTGCTAATCCACCGCCGCGAACCGCTCTCGCACCGTTCCGATTGCAGGCGGACAGAGTCCGTCTCCGTGTAGAATTCGAGCCATGGCCTTCCGTGCATCCAGCAGCGACGCCAACTCGCGCAAGGGCAAGTCTCTACCGCCTGACGACACTCACCAGGAAGCGGCTTACCTCAAGATGCTGGGCGAGAAGCAGCGTCCCGTTCGCATCAAGTTGATGGACGGCGACATTGTCCGCGGCTGGATCGAGTATTATGACCGGCGCATGGTGCGGCTGACCCGCGAGGGAGCGCCCAACCTGTTCATCTTCAAGCACGAGATTGCCTACATCGCGGAGGACACGGCACGCAAGGCGCGTCCGGACGGCCCTGCCCCGGCCAAGAACGGCAAGTCCGCGAGTGATTCGGAATGACGCAGTACCTGCCAGAGGTGGAAGCGATTGCCCGCGAGGCTGGGGCGCTCCTCATGGGCTACTTCGCCGGCCACGTCACCATCGAGTACAAAGGCGACGTTGATTTAGTGACCGAGGCCGACCGCGCCTCGGAAAAGCTGATCGTCGAACGCTTGCGCGTGCGCTGGCCGGAGCACGGCGTTGTCGGCGAAGAGGGCGCCCGCAGCGGTCCCGGCGCCGACTATCGCTGGTATGTCGATCCCCTCGACGGCACCACCAATTTTGCCCACGGCTATCCTGTGTTCTGCATTTCGATCGCGCTGGCGCGCAAGGATGAGCAGCTTGAGGCCGGCGTTCTCTACGACCCGACACGCGACGAGATGTTCTCGGCGGAGCGCGGCCAGGGCGCCACCCTGAATGGAAGGCCGATTCACGTTTCCAAAACGAAGAAGCTGGCGGAATCGATCCTCGGCACCGGCTTTCCCAGTCACAAGCGGCACAAGAATCCCAACATCCACTTTTATCACCAGATCACCTTGCGTTCGCATGGCGTGCGGCGGGCCGGATCGGCTGCGCTCGACCTCGCCAACGTCGCTTGCGGCCGCTATGACGGCTTCTGGGAGTTCAATCTGAATCCCTGGGACACCGCCGCAGGCGCACTTTTGGTTCAGGAAGCCGGCGGACGCGTGACCCGCTTTGACGGATCACCGTTTCGCCTCGACAGCCGCGAAGTGCTGGCGACGAATGGCGTCATCCACCAAGAGTTGATCACGAACTTCGAGGAGATCTTCGCCGGCCGCGGGCTGGAGCCGTTGCCCTCGCCGGTGGAGTACGCCAAGTCGCGCAGCTAGAGCAGCTCCAGAGTTGGAAGGTTGCCCCGGGTAGAGCCGGCCTTTAGGCCGTGTGTGAGAACTGTGCCGTCCCTGAAGGGACGCCTTAATTTTCCCCACTTTACCCAGGGTTTAACCACCCCAACACGCGCAAAAACGGCGCGCGTTGGGAGCCCCGGTACGCCCTGGGCTAACATTAGTTCCGCCCCTGCGGGGCTGGATTTTGCTCAGTCGTCCCACCATGCCGACTCAAAATCAATTCTCACGCACGCCCTGAAGCCCAACTCTCCACGCATACGTGGCAGCACGGCTGAGGCCACGCCCCTTCAAAGCGTAAGTTCCTCGTGAATAATCCAGCTAGCCTAGAATCATGCCGCCCCAGTGTTCGCTGGGGAACATCAATCACCGCGAACGGACATCCGCCAAAACCGTATTGCTTCCGTATGGATGGAGCCGGCTGACCATGATTTTTGGCCGACGGCCCGGGGAACCAATTCGAATCGTCCTTCCTTCCAATTAGCACCAACGGGGTCCAGCACAAAACAACAAGGTTGAGGTGTCAGCGCGGTCGTTCGATCACGTCAGCCTGCGCGCAGGGTGGGGCGCGTCGGAGGCTTTTTCGTCGCAGCCGAGAGCGTGCATTTTCCAAGCACTGGATTGCAGTTCAGTGCCATCGCCTCGCCCGCGCGCGGCTGTCAGCTGCGGCTCAAGCTCCTCTGCCGTATAGCCGATAACCCATTTGTGCACAAGTCCGCGATTGTCATGGGGTTAACGCTGGCTTTGAGCGCGGCGACCCTGGCCGGAATCGGGGACTGGGCAGCGGATGGATTCAGCGATTCCGCAGTCGGTTCGGCATCCTCAAACTCGTCCGTTGCCACCCCGGGGGAATACGCCGGAAGTCCCATGGTTGCAGTTGTGCCCATGCCGGCGAACTTGCTCCCGGCAGGCAGCTATTCTCCCGCCAGCATACCGGGATACACCATCAGCCGCACCGTGCCCGAAGTCCGGCTGGAGTTTACCGTGGCCGACGAACAAGGCCGCCTGGTGCACGACCTTTCGGCGGCAGACATTCGCATCCTCGACAATCAAGCGCCGGTGGAACGTTTTAGCGCCTTCGCGCGCGACGAGAATCTCCCCTTGCGCCTGGGAATCGTGCTGGACACCAGCGATTCCGTGAAGCGCGTGCTCCCGGACGAGAAGGCGGCGGCGCTCAATTTCCTGGACCGCATCATGCGGCCGCAAAGCGATCGCGCCTTCGTTATGGCGTTCGGCGCCGACATCCACATCTGGCAGACTTCTACTGCGGATCGCGCGCAGTTGAGCGACGCCGTGGATCGCCTGCATCAGCCAGGATGGGGCACGCGTTTTTATGACGCGCTGTATGCCGCGTGCAATGAGTATCGGTCGCATCCGGGCGATAGCAATTTCGTTCATCGCGCCATCGTGGTCCTGAGCGATGGCGAGGATACCGACAGCTTCCACGATCTGCGGGATGTCGTCGCCATTGCTCAGCGCGGCGAAATCCAGATCTATGCGCTGACTCTGCATGGCAAGAAACAGGCTCCTCGCACCGACGCCGTGTTGCAACGTCTGGCTGACGAGACCGGCGGCCGGTTCTATGTGGCGCAATCCAGCAAGGACTTGGAAGCAATGTTCGCGGAGATCGAGCAGGACCTGCGCACACAGTACTATGTATCTTTCCCGCCGCAGCAGGTGACGCCCGGATTCCACAGGTTGCAAGTGGAGGTGCGCGCTCCACAAAAACTGAAAATCCATACCCGCCAGGGATACTACATTTTGGCGCAATAAGAACTAACGGTTCAGCCTGCGGCGCAATATGCCAGCGATGCCAAGGATGCCAGAACCGAACAGCAGGATGCTGCTGGGCTCAGGGGCCCAACCCAAGTAGCCGTTTATCGTGAAAGATTCCCCCCCGAGTCCGCAATCACCAAAATTGGTACCGCTCTGCCGGAAGTTGCAAGTCGCAGGACCGCCGAGACCGCCGTCCGGGATGTCCCACCCTTCCGTTCCCGAGTTACTGGTGTCGTTGGCATTGCTCAGGGAGACCCAGTACGTGCCACCGAATCTCATGGTTAGGCAGCAGACAATTCCAACAGTAACGTCGTAAACGTCGTAGCCGTAGCCGTTCGTGAAGAGTAAGTGGCTGTTAGAAGCATTTTGCGCAACGGTCCAGCTCTCGAGGTCGGCGCCGAACGCCGAGGTGCCGATCTCATAGCTAATGCTCGACGGCGTGAGCCCGCTGAGTATCCACTCACCGAACTCGAGGGTGTTGAGGATGAGGGTATCTGCGGCCACAAACCCGTTCGAAATGTCTTGGAAAGACCCTTCAGGATTTGGGAAGTTGGGGCCGCTGATATAGAACCCATTGTTGTTGCCATCGATCGGACCCTCGCTATAAATCTGAGCGGAGGCGGTCAAGGCAAGACACAGAATTGTGAGCAGAAAAAAAGATGTACTACGCATGGAAAGTATACCTCCGTGGGTCTACTAGAGGCCACTCCCATTCTCG
>PLQW01000269.1 GCA_003160215.1 Acidobacteriaceae bacterium
TCATGTTGCAGCGGTTGGTCAGGTCGATGGTCAGCACCGATCCGCGGCCATGCAGCACCGTGCTGCTGCCGTGATGATGCAGCTTCTCGTCGTTGTGGGCGCGGATGTCGCGGCCGGGGAAAACTTCTTCCAGGTGCTTGAAGAATGCGGTGTCCATGGCCATCACGTCTTCGAAGTGGCCGTGGATGGGACAGTCCTTCACCATCAGGATCTTGCCATCGCGCTCGACGATCTGCGCCTTGATCTCGCCGGCCTTCTCGTTCATGAGAACTTCGAGCGGCAGTTTGCCGTCGATGATCTCCTGGCGGATTTGCGGGACGCACTTGGGGCATAGCGAATCGGTGGAGCGCGGCCAGCCCAGCGGCGGCTTGGACTTCTGGTACGACTTCAACAGTGGCTTATCGGACCACTTGGGCGTAAACGAGGGATTGGGATTGATACTGTTGAACTTGTCGAAGACAGCCCATGCGCCCTTGGCGGCAATGGTGACGGCTTTCTCAACATACTTAAACGGCTTGTGCATTTACGCCTCTTGTACTTCGAGAAATGAACTGAGGATGGCCCACCCCACGATCACGGGCCAAGTTCCACACTTCTATACATTTACTAAGTTAATGGGCGAGGGTCGAAAGGGCCAACCAAGATGGAGCAAGTGGGCGGATTTAGCGGGCCAGCGGGCGGTATCGCACATTGAATGGTGACCTGCATCACAGGCCTATGTTATTGAAAAGCAAGGTGGTGACAGGCCACACATCAATAGGGGACGACGATTGGATTCAGATTGACCGCCCGAAACCACCAAGTTGTTTTCGGCCCAACCCCGGCCATCGGGTGCTGGCCTTAGCGAACCTTGGCGGAAACCAACCAAACTTGCAGGCTGTACGACCTGGCTGTACGACCTCCTGTCACGGTCAACTCATCCTTGCCATGTCTGGTTCAACGCCAACACGATACTGCGCGGCCACCTCCCAGGGAGGGTCTTACTTTTTGTGTTAAAATGTAAGGCATGAAACAACTTGAAGGTGTGATGACGTCGAAGGGCCAGTTGGTGATCCCGGCCAAGCTGCGCCGGGTTTTTCGGATCGGGCAGGGTACTCGAGTCCGGTTCGTACGCATTCAAGGCGGGATTGCTATCTATCCAGAACACGAAGCTGACATCGACCATTACCGCGGCATTCTGGCCGATCTAAACCTGCCGTCCGACATCGAACACGACGCGGACCGGGAAGTTCGATGAGGATTCACATCCTGGATGCCAGCGCACTCTATCGTTACCTCTCCGATGGCGCCGGCGCCGACATCGTTGCGAGCGTGCTCAAGGAAGCCCTTGCCACTGACACGGAGGTAATGATGTCAGTCATCAATTGGGGCGAAGTATACTACACACTCGTCAAGCATATTGGACTGGCCAAGACTGACAAACTGATGACTGAGTTGCTGGGTAAGGTGCCGGTCTCGTTAGTCGGGGTAGCACTCGAAGACGCGTTGCGCGCTGCGAGACTTAAGGCTCGGTACAACATCCCTTATGCCGACGCCTTCGCCGCTGCACTCACACGAGGCCAGCATGTGCTCGTAACCGCCGACATCGAGCATTTCGAGCGCGTTCCCAAACTTCGCCTGCTAAGGCTGCCAAGAGCCAAGAAAGCCAATATCTGATCTAGCTATAGACGACTGAAACCATCGCAGGATTGATCTTGCAGGCGCAGAATAAAAGGCGGCGGAATCATTTCCGCCGCCGCGCACTCAGGAACGAAATTTCATTGCTGCGGGGGGTGCATTCCCTGCATCATGCTGCCCATGTCCATCTTGTGATAGCCGGGAGGAATTTGGAACAGGCCGGCGTCAGGTTCGCCTTCCTTGATGTTGGTCAGCTCCCAGGTCGAATCCGCAGAGACGGTCTTGATGGGGAAATGCAGTTTCCTATCGACCCACACATTCGAGACCTTGCCTTCCTTGTCGGTGATCTGCCAGCGGTCGCAGGTGCGGCCGTTCGCCTCTTCGACTCCGAGGTCCTTGCAGGTTGTACCTGGGTCGGCGGCGCAGGGATTGTGCGGATCGGCGAGCGGTTTGATGTCCGCCCAGCTCTGGCGCCGGCGTCCCGGCATGTCGCCGGCATGATGCTCCATGTACATCTGCTGCGCTGGCATCAAGATGTCCGTGGTCTGGGTCTTGAAGTCAGTGATGATGATGCTCTGGCCGCCGCCGGGACCGCCTTGCATGTCCATACGCATGTGGCCCTGACCGAAGTAGATCTTCCCGTTCATGTCGCGGGACCGCTAGCGTTGCGGGTGGAAGTCATTTGCATGTCGGCGGAAAACGGCGCCGGTCCCATCGGCGCTTGGGCCACAGCAAGTTGAAGGAGCAGAAAAACGGCGGAGGACAACAGGAAAACGGTTCGGATTCGTGAATTCACCAAGATCTCCTCATAAAGGAATGTCCAAAGCACACTATCGGCCCAAAGCGGCAACTTAAAGTGTACGACGAAGTTGCGGGGCGGGTCGAGGACGCGCGGCGGCCTTGGGGCTGGGTGGCATTTTCGCACGAAGGGCGCAACAATAGTGGATACCGCATCGGCGCTTGGGCTATATTCCTAGAAGTCATCTCATAAATCTGAGACCGGTTCGAACCGAGTCACCTCAGGGCCAAAGCCGAAGCAGCTCTTTGCGGCACGGCTGAAGAGGCTGCTGAAAAAGTCAGAAAAGCAGATNNCTCGGGATGACAAAAAATAAAGGGCTTGGACGCGGCGCTAAAACGCCGCACTACCGGAACGTCGCTTTTTCAGCAGCCTCTGAAAGCCGTGCCCTTTCAAGGCCGATTTATGAGATGGCCTTTAACAACTTCATTGGAACGCTTTGTCGTGCGTTGAGGAGGAGAAACTCTGATGGGCGCTACGGGTATGTGGTTGCGCAAGCTGGACACCGCCTCCACCGGCGATCCGCTGGTGCTGGTGGTGGTGGAAGGCAGCGACCGCCGTACCCTGGTGCTCGAGCATTTTCCATTCACCGTGGGCCGGCGCACCGACCGTGATCTGGTGATGGCCGATCCGCGGGTCTCGCGTGAGCATGCGCAATTCATTCGCGAGCCCGACGGTACCTACATCGTGGACCAGAGCAGCCGCCACGGCACGTTCGTCAATGGAGAACGCGTCAACCGGCGCAAGCTGGCGCGCAACGATCGCGTGGAATTCGGCGTGCAAGGTGCCGCCTACGCGCTGTTCAGCCCCGATCGTTCGCCCTCCAGCGCGGCGCAACAGTTTCTAAGCCAGTTCTCGACTTGGAAGCCCGCAACGGGAGCGGGGTCGGACCTCGAGATGCTCAACGTGTTCCTCGAGGCAGCGCGCAAGCTGAATACCAGTGGCGTGCTGGACGACGTCTTGCACACTCTGCTCGAAGCTGCACTACGCTTGACCCATGCCGAACGCGGCTTCGTTTTCCTGCGACATCCTGATGGGGAACTGCGCCTGGCTGCGGGACGCGACAAAAAGGGCGAGAGCATCAACGACGACAGCACGATCTCGCGGTCGGTGCTGCGCGACGCCGCCAAAAGCGCGTCCGAGTTCCTGGTGACCGATACCGACGACACCGACAAGCTGGCAGGGCGCGAAAGTGTAGTAGCGCACAACCTGCACAGCGTGATCTGTATTCCACTGCGCAAGACGGTCATCCAGGACAAAGTTAGGGAAGAGACCAAGCCGGGGGAATCGGATGTGCAGGGAGTGTTGTACCTGGATGCGCATTTTTTGTCGGGCAAGCTCTCGTCGGTGAGTCACGATATTTTGCGCACCATCGCCAACGGCGCGGCGACGCTGGTAGAGAACGCCGCCCTGGTGCAAGCGGAAGATGCAGCCAAACGTTATCGCCAGGAATTGTCCATCGCGGCTGAAATTCAGCAGCGCCTGATGACGGTGACGGTTCCCGAGGTGCCGTTTGCCAAGGTCAACGCCGTCAGTTATGCCTGCAAAGATATCGGCGGGGACTTCTTCGACCTGGTTTACACCGACGGCGGGCTGTCGCTAATCGTGGCCGATGTTTCCGGCAAAGGCGTTTCTGCAGCGGTGGTGGCATCGATCCTGCAGGGAATGTTGTACTCGCAGTTGGCCCGCGACTCGTCTCTGCCGGAGATGATCGCGGCGGTCAATCGCTTCCTCTGTGACAAAGTTGGAGGCCAGAAGTACGCCACCCTGGTCATTGCCCGCCTGTTGGGAAACGGGGAGATGGAACTGATGAACTGCGGACACGTGCCTCCGCTTCTGATTTCAGGAGATTCCATCACCAAGCTCGAAGAGGGCAATCTGCCCGTGGGATTGGTTCCGGGCGCGGAGTTCCAGGCCACGCGTCTGCAACTGAAGCCAGGAGACCGTCTGCTGTTGGTGACCGACGGCGTCACGGAAGCCGAGGATGCGGAGGGCGAATTCTTTGGCATGGAGCGGCTGGAAAACTGCGGCAAAGACGGGTTCGCCGCAATCGAGCAGGCGGTCACCGATTTTCGTGGCGATACGGCGTTGACCGACGACTGCACGATTACCGAGATGATCTATCGCGGGCAGGCGTGAAAAGCGCGAGAAAAGGACCCAGGAAGGCCTTCTAACCACGGACTTACACGCGGGTGAGCACGGGATCCAGTTCCAGCAAGAGCCTACTTGGATTGCGGCTTTACCCGTTCCACCTCCGCGGCAGCCATTAGCCGCATAAAAGCCGGCCTATGCAACTATCCCGCATTCCACTTTCGGGCCAATGGCGATTGCGGAAAAGCTTTGTCTTCGGCCGGTTTTGTGGTGTAATACAAGAGCGTTACTTATACGGACATTAGTCCGAAGATTCATAAAGGGATATGCCAGTTCTGCCACTTCTAAGCTTCTGGTCATCGGTCCGCGTAGCGGCCAAATTGGTTACGCAGAGTTCGCACCGCAAACTGGGTTCTACGGCGTTGCTGTGTCTGCTCGCCATGTTGGCCAGTGCTCCGGCGTCCGCAGTGACGCATAATGTGACACATAGCGCCAAGATACATAAGAGTCGTCATTCGGCCCTCAATTCCAGCCTGCAGTGGCGTTTCAGCAGCTATGCACCCCGAATGTATCCCGGCTCGCATGACATGCTCGTGAATGAGAACGCAGAGCTGAACCGCCTGCAACTGCCACGAATCGCCGATGAGGGAGAGCTCATACGGTACGAGGTGGCGCAGGTGCTGGTCCCAGTGAACGAGACTGAGGCGCTGAAGCTGGCAGCCGACCTGCCAGAGAGCCGGCGCTACTGCCGGCCGTGGACGCGTGACTTCCTGCAGGATTTCACCCAGGCCTACTACGAACACTTCCACACTCCATTGCAGGTCAATTCGCTGGTGCGCACCATGGAGCAACAGGGACGGCTGCGGCGTTACAACCGTTACGCGGCACCGGAATGGGGAGACACGGCTTCCACCCACCTGACCGGAGTTACCTTCGACCTGTCGCGCCGCGGCTTGACCGTCGAACAGTACGCGTGGATCCTGGTCTACATGCTGCCCCTGAAAGAGTCGGGCATGATTGACCCGATCGAGGAGAGCCAGCCAGTCCTGCATGTGGTGGTTTTCGAGAAATACTCCGAACATTTGGACGAAAAGAACAACTGGTCCGAAGCCAACGAGCCTACCGAGGCGAGCCTGTCGGCAGGTGTAGGCGCGAGCCAGCCTTAGCAGAACCCATACATCTTTTTGGACGATGTGGCGCGGCCTGAAGAAGGTTGGTGCCGTTTGCGTCTGAGCAGAACCTGCCGTCACCCGGGAATTTGATCGCCCATACAACGCCAGAGCGGAATTTTGATTCCTATTGCTTACGGCAGCCGTGCTGACCGTAGGTGACAAGAATGCTTTGGACAATTTTCGCGATTCTGCTGATTCTCTGGTTGTTGGGATGGGGCTTTCACATCGGCGGGGGTTTGATCCACTTGCTTTTGGTGATAGCCGTGATCGTGCTGATCATCAACCTGGTGACGGGGCGAAGGGCAGTGTAGAACGGGCGAAGGGTTTCTGTCGTACCCGGTGGGGCGCTGGCCCCGCATTCTGCGCTGCTCCACACCGAGTGCCGCCCCTGAAGGGGCTCGGGAGAAAATTTGCCAGCTTTCCCACCGCTTCCGCGGTGGGCTAATCAGTTTCGCCTCTGCGAGGCTCGATTTAGTTTGGTGCTCCTGCCGTCCCTACGCGACTGAGGTCGATCTTCCACTTCGTTGCGCGAGCGTCAGGGGCGAAAGCGCTGCTTTCCAACTGCAATGGCAACCCCCCACTTGGATTTAACACGAACGTCTTTACGTCCTGGGCCAAGTCCATGCCGGCGCGGCTGCGCGGGCTACGATTCAAGATTGCCAACCGCTAACTGCTAACTGCTAACTGCTAACTGCTAATTGCTGCTTTCATCACTCGCTCCTCAGTGCCTTCATCGGGTCCACCAAAGCCGCTCGGCGAGCGGGGATGAGCGCCGCCAGAGAAGCTACGGCACAGACCAGCAAAGTTTCTATCAACAGCGTGAGCGGATCGCTGATGCTGACTCCATACAGCTCGCTGCGCAACAGCCGCGCCAGCAGGAGAGAGACCGGCAGACTGACGGCGATGCTGATTCCGGCCAGCCACAACACATCCGCCAGCACCAGCCGCATGACGCTACTGCGCTGCGCCCCCAATGCCATGCGAATACCGATCTCGCGAGTGCGTTGCGCGGTCGCGTACGCCAGCACGCCGTAGAGTCCGATGGCCGACAGCAGTATCGCTAGCACGCCAAAGCTCACTGCCAGCAACGCAATCAGCCGCTCGACGGAAAGATTGTCGGCAATCTGCGCGTCCGTCGTCCAGAGATTGCTCAGCGCCAGTTTGGAGTCGAGTTGCTGCATGGCGCCGCGGATGCCGGAGAGCGCCGCGTCCGGCGGCTGCCAGGTGCGCACCAGGAAAACCAGCCCGCTGGGGTTGTCCAACTGAAAACGCGGGCGGTACACGGTGCGCTTGACGTCGTCGCGGACCCGTGCGTGGCGCGTGTCTCCCACCACGCCCACAATCTCAGTGTCCATCTTCCCCTGGTGTCCCCTAAAGCCAAGGAAGTGACCGAGGGCGTTCTGGGGAGTCCCGAAATAATGACGCGCGAACGCCAGGTTCACGACCGCCACCTGGGGTTTGTCCACGGCATCGTCCTCGGTGAAATCGCGCCCGGCCAGCAGGGGTGTCTGCATGGTCGCAAAGTACCCGGGCGTGACCGCCGGCTGCTCCACCTGCATGTCCTCGTCTTCGCGCTCGTTATATCCGGCGATCACGATGTTGCCGTCATCGTTCGTATCGCCGAGGTCGGGGTCGTCCGTGCCCGCAACCGCGCGCGTGCCAGGCAGCGCCGAGAGGGTCTGGAGCACCCGGCGGTACAAGGGAAACACCTGATCTTTGTCGTAGCCCGCCAGGCGTGGATCGATGCCGAAGGTCACCAGGTGATCGGTGGCAAAACCGACATCTACCCTGCGCAGGTTGTGCAGGGTGCGCACAAACAGACCCGCGCCGATCAACAGCAGCAGGCTGAGGCCGATTTGCGCCCCCACCAACGCGCGGCGGAAGCGCAACTGGCCACTCGCGGAGGTCGCGCTTTGCTGCTTGAGCGAATTGGCCAGATCGGGATGCAGGAAGCGCAAAGCGGGCGCCAAACTAAACAGCACGCTGACAACGAGCGCCAGCGCGAAAGTGAAGAGCAAGATCCGCGTATCCAAACTGGAAGAAAACGGCAGGTCGGTGGCGGTGCTGCCGGCGATCTGGCGAATGAGCAGAGAAGAAACCGCCGGAGCGAGCAACAAAGCCAGCACTCCACCAATCAGGCCGAGCAGCATGCCTTCGGCCAACAACTGGCGAATGATCTGCCACCGGCCAGCGCCCATGGCGTAGCGCAGCGACATCTCGCGCACGCGTCCAGCCGCCCGAACCAGCAGCAGGCTCGACACGTTCACGCAGGCCATCAGCAGCAACAGGACCACCATGCCCATCACGATCAGCACAGGCGTGCCGATCTGGTCGCGCAGCGGCGAGAAACCACGCGCGCTGTCCAGCACCAGAAGGTGCGATTCATCGAGATAAGTGCGGCGCAGCCGTTCGGAGGCGTTGGGGATCTTGGCCAACTCGGCGGCGCGCAGCGCGTGCCACAGCGGTTGCAGACTGGCTTCCGCTTGTGCGCGGCTCACTCCAGGTCAGCCGCCCGACGACCATCATCCAGTGCGACTCGAAGTCCTCCAGGTCCGGCCAGCGCGGCGTAATGATGTGCTTGGTGGTCAGCGGAACGAATGTCTCCGGCGTCGATCCGGGAAAGAGGCTGTGAAATCCCGGTGGCGCGACGCCCACAATGGTGAACGGATGTGCGTTGATGAGCAGCGTCTGGTTGATTACGCCGGGATCGGAGCCGAACTGCCGCTTCCAGTAGTTGAAGCTGAGCACGACGACCGGACTGCTGTTGGGCACATCGTCGGCAGGAAGGAAGAGGCGTCCCATCGCAGGCTGCAGGCCCAGCGCCTGGAAGTAGTTGCCGGAGGCAAGCTCGCAGCCCACCAAGTCGGGCTTGTTGTTCCATTGCACGCTCACGTTCTGCAGGTCGCTGGCGATCAGGCTCTCGAAGACGCTGTTCTGGTCGCGCAGGTCGCGATACATGGGGTAGGAAAAATAGTCGTGATCGTCGCCGCCGAAGGAGTTGAAGTGGCCGCGGATGGAGCCGGTGAATTCCAGCCGCACCAGCTGCTCGGGATGGCTGACCGGCAAGGAGCGCAGCAGGGCCTGGTCGAGCAAAGTGAAGATCGCGGTGTTGGCGCCGATGCCCAGCGCCAGAGTGACGACGGCGACAAGGGTGAAGATGGGCGACTTGCGCAGTTGGCGCAGAGCAAAACGGAGGTCCTGGAAAAGCTGCATGATCACTCACCCTTAGTTAGCGGGGCATTTAGCAATTAGCGCTTAGCATTTGGCAATTAGCAACCAGCAGTGCGGGTTGAGTCGTTCTACCAAGGATTGGATTTCTACTACCGGTACTTGAAGGTGCTCACGTCGGAACCATAGCCTCGGGCTCGCTGGAACCGCCGTGGCTTCGCCCGGGACGCCCGTAACGCGCAGGACACTGTATGCTTTCTATATGGATCGCGGACCTTCAGCGGCGGTGGAAAGTTTTTCCTTTGACGTGGTGGTGATCGGCGCCGGCCCCACCGGCCTGGCCTGCGGCATTGACGCGAAGCGCGCCGGCTTCACGGCGGCCAACATTGACAAAGGCTGCCTGGTGAACTCGCTGTACAACTACCCCAGCAACATGACGTTCTTCACTACGCCCGAGCTGCTGGAAATCGGTGACCTTCCATTCTCCAGCCCCAATCAGAAGCCCACGCGCCAGGAAGCGTTGGAGTACTACCGCAAAGCGGCGGAGCACTACCAACTCGATGTGCGCCAGTACGAGCCGGTGTCGAAGGTGGAAGGCAGCGACAATCGCTTCGTCGTGCACACTACCAACCTGCACGGCCACACGCGCGAATACCGGGCCCGCAAGTTGATCCTGGCGACCGGCTATTATGATCGGCCGAACTACATGAACATTCCGGGCGAAGACTTGTCCAAGGTCATGCACTACTACCGAGAGCCGCATCCCTTTTTCGGACTCAACGTGCTGATCGTCGGCGGAAAGAATTCGGCGGCGATTGCGGCGCTGGAGTTATGGCGTCATGGCGCCCGCGTCACCATGGTGCATCGCGGGCCGGGCATCAGCAATTCGGTGAAGTACTGGATCAAGCCGGACATCGAGAACCGTATCAAGGCAGGACAGGTGGCGGCTTACTTCAATGCCCGCGTGCGCGAGATCACCTTGGAACATGTTGTGCTCGATACGCCGCAAGGTGAAGTGACGCTGGAGAATGACTACGTTTTTGCGCTGACCGGCTACCATCCGGATTTTGAATTTCTCTCCGCTCTCGGCATCAAGTTGAGCGGTGAAGCCGATAAACGGCCGGACTGCAATCCGGAGACCCTGGAAAGCAACGTGCCGGGAATTTATCTGGCGGGCGTAATTGTTGCCGGTATGCGCACCAGCGAGATCTTCATCGAGAACGGGCGCTTCCACGGACAGCTCATCGCCGCCGACTTGAAGCAGAAGCTGAACACGGAAGCCGTGTCGGCGTAAGAGTTGTCGGATGCAGCGAAATCAATCTACCCCAGAGCGACCGTCCCCCCGTCTATTTGTTCGTTGATGAGGCGCGCCACCAGCGGCTTCAAACCCTCTCCAGTTTTGCCGAGCACGAAGTCATTCTTCTCCTCGGACCAGTCGAGTTTGAAGCTGGTAGACAATGCCGAGATCCAGATTTGCCGCACCGGCGAATTCTGCGAGATGACGAACTTTCCCGGAGGCTCGTCGAAGCTGATGTTCAGCGCCCCGGAATTCTCTTCGACTTCGAAGCCGGAATCGCCTTCCGCGGCGTAGAGGCTGCGCTTCAGTGCTTCCAATGCCGCGTCTGCGCGGCGGCGAAATTCCTGTTCGTCCATGCCGGAATTATACGTGCCGGCGCCGCATACGAACTACAGCACGACGCCTTCCAGCGGAGAGCTCGCGGTCGCGTACAGCTTCTTCGGCATGCGGCCGGCCAGATAGGCCTGCCGTCCCGCCATCACCGCGTTCTTCATGGCCTCGGCCATCAGCACCGGATCCTGGGCTCCGGCGATGCCGGTATTCATCAGCACGCCGTCCACGCCCAGTTCCATCGCGATCGCCGCGTCCGACGCCGTGCCCACGCCCGCGTCCACAATGAGCGGCACCTCGGTGATGATCTCGCGCAGGATGCGAATGTTGGGCTGGTTCTGGATGCCCATGCCGCTGCCAATAGGAGCACCCAACGGCATCACCGCGCTGGCGCCAGCATCGATCAGTCGCTTGGCAACCACAATGTCGTCAGAGGTATAGGGCAAAACGGTAAAGCCTTCCTTTACCAGCACGCGAGTCGCTTCGATGGTGGCCTGCACGTCGGGGAAGAGGGTCTGTTGATCGCCGATGACCTCGACCTTCACCCAATCGGAGAGTCCGACCTCGCGCCCCAGACGCGCGGTGCGGATCGCCTCGTCGGCGGTGTAGCAGCCGGCGGTGTTGGGCAGCAGGAAATATTGCTTGGGATCGATGAAGTCGAGCAGCGACTCCTTGCTACGGTCGAGGTTCACGCGGCGCACCGCGACCGTGACCATCTCGGCGCCGCTGGCCGCAATGGCGCGCGCCGTCTCCGGCCCTGACTTATATTTGCCCGTGCCCACGATGAGCCGCGAGCGGAACTGCCTGCCTGCAATGATGAAAGAGTCCATGGGGATATTGTAACGGGAGCGATGCAGGAAGGATGTGATCAAGGCCGTGAACATTCCAACTAACGGCTCAATTGACACTTGTGTTGCCAATACCTAGACTTGCGGACATGGAAGTGCACCTTTCCCCTGACAAGGAGGCCCGTCTCCGCGAGTTCGCCAACCGCACCGGCAAAGACGCGGCGCAAGTGGTCGAGGAAGCGGTTGACCGCATGTTGGATTACGAAGAACGCTTCCTTGCCGCTGTAGCGGAGGGACGTGCTTCGGCGCGCCGTGGCGAGCTGGTGGAGCATGACGAAGTGGTGGAACGAATCGAGCAGATGTTCCGTTCGTGATGCGCGTCCGATGGACCTCCAACGCCGCGAATGACCTTGCTCGCATCGTGGAGCGCATCCGCGAAGATAACCCCGCTGCTGCTCAACGGGTTGCCAGGACGATTTACTCCGCAGTCGCTGAGCTTCGAAAATTCCCGCAGACCGGACGCATTGGATTGGCTGAGAACACGAGAGAGCTCGTGTTTCCTCCTTGGCCCTACATCGCAGTCTATGAAATCGTTAAAGACCAAGTGCATGTGCTTCGCATTCGCCACGCCTCGCAGGACTGGCCATAGCAACGGGAAGTGCTCTTCATCCGCAATCCGGGCGATTATGCTCCCGCCTTCGCGGCCCGCTTCTTGCGCTGCGTCGGGTGCACAAACCATGCAATGGCGATGCTGAACAGGTACAGCACGATCATGGGCGCGGCGAAGATGCACATGTTCATGATGTCGGTGGTGGGCGTAATGATGGCGGCGATGATGAAGATTACCAGGATGGAATAGCGGAAGTTGCGCCACATCCAGCCCGCCGTCAGGATGCCCATCAGCGAGAGGAAGAACACCAGGATCGGCATCTCGAAGACGAGGCCCAGCCCGGCGATGATGGTCAGGAACAGGTCGGTGTATTCGCCGACGGTGATCATCGGCTTGAACTGGGCGCTCCAGCCAATCAGGAAATCCAGCGCCGCCGGATAGACCATCTTGTAGCCAAACCAGCCGCCCGCCAGAAACAGGCCCACGGTGCTGAACATGAAGGGGAACACGTAGCGGCGTTCGTTGCGGTAAAGGCCCGGAGCGATGAACGCCCACACCTGATAGAGCACGAACGGCGAGGCCACGAAAATTCCCGCCAGGAACGCGATCTTCAGGTACATGTTGAAGGGATCGGTGGGGTTCAGGTAGACCAGTTGCGTGTCCATCTTGTGATTGGCCAGGGCGGTCACGATGGGCTTCTGCATGATGGTGAATATCTGCTCGTGGAACCACCAGCAGACGCAGAAGCCGGCCACTACGTAAAGAAAGCTGTAGATGATCCGGCGCCGCAACTCCTCCAGGTGCTGGAGGAAACTCATTCCGGTCATTTCCTCGGAAGCGCGTTTCTGTGCCGTTTCCACGATGGGGCTAGGCATCGGGAGTTGACCTGGCGGGGATGGGAGGCTCGTTCATAGATGGTGCAGGCGGGAGTTCCGGCGGTGCGGGATCAGGTTCGGCTTGCGAGATCGCATCGACGCTGCCCCGGCTGACGATCCCCACCGGAGGCAGGATGGTCGCCTCCCACGACTTCTCGGACGGTAAGGCCTTCGCTGCCTCAGTTTGCTTCTTGGCGCGCTCATCCAGCTCAATATTCATCATCTCGGTTTCGAGTTGGTTCTTGAACTCGTTGCTGGCGCGTTTGAACTCGGCGACCCATTTTCCCATCTGCCGGGCCAACCCGGGCAATCGCTTGGGGCCGACGACCACCAGTGCCAGCAGAAAAATGAAGATCATCTCTGGCATGCCAAGGTTCATGGGATCATCATAAATGCGCAGGGCCTGTTTTCACCACAAAGACGGCTCTCAGCCGTCAGTTCTCAGTGAATCTCGCTATTCGCTTTTCGCCCTTCGCTTTTCGCTTGAGGATGAATCCATTTCCCTTGTCATCCTGAGTGTTATATGGGCCTGCGGCGCACCAATAGAAATGAAAATTGACCACGGAGGCACGGAGATCACTGAGAAGACTCTAAAGAAACTAAAACTCCGTGCCCTCCGTGTCTCCGTGGTGAATGATTTTCGACGGAGCGCAGGCGCGCCTTCTTTGCGCGCCGGAGTCGAAGGACCCCTATCCCTGCAAAAAACCTTCCTATGCGAGATCCAAGTGCCAAGTGCCCAACTGCCCAACTGCCAAGTGCTAACTGCCAAGTGCCAACTGCCAACTGCGTGGCTCCTGCCCTGCTCACCATCTCCCGGCTCTACCGTCTGTTACGGAGACGGGGACCAAAACGGATTTCGCACCCTTCTCTCCCAACCAGCATCCAAAATAGCGGCTGATCTGGCTGGCTCGGGGTGGGCTAAAGTGCATGGTATACTGCGTGAAAGTCTCGCTCCGGTGCGCATACCTTGAAGATTCATTCCCGGTCAGCCGAAGGAACACACATGGCAAGTAGTTCGCGTCGCTCCGCTATTCTCGTGCTCAGCATCATTCTGGCTTGCGGTTGTGTGGGCGTGGTTTTTGGCCAACGCCTTACCTCAACCGCTACTTCTGGCGACGGCGACATTCGCGACAGCCTGCGCAGCTTTACGCAGGTTTACGAAGTCGTCCAGCAGAACTATGCCGAGCCGGTCAACCCCGATAAGGCGATCTACAACGGGGCAATTCCGGGAATGTTGCGGGTGCTGGATCCACACTCGAACTTCTTCGATCCTAAATCGTATGCGGCCTTGCGCGAGGAGCAGCGCGGGAAGTACTACGGTGTGGGCATGCAGGTCGGTCCCCGTAACAACAAAGTCATCGTGATCGCGCCCTTCACCGGCGCTCCGGCGTATCGGGCCGGTATCCGGCCCGGCGATGTCATTATCGCGGTGGATGGTAAGCCCACCGACAACATGACTACCAGCGATGTTGCCGAGTTGCTGAAAGGGCCCAAGGGGACAGCGGTCAAGATCACGATGCTGCGGGAAGGGTCCGAGAAGCCGCTCGACTTTACCGTGGTGCGCGATGAGATCCCCCGCTACAGCGTTGACGTGCATTTCGTGATTCGTCCGGGTATCGGTTACATCCACGTCTCGGGATTTCAGGAAACCACGGAAAAGGAAGTGCGCGACGCGCTGGATGAGCTTGGCGATATTCACGGGCTGATTCTCGACCTCCGCCAGAACCCCGGTGGACTGTTGAGCGAAGGCGTTGGCGTGGCTGACCAGTTCCTGAAGAAGGGGCAAGTCATCGTTTCCCATCACGGACGAGCTTCGGCGGAGAAGGTTTACAAAGCCGCTCACGGCAATGGAGGCAAAGATTATCCGCTGGTGGTACTGGTAAACCGCGGAACGGCTTCGGCGGCGGAGATTGTCGCTGGCGCTATTCAAGACCATGATCGCGGTCTGATTGCCGGTGAGACTACATTCGGCAAAGGTTTGGTGCAGACCGTGTATCCGCTGTCGGAGAACACCGGACTGGCGCTGACTACGGCGAAGTACTACACCCCGAGCGGCCGCCTGATCCAGCGCGATTACAGCAGCATCTCGCTTTACGACTACTACTACAATGATCGCGAGAACGAAGCCGATAACGCCAACCACGAAGTGAAGATGACCGACAGTGGCCGCACCGTGTACGGTGGCGGCGGTATCACTCCCGACGTGAAGATCCCGCCGGTGAAAACCAATAAGTTCCAGGACACTCTGCTGGAGAAATACACGTTCTTCAATTTCGCCAAGCACTACGTCATCAACCACAAAGTCAACAAACAATTTGAAGTTGACGAGGCGGTGATGCAGGAGTTCCGCAAGTTCCTGGACGAGCAGAAAACCCCCTTCACCGAGGCGGAGTTGGCCGAGAACGGCGATTGGATCAAATCCAGTATCAAGGCCGAGTTGTTCATTAACGAATTTGGCCAGCAGGAAGGCATGAAGGCCCATGCCGAAACCGATCCGGCTGTGGCCAAGGCGCTGGAACTGCTACCCCAGGCGAAGCAGTTAGCGGAGAACGCCAAGCGGACGATCGCGCAGCGCAATAACGCCAGGCTGACGGCGCAACAGGACGAGACTTCCGCACCGCAATCCGTGAAACGTTAGCTGCGTTTGAGAATTCGCCGTAGAACGGGTAGAGCCAGCCTTCAGGCTGGCGTTCAAGATCGCCCTGCACAATAAGAGCTTGAGCCCGCTGCGGTCATGACCGCAGCGGCTCAAGCGGTTGATTTGTCCGCAGCGAACGCGGCGCTAAAGCGCCGCTCTACCCGTGCTCGCAGGATACAGTAACTCTTGGAATCACCCTCCTGGATTATTCATGAGGATCTCAAGCTTTGAAAGGGCACGGCTTCAAGCCGCGCCCTTTCAAAGCTTGCTGTCTTTAGCTACCGAATCAGATGAATAATCCAGGTGAAGGTCCGCACTACCCGAACATGGCCCGTACTATTCGAACGTCGCTTTTTTCAGCCGCCGCTTACGCCAAAAGCAAAGGGCGGCACGTAGCCGCCCTTGCGAGAAGGAAAGCGACTGCAATTACGGCTTCTTTTTGGGAGCGGTTTTGCTCTTTCCGTAAGTGGTTTCGACGGGAGCGCCAATGGTAGCCAGCATCTGTTTGGCGGGGTCGGCGTACTCGCCGGTGGGCGCCAGTTCCAGATACTTATTGAAAGCTTCGGCGGTGCCCTCGGGCGCGACCATCTTGTCGCCCTTGGTCGTGGCTTTGCCCATCAGGTCGACGCCCTTCCAGTAGTAGGCATCGGCACGGGTGGGATCGACCTGCAGCGCCTTGTCGAACGCCGCGATGGCTTCGTCCACCTTGCCCGTGTTGGTGAGCACGGCGCCTTCGTTGAAGTAGTACGATCCGGCGTTGGGGGGATCATTCTGCGCGGCGGTAGCCCACTCCTGCACGGCCTTGTCGGTCTGGCCCGACCTGGCGTAAGCGTCGGCTAGTCCGGCATGATAGCTGCCAGAAGTTGGTTTGATCGCAATCGCCTTTTGATAAGACTCCATGGCCTCGGGATACTTCTTGGCTCCGAGCTGTGACTGGCCCAGGCTTCCCCAGATCAGGTCTTGCTTGGGATCGGTTTGAGCGGCTTGCTGCAGAATGGCAATGGCCTGGTCATAATTGCCAGCCGCTTCCAGTTGCCTCGCCTGTGCCAATTGCACATTCAGGCCCTTGATGGTTTCGTTCTGCTTCTGGGCCTCCGCAATTTTTTTCTGCTGCTCCTCAGAGATGCCAGCCTGCGCTTTGTTGTCCTTCGCGAGGTCGAAATCCAACTTCCGCTCGTCGCCGGCTATGACCGGCACTTTGTCGAAAAAGTCGATCACCTTGCCGTCTTTTATCAGGCTGAACCTGTAAGTACCAGGAGGAACCCCGATCGAAAAATACTCGCCTTTCGCATTGGTCTTCAGATTGACCTTCCTGCCATTTTCGGCATTGGAGATCTCCACTGTAGCGCCTTCGATCGGCTTCCCGCTTTCATCCTTGGCAACGCCCTTAACTGTACCCGTGAACTGCGCCCACACCGGGGCCGCGCACATCCCGACCACGAATGCCAGCAATATGACAAGAGCAAGATGTTTCTTCATTTTTCCTCCAACCCATGAAACTGAATGATGACTGCTTCACTACAGCAAGGGTGACGAACTTCGCAACTGAGTCGCCGTTTGCGACGCATAAGAAATAGGATCAGGTGCACCAGCCGCCTCGAAGGCGCGCAGGCGCAACACGCAACTCTCGCAAGTGCCGCAAGCCCGATCTTCCGCGCCGTAGCATGACCAAGTTAAATGGAACGGAGCGTCCAATTCAAGGCCAAGCGTCACAATCTGGGCCTTTCGTAAGGCAATTAACGGCGTTTCGACCCGAATTCTTCCCTCTTTGGTGCCCCTGCGAATGACTTCGTTGAATGCCTGATAAAACTCGGGACGGCAATCGGGATAGCCGGAGCTGTCCTGCTGCACTGCCCCAATGTAAATCCGGGCCGCGCCCAGCACCTCGGCCCAGCTCACAGCCGCCGACAAGAAGTGCGCATTGCGAAAAGGAACGTAAGTAACGGGTATATGCGCGCCGATCTCCGGGCCAGCATGGGGAATCGAGATCTTGTCGTCCGTCAGGGCGGAACCGCCAATCGCGCGAAAGAACGGGGTCCGAACGCTGAGACGCTGGCGAATCTGCAAGCGGTCGCAAATCGCCTGGAACGCGGCCAGTTCCCGGCCTTCGGTGCGTTGCCCGTAACTGATGTGAAGCGCGGCGGTCGCGTTCGCTCCGAAGTCGCGCACCGCGAGAGCCGCACAGACGCAGGAATCCATCCCACCGCTGAGCGCCACCACCACCTGTGCTGCCTGATCGTGCATAGCAATTCCGGTCTCTAAACGCCCTTCAGTGAAGGCTCCCAGATGAACTTGTGAATTTGCAACCCCAGACGGGCGTTCAGTCCATCCGCCAGCATCCATTCGGCCAGGTGCTGCGGGTCAACCATGCAATGCGAAACATCGCGGCCTCCCGCTGCGTCCTTACGAAACGCCGGGGACAAAATCACGGTACCGGCGCGCGTATTCAGCACATGCTGCCGGATGAAGTCGCGCGCGAATTCGTAGTCCTGACGGCTGGCGATGACAAATTTCAGCTCATCCTGGCGGCCCAGCGCATTAAGGTTTTCGATGCGAAACGTATCGCCCTCGCCGGAGTCAGGACACTTTACGTCCACGATCTTTACCACTCCCGCGGGAACGCGTTCCAAGGGCCGTTCGCCACTGGTCTCCAGCAGTACGGTGTATCGAGGCAGCAGCCGGTCCATCAGGGCGACGGCTTCGCGTTCCTGCAATAGCGGCTCGCCGCCGGTGATTTCGACCAGACCGCCCTCCGGCGAGAGACGATGCACCTCGCTCTCGATTTCCTCCAGGCTCATGCGCAGGCCGCCCTTGAAGGTGTACTCGCTATCGCACCAGGTGCAGCGCAGATTGCATCCCGCCAGCCGCACAAACACGCAGGGCAGCCCGGTGTAGGAGGACTCACCCTGCAGCGATTTGTAAACCTCGATGATCTGCACTGTTTTGAAGGGGCGCACCTTTAGNNCGAGCCGACTGCAGTCGGCTCGGGATCTGCTGTCGCCACTTTTGCAGCACCCTCTTGAGCCGTGCCGCAAGCGGCCCAAAATTAAGCTTTCAGATCCCGAGCGACGTCATGTCTGGCGGCTATTCGCTATACCGCGCGGTGGTGGTGTCGGTCTCCCAGATGGTGACGTCCTTCACCCGAACCCGGCCATTGGTGCCCTGTTTCAACCGCGAGTTGGTCTCATCGTAGAAATACTTGGCCAGGTTTTCCGCCGACGGATTGATGGTGGTGAACGGCTCCAACTCATTCATCATCTGGTGGTCGAGATAATTCATCACCGGGCGCAAAACGTCTTTCAGGTCCTTGAAGTCCAGCAGCAGCCCGGCGTGGTCCAAGGTCTCGCCGCTGAGGGTGACGCGAACCCGGTAGTTGTGTCCGTGGGGCTTCTCGCACTTACCGCGATAGTTGCGCAAGTAGTGTCCCGCGGAAAAGGTGTCTTCTACAGTGACTTCGAACATGGGCTCCGGCCGTAACAGCGCAAATAGGCGAGTTACAGCGAAGTTACTATTTTAGCGTGTTTGGACGTAAGATAGGGGCCATGCAGTTGGTTAACCAAGTCATCGTGAAGGACCCCGATATTCTCGGAGGCACACCAGTCTTCCGCGGTACGCGCGTTCCGTTCCAGGCCTTGCTCGACTATCTGGAAGGCGGCCAGACTATAGCGGAGTTCCTTGATGACTTTCCCACAGTTACGCGCGAGGCTGCGATCTCTGCTCTCGAAGCCGCCAAGTCGCTTCTCGTCGGCCAACTGGGATGAGGATTTTACTCGACGAGCCTCATAAATCAAAGCTCCGCAGAAACGAATGCGATCAACCAAAGCGGAACAGGACAAATTTCCAACGTCCGAGCCTCGCAGAGGCGAAACTGAGTAGCCCACAGCGGGAGCGGTGGGTAAGTAGGCGATAAAGGCCGAGCCCCTTTAGGGGCGGTACAGACTAATCTCTATCGCTCTCCTGCGCCGACTCCGAAAAACTCTTCCACAGTCCTGATGTCCGTCGTGCGCCCATACCTCGGCAGGCTGTCGAGGAACACGCGCCCGTACTGCTTCTTGAGGATGCGATTGTCGAGCAGGCAGAGCAGGCCGCGGTCGTGCAGCGAACGGATCAGCCTGCCAAATCCCTGCTTCAGCGAAAGAGCGGCACTGGGCACCTGGTATTGGAAGAAGGCATTGCCACCTTCTTCATCAATGGCTTTGATTCGCGCGGCCACCACGGGATCGTTGGGCACTGCGAAAGGCAGCCTGTCAATGATGACGCAACTAAGCTGCTCGCCTTGCACGTCAACCCCTTGCCAAAACGACGAGGTCGCAAACAGGACTGAATTCGGGGTGAGCCGGAACTCCTCGAGCAGTACGTTCTTCGGCGCTGTGCCTTGCAACAGCATCGGGAACTCCAACTCGCCAAGCAATCGCTCGTAGAGCTGATGCATCAGCGCGTAGCTGGTGAACAAACAAAACGCGCGCCCGCGCGTGATCTCCAGCAGTTGCTTGACGCGTTGCGACGCGCGCTCGACAAATTGTGCCTCGCGCGGGTCGGGCAGATCGGACGGAACATACAGCAGCGCCTGGCTCTCATAATCGAAGTGCGATTGGACCACCAGCTCGCGGGCGTGCTCGATGCCGATGCGGTTGCGGATGTACTCGAAGCCTCCCGCGACCGCCAGCGTTGCCGAGGTGAGCACCGCCGACTCCAGGTGCTCAAAGAGCGTGGTGCGGAGGATGTCCGATACCGTGATCGGCGTGGCCTGGAGAAATACGTTTTGCTGCGCGCTGCGTCCCCCGCGGCGATCGCCGCGACGTTCGATCCAGAAGACGATGTTGCGCTCCTCGCCCTCCAGGATGAATCCCAAGTTGACGCGCAACTCTTCCACCCGCCGGGCCAGGGCGTGCACCTCGTCGGGCTTATTGGGAATGGCTTGCAGTTCGGTGTACAGATGCAGCAGCGAATTCTGCAGGCCAAGATACTCGTCGCCATTCTCTTCCAGGAACTCCGGGCGGTTCTCGAACGCGAAGCGCCCCTCGCCCGGCGGAAGCAAGGAGAAGAAGAATTGCGACCGGTCCTTGATCCCGTTGCACACCTTGAGAATATCGGTGAGCGGCACATCCACCCGCCGCAGGGTGTGCTCGACGTCGCGGAGCAATTCGTCAACCCGAAGATTCGAGACCGTGACCCCGAAGTAGTTGGTGGCGACATCCTCCAGCTCATGAGCTTCGTCAAAAACAACGATACCGGCGTCGGGTAAAACACCGGCGTCGGGCGCACGGTCCTTGGCTGCTTTGATCGCCAGGTCCGCGCAGAACAGGTGATGATTGACGATGATGATGTCGCTCTCGGCGGCGCGGCGGCGCATCTCGGTGATGAAACAGCGGTCAAACTGCTGGCACTGGGAGCCGATGCAGCGGTCGGTGCGCGCGTCGAGCTTGGGCCAAAGATGGCTGTTCTCCGGCAGTTCGGCCAGCTCCGCGCGGTCGCCAGTTTCGGTGGTCTTCTCCCAGTCGCTGATGATGCGAAACTGGTTGATCTCTTCCAGCCCGTTCAGCACTGGCTGATCGGTGAGGTCGTAAAGCTTCTTGCGGCACAGATAATTGCCACGGCCCTTCATGTAGCAGACGCGCAGCTCGCCGAGGTGCTCCCGCAAGAAGGGAACATCTTTGAAGAAGAGCTGCTCCTGCAAGGTCTTGGTGCCGGTCGAGATGATGACGCGCTTGCCGGAACGAATGACGGGCAGCAAGTATGCCAGCGTCTTGCCGGTACCCGTGCCGGCCTCGACAATCAAGTGCCGGCGCTCGGTCAGCGCTTGCTCGACAGCCTCCGCCATTTGGAGCTGCCCGCGGCGGAACTCGTACGCCGGATGAGTGCGCGCCAGCACGCCGCCCGGGCCGAAGAACTGATACAGCGACGGCAAGCGCGCAGCCAGTGCGGCGGATTGTGGTTTGGAGGACACGACGCGAGGAGTCTTGTCCCTATAATAGCCGCTAGGGGCAATCGCTGTTGGAGCTATCGCCGCGGAAAGAGTCTTAGTGAATCGTCGAATGCAATTTGAGTCCAGCCGGACTGCCGAACAGGGTGAACCACCTACCGTCGGCACGCTGGCGATTGTGGGCCGGCCTAACGTCGGTAAGTCCACGCTCTTTAACCGGCTAGTCGGGTCGCGGCGCGCCATCGTCGGCAACGAGCCCGGCATCACCCGCGATCGCATCTATGGCGATGTTGATTGGATTGGCAAGAAGTTTCGCGTGGTCGACACCGGAGGCATCGTTCCTGATGACCCGCAATTAATTCCGGCGGAAATCTTCCGGCAGGCGCGGGTGGCGCTGCAAGAGGCCGACGTGATCGCCCTGGTGGTGGATGGGCGCACGGAGTTGGCGTCTCCTGACATCGATCTTGCGCGTCTGCTGCTGCGCACCGGCAAGCCTCTGCTGCTGGCCGTGAATAAAGCCGACACGCCGCAGCTCGAGCCCTACGCTGAGGAATTCCGCAGTCTCGGTATCCGGGAACTGTTTCCCATCTCCGCGGAAAACGGCAACGGCATTGCCGAATTGCTGGAGCACGTTCTGAGCGTGATGCCGGCGCGGGAGGCCGCAGTCGAGGAGACCGCACCGCCGCGCGAGGAGCAAGAGTCTGAGGACGGCGAGGAACAACCCGAAATTCCACGCGAGACCCGAGTCGCGATCATCGGCCGGCCCAATGTTGGGAAATCCACGCTGCTGAACGCCCTGACTGGAACCTCGCGCGCGATCGTTTCTCCGATCGCTGGCACCACGCGCGATGCGGTGGACGAACTGATCGAACGCGATGGGCTTGAGTACCGCTTCATCGACACTGCCGGTATTCGCCGCAAAGGCAAGACCGAACTGATGGCCGAGAAACTTTCGGTGGTGATGGCGCGCAAACATCTCGAAGGCGCCGACGTTGCGCTGATGTTGATTGATGCCGTGGAAGGCGTCACGGCCAGTGACGCGACCATCGCCGGCTACGCTCACGAGAGCGGACGGTCGGTAATCATCGTCATCAACAAATGGGATTTGGTGACCGACAAACGAACCGACGGCAAGCCTCCCGCCGACCGCAGCGTTTACGAAGAGCAGGTCCGGCGGCATCTGAAGTTTCTGTCGTACGCTCCCGTGCTGTTTGTTTCCGCGACGACCGGACGAAATCTCGACAAAGTTTTTTCCACGCTGGAGTTGGTGGCGCGGGAGAGGCGCAAGCGTATCGGTACCGGTGAGATGAACCGCTTTCTGGCTAAGGTCGATTTTGAGCGGGCTTCGGTCCCGATGGCGAAGCGAGTCAAGATTCTTTACATGACGCAGGCAGGGGTGTCGCCGCCCACGTTCATCCTGTTCACCGACCGCGCGGTGAAGCTGCACTTCTCGTATCAGCGATTTCTGGAGAACCAGATTCGCGCGGCATTTGGCTTTGTGGGTACGCCGATCTGGATCAAGAACCGCGCGCGGAACGATAAGAAGTAGCAGGCATCCGCCAACGGTTGTCATCCCGAGCAACGGACCTGCTGGGGCAGGTTGAAACGGGAATGAACAAGATGCGATGGTAGCCAGTAAAATGGTGCCGCTAGACTTGAGTCGAGGGACCTGCTGTTCTTTCTTACTGACAACCGACAAGTGGTGGGTGCCCCACCCTTGTCGAGCAGCGACAGGGTGGGTATGAGGCGGTCACGAAATAGTGCCCACTCTCTCGCCAAAAGCGGGCGAGAAGGATGGGGCACCCATGTCTGAGAAGCCCGCTCAAGCCGAAGGGGTGGGCCCACCCGCCGACTCGGAGCATCTAAAAAGCTTTACCCAGCACCCGCCGCTAAATACCCCCTCCCCCCGGCATTTCTGCATCTTTGTTTTCAATATTTTGCCCGCAAAATATTCATAACACGCGATTTACGCGCAGCCGTAAGTCCTTGCTGCTGAATATCTTGTGCGATTCCCGGCAAGATATTCTATCTAAAGCAGATACGCGCAAGATATTCCGAACAAGACACTTATCGGTGCTCCAACAGGTTCCCGGGCGGCTGATTTTCAAAGGTCCCTGCTGCGGCCCGCAAGCCGTTCACTATCACGGCTACATAACGCAGGCGGACATTCGCAGCGCTGGAGGCTGACTCCAGCACTACCCATTCTATTTTGTGGACCGGAGCAGGGCCGAGGAGAAAACGCATTCCGCAGAACGAAGGTAACCAAAATCTCCCAAAGCGTGGTGCCACAGGTTCGCGTCCGTATTTTGGACGCTAACTCGGGCAGAGGAAGTTTCGGGCCGGACTACCGGACATTTTCAACTCACCACTTTCCGACCTAATCCTTCTGGGTGCCGAGTGTAGCGATCCCAGGTTAGCCCAACAGAAGGGCGAACCTGGGGCACTAGGCTTCGGCCAGAATGGCTTCAAAGGCCATGGGCGGCGCCGTATCGCATTTCGTCCCCCGGAATGGCCAAGCGTGTCTTGATCAAAACGCGATCAATAATCTCTTCCGCGCAATCGCCGTACAACGTGTGTACCGTGCTGCGCCAGCCTGCGAGGCTACCACGGAGGAACTCAGCATGGAAGCTTGCCGGGTCTTCATCGTACTCGGTGTGGTAGGTTTTCAAAACGAATTCGCCCTGTTTTACCAGACGATCGATAGTTTCTGCGTTTTGGAATAGATGCATGGTTGTCATCCTTCATGCGCGATCGATGGCATACATATATCAATCACGCTCTTACAACCAAGGTGCGACAAGCGGGAATGCTCGCCGGTTGTGGTGGTCCTTTAGAAACGGTGTAGTCCGGGAAGGCAGGATTAGCCGCCTTCCCGTGCGACAGGCTCGCAGACCTTACACAGCTACGGGGACGTTATGGAAGGTCGACATGACCGTCTCAAACGTCTGGACTCTCGGCGTTCCATCGATTACCTTCGCCAGGGTCTTCAACACTTCTGGATAGGTGTTGGTATTGTAATCGTCCGCATTGTTCTTGTGCTCCCACAGACTGATTGAAACCGCATCCTGGCTGCCGGTGTTGGACAGCGTGATTTCGTCTTTGAAGCCCTTCTGCTTGCGCAGCAAAGGAAGAATCTGGTTCTCGAATGTGCGGGTGTAATCAGACTGCATGTTCGATTTCAGGCGAAAAGAGATATTACGTGCGTACATATTCAACCTCCTAAAAGGTTGCGTCGCATATAAGAAGAAGCGAACTTCAGATGGGCTGACTTATATTCAGGGAACCTGAAAGAGGCGAGGGTGGAAACTAACCTCAATTTCAACTATACCTGATTGCCTCAGCATTGTCAAACTTAGACAATAGCGGTTACTCAGCGTGCCATCGAAAGCGAGAGAGATTTCCTACCTCTCATTCAGATCCCCCTGAACTAGGTCAGCCGTTCTGGAGTTTTCTCCTCTTAGTCGTGGCAGTCATAAGGAGTTATAGTGTCTAATCCCAAAGTTCGCGTTAGCCAGAAGTCTGACCCCTCCAAACAGCCTAAAGCCTTCGAGAACGATTCAGCCACTACCTTCTCGGAAGACGCGATACGGACCCGCGCTTACCAAATCTACGAGTCTCGCGGCAGCATCCACAACCGTGCTGATGAGGATTGGGGCCACGCGCAGTCCGAACTAATGGAACTCGTGGGCGGCAAATAGCCCGAAGGGCGACACCACCGGAGCCGGGTGCACCGTTCTAGGCCATCTTTTGGCTAGGGCGGGGGTTTTCGCCACTGACAACTGTCGTTTGTCATCACGAGCGGAGCGAGGGATCTGCTTTTCACTGGCAACTGGCTAAGGACACACGCCTGGTGCCCCACACATTCGCGGTTTTCGAATGTGTGGGAGATCAAGATGGATCTTATGAACTGCCGGGGCGGGAAAAAGCGAATCCCACTCATTCCAACGGCAGAAATGAGTGGGGCACCCCAGGTTTGGGAAGGTGACGTGTTAGGGTGGACCACCCGCCAGTTTGGCTAGTCCGCATTATTCGTGA